>NZ_JBEXUI010000004.1:0-361584 GCF_040614395.1 Nocardia sp. NPDC005998 | reverse complement strand
GAGTAGCACCAGGCCAGCCCGATCGCGGGATGGATACAGAACAGCGGAGCCCGGCTCGCGGCGGTGCGGGCACGGATGGGCAGTATCGGCTCGAGTGTCGCGGCAATCGCCGCACCCTTGGTGCCGGTTCCATCCAGCCGGGCCGCGATGGCGGCCGGAGTGGAGTCGCCGAACATCAGCTGCACGGGGAGATCGATCCCGTTGGCGCGCAGCTGTGCCACGACCTTCGTGGCCAGCAGTGAGTTGCCGCCGAGTTCGAAGAACCCATCGTCGACACCCACCGTTTCGACACCGAGGACCGTCGCGAAGGCGGCACACAGCTGCGCTTCGGTCGGGGTGGTCGGTGCCCGATAGCCCTGTGTCGCGCTGAAGACCGGTTCCGGCAATGCGTTTCGGTCGAGTTTGCCGACCGGACTGAGCGGGATCTCGTCGATCAGCATGATCGATTGCGGCACCATGTAATTCGGCACGCGGGCGGCGACATGCTCGGTGAGCTCTGCGGTACTCGGCGCGATTCCGTTGCGCGCCTTCACATACGACACCAACGCGGTCGCACCGGCCGGCGTCCGGTATCCGATCGTGGTCGAGAACTCCACCGCGTGATGCTGGGCGAGCGCGGCGTCGATCTCGCCGAGTTCGATGCGGAAGCCGCGGATCTTCACCTGATGGTCGGTCCGGCCGACGTATTCGATCTCGCGGACCCCGTCGGGGCTGCGGCCGAACCAGCGCGCGAGATCGCCGGTGCGGTACATCCGCTCGCCCGGTTTGCCGTACGGATTCGCGATGAAGCGCTGCGCTGTCAGGCCGGGCCGGTTCAGGTAGCCCCGCGCCAGGGCACTACCCGCCAGGTGCAATTCACCGGTCACCCCGACCGGCGCCGGATGCAGACGCGCGTCGAGAATGGTCGCGTTGACACCGCGGATCGGGCCACCGATGGTGATCGGCCCGCCCGGCGTCATGGGCTGCGAGATCACCGTGACGATGGTGGTCTCGGTCGGCCCGTACGCGTTGTACAGGTTGCGCCCCGGCGCCCAGCGACTGACCAGTTCGGGCGGCACCGCCTCGCCGCCGACCAGCACGTGCGAAAACTCGGTGACCCCGGTCGGATCGACCGTGCCCAGCGCCGAGGTGGTGATGAACGCGTGCGTGATCCCCTCGTCGATGAACACCCTGCCCAGCTCGGCCCCGCCGACCACACCGGGCGGCGTGATCACCAGCGTCGCCGCGCCACCCAGTGCGAGCAGCACGTCGAGCATGGCGGCATCGAAGCTCGGCGTCGCGAAATGCAGGACCCGGCAACCGGGGTGGACGTCGAAGCGCTGCGCGGTCTCCGCGGCGAAGTTCGACAACCCACCGTGTGTGACCACCACACCCTTTGGTATGCCGGTCGAACCGGAGGTGTAGATGACGTACGCCGGATTGTCCAACCGCAGCAGGGCGGTCCGCTCTCCCGACACGATCCGCTCATCGGATGCGTCCAGCACCCGATGGCGGAATTCGGCGTCGTCGAGCACGATCCACTCGGCGTCGCCGGGCATCCGATCACGGTGCTCGGCCAGCGTGATCCCCAGCGCCGCACCGGAATCGGTGAGCATATGACTGATCCGCTGTGCGGGGTACATCGGATCGACCGGTACGAACGCCGCACCTGCCTTGGCCACCGCGAGCATGGTCGCGACCGATTCGACCGAACGCGGAATCCCCAGCGCCACCAGCGTTTCCGGGCCGACGCCACGTTCGATGAGCACCCGCGCCAGCCGGTTGGTCCACCGGTCGAGCGCGTCGTAGCTCACCTGGGTGTCGTCCGACCGCAACGCAATGGCCTTGCGGTCGACATTCACCGCGGCCTCGAACAGCTCCGGGAAGGTAACCGGCCGGTCCGCCCGCGCGCCACGTACCGGCGCGAGCCCGGACCATTCGGCGGGATCGAGCAGTTCCAGATCCCCCACCGCGGTGGTCGGATTCGCGGCGATGGCGGCGAGCAGGCGGACCAGTCGGGTGCCGAGCCACTCGGCGGTCTGCTCGTCGAACAGATCGCTCGCATAATTGACCGCCAGCGTGATCCCGGCCGGTTCCCTTGTGTCGGTGTGGGATTCGGTCAGGGTGAACTGCAGATCGAATTTCGCGATACCGGTATCGACATCCTCGGCCTCGATCCGCAGTCCGGGCAGATCCACCACCCGCACCGGATGATTCTGCACCGACAGCATCACCTGGAACATCGGGTGATGCGCCTGCGAGCGAACCGGATTCAGCACCTCGACGAGGCGTTCGAACGGCAGGTCGGCGTGCGCGAACGCGTCCAGATCGGTATCGCGCACGGCGTGCAGGAGATCGGTGAACCTGGCGTCGGGATCGATCCGCGTGCGCAGCACCAGCGTGTTCACGAACATGCCGACCATCCGATCCAGCGCGGGATGGCCGCGCCCGGCGATCGGGGTGCCGACGACGATGTCATCGGTCGCGGTCATCCGGTGCAGCAGCACCGCGAGCGCGGCGTGCAGCACCATGAACATGCTGACGTTATTGCCGATGGCGATCTTGTGCAGTTCGCGATGGGCGAACGGATCGATGGCACATTCGACCGTGCCGCCGCGGTAGGTCGGTGCGGGCGGACGCGACCGGTCCGCGGGCAGGCTCAGCAGCTCCGGAATCCCGTCGAGGGTGCGCCGCCAGTAGTCGAGCTGGCGGTTCACCACCGAATCCGGCTCGTCCTCGCTGCCGAGCGTGTCCTGGTGCCACAGTGTGTAATCCGCGTACTGGACCTCGGATTCCGACCAGTCGGGGGTCTTGTCCTCGCACGCCGCTCGGTATGCGACGGCCACGTCGGCGGCCAGGGGTTCCAGCGACCAGCCGTCGATGGCGATGTGGTGCACGACCAGTACCAGGATGTGCTCGGCCACCGCCGCTGGCGGCGCGTCGATGGCGCCGGCCGTATCGACCGTGATCAACGCGGCGCGGATCGGCACGGTCGTCGCCAGGTCGAATCCCGGCGTCGCGAAATCCTGTACAGCGCTGGGAACTTCCGCGGGCGGCATGGTCACGGCGAGCACCGCGACCCCGGCGTCGGCGGGATCGAGCACTTGCTGCACCGGCGCGCCATCGATCTCGGGGAACACTGTGCGCAGCGTTTCGTGCCGCCGTTGCACCGCGTGCAGCGCCCGCACCAGCGCATCGACATCGAGTTCGCCGTGCAGGCGCAGCACGACCGGAACGTTGTACGCACCAGCGGTAGTGCCCGCATCGGCGCTGATCTCGTTGAACCGGTTCAGGAACCACAGCCGGTACTGGGCAGCCGACAACGGAATCCGCTCCGGCCGCTCGCGGCGCGCCAGCTCCAGCCCGGTGTCCGCACCGGGTCCGGAGTCGAGCAGCGCCGCGAGTTCGGCGACCGTCGGCGCCGTGAAGACGGTCCGCACCTCGAGCCGAGTACTCGTCGCCGCGGCCAGGCGGGTCACGAGTTGCGTTGCCAGCAGCGAGTTTCCGCCGATATCGAAGAAGCTGTCGTCGGCGCTCACGGTTTCCAGGCCGAGCAATTCGCCCATCACCTCGGCGACCATTCGCTCGGATGCGGTCTCGGGTGCGCGCAGCGCGGCGCGCACCGTCAACTGTGGTTCCGGCAGTGCGGCGATATCCAACTTGCCGGTCGGGGTCAGCGGAATCCCGTCCAACACAGTGATACTGGCCGGAACCATATGCGCGGGCAGTTTTTCGGCAACATGCGCACGCACCGCGTCGATATCCGGTGTGCCCGTTTCGTCGGTGGGCTGAATGAACGAGACGATCCGGTCCGCACCCGCGATGTGGCGCACCTCGGTGTGCGCGAACCGCACATCTCGATGGTCGACGAGCGCATTGGTGATCTCGCCGAGTTCGATGCGGAAGCCGCGCACCTTCACCTGATGGTCACTGCGCCCGAGGTAGACGATTTCGCCCGCGGCATTCCAGCGCACCACGTCACCGCTGCGGTACATCCGTGAACCCGCGGGACCGTAGGGGTCGGCGACGAACCGCGTCGCGGTGAGCTCGAACCGGTCGAGATACCCACGCGTGACACCGAATCCACCGAGGTACAGGTCGCCGGGCACACCGACCGGAACCGGGCGCATCCGCTCGTCGAGTACCAGCGCCCGCGCACCGCGCACCGGGGTGCCGATGGTGTTCGGCCCATCGACCGCCAGCGGATCCGAGATCGTGATGACGATGGTGGTTTCGGTCGGCCCATATACGTTGTGCATCTGCCGTCCCGGCGCCCAGCGGGCCACCAACTCGGCACCGACGGCCTCACCACCCACCAGCAGTGCACGCAGGTTCGGCAATGACCACCGCTGCCGATCGATGGTGGCCAGCGCGGCCGGGGTGATGAACGCGTGGGTAACGCGTTCGCGCTCCAGCAGCGCGGCCAGTTCGTCACCACCATAGATATCGGTTGGGCAGATCACCATGGTCGCGCCGGATCCGATCGCGAGCAGCAAGTCCAAGATGGCCGCGTCGAAACTCGGTGAGGAGAAGTGCAGCGTGTGCGAATCCTGGTCGATTCGCATGCGGTCGCGGACCTCGTCGCCGAAATTCGACAGGCCACTGTGGGTGACGGCCACGCCCTTGGGTTTTCCGGTCGAGCCCGAGGTGTAGATCACATACGCCAGATCGGCGATGTCGATGGTGCCAAGGCGGTCGTGGTCCTCGACCGGGCTGTCATCGAGTTCGGCCAGCTCATCGGCGAATTCGGGATCATCAATCAGCAACCAGTCGGTGACCGGTCCGTCCGCCGGGCACAGCCGATCAGCATGCACGGACATGGTAATGCCGACCTGGCAGCCGGAGTCCACCAGCATGTGCCGCACCCGGTCGACCGGGTAGTTCGGATCGACCGGCACGAACGCCGCACCGGATTTGGCGACGGCGAGCATCGTGACCACCGATTCGATCGAGCGGGTCAGGCCGAGCGCTACCCGGTCCCCCACACCGAAACCGCGTGCGATCAGAGCCCGCGCCAAGCGATTCGAGCGCCGGTCGACCTCGGCGTAGGTCAGCGAGATGCTGCCCGCTCGAACGGCCGTGCGGTGCAGATTCCGATGCGCGGTCGCGGTGAAGTACTCGGCCAGCGTGCACTGCGGCGTGGACGGCGCGCCGGTGGCCGGGGTGAGCACACGTCGCTCGAATTCGGTGCGCGCGTCGATATCTCGAACGAGCGCCCGTGGCGCACCGCTGATGGCCGCCAGCACCGCCAGGAACCGATCGGCCAGCGTCTTGATCGTCGCGGCATCGAAAAGCTCTGCGGCGTAGATGAATTCGAACGCGCGCCAAGACTCGCCCGAACCGGTGTCGCGGGACACCGTCGCCACCCGCAACTCCAGGTCGAATTTCGCCAGCGCGATATCCAGTTCCTCGGCACGCAGTGCCAGGCCGGGCAGTTCGAGCGACGGCACCGGCCCGTCCTGCACCGTCAGCGCCACCTGGAACAGCGGATGGCGACTGCCACCATGGGCG
Source organism: Nocardia sp. NPDC005998 (assembly GCF_040614395.1). NCBI lineage: Bacteria > Bacillati > Actinomycetota > Actinomycetes > Mycobacteriales > Nocardiaceae > Nocardia > Nocardia sp. NPDC005998. The sequence continues at coordinate 356,094 of NZ_JBEXUI010000004.1, read as the reverse complement.
CCGCGACCCAGTTCCTTGACGATGCGCTCGAACGGAACATCGCCGTGCGCCATGGCGGCCAGCTCGGTATCCCGATCCGCGCGCAACAGCGTCGCGAACGAAATGTCCGGGTCGACGTCCGAACGCAATACCAGCGTATTGACGAACATGCCGACCAACTCGTCGAGCTTGGTGTCGTTGCGGCCCGCGACCGGCGTGCCGATCACGATATCGCGACCGCCGGTAACGAAACGCAGCAATACCGCGAGCGCCGAACGCAGCACCATGAACGTGCTGACGCCTTGTTTGCGTGCAAGTTCGGCGAGGGCATGCTGCACCGGCTCGGGCACACTGAAACGCACGGTGCCCGCCTGCTGTGTCGGCTGGGCCGGACGCGGCCGGTCGTAGGGCAACGGCAGTTCCTCGGGCAGGTCCGCCAGCGCGGTGCGCCAGTACGCGAGCTGTTCGCTCGCGAGGCTCTGCGGATCGGCCTCATCGCCGAGGTAGGCCCGCTGCCACAGCCCGAAGTCCGCGTACTGCACCGGAAGTGGCGTCCAGGCGGGTACACCGCCCTCGTGCCTGGCCATGTAGGCGGCCGCCAGATCTTTGGTCAATGGCCCGAGCGACCAGCCGTCGGCGGCGATGTGGTGCAGCACGATGCCGAGCAGGTGCCGCCGAGTTTCGGTGCGTAGCAAGGTGATCCGCAGCGGAAGATCTCTGGTGAGATCGAATCCGGTACGCGCGAATGCCCGCAACGTCTGTTCGGCGGCGCCCTCGTCGGTCGGCACCACATCGAGTACCGGCACGGCCCGGACGGTGGGCAGTACCGATTGCTGTGCGCCCGCACCGTCCTCGGGGAAGACGGTGCGCAACACCTCATGTCGGTCCACCAGGTCGGTCAGTGCCGCGCGCAGCGCGGGTATATCCAGATCGCCGTCGATTCGAATGACGAATGCGATGTTGTACGCACTCGATTCGGGTGAAAATCGATTAAGGAACCACAGTCGCTGCTGGGGCAGCGACAATGGAATGCGTCCCGGACGCGGGATATGCACAGCCAGCGCCATCCGTTGCGTCCGGGGCGCTTCCGTTATGCGTGCCGCGATCCCGGCCACCGTCGGTGTCTCGAAGATCAGCCGCACCGGCAGGTCGACACCGAACTGCTCGTACAGCGCGGTCGCGAGCCGGGTGGCGAGCAGCGAATTGCCGCCCACGTCGAAGAAGCTGTCCTCGGCGCCGGTCACCGGGTGGCCGAGGATATCGCCGAACACTGTGGCGACCTGCCGCTCCAGGTCGGTGCGCGGTGCGCGCGAGGTACCGGCTGCCGCGAAAACCGGTGCGGGCAAGGCCTTTCGGTCGAGTTTGCCGGACGGGGTCACCGGCATCTCGTCGAGTACGGTGATCGCGGCGGGCACCATGTAGCCGGGCAGCCGCTGCCGCGCGGTCTCGGTGATATCGGCGGCATCGATCGCCTCGTCCGCGGTCACGTAGGCGATCAGGCGGGTCTCGCCCTCATCGTCGGTGTGTACGACCGTGAGCGCGCGCGCCACTCCCGGGTGCGCGCGAAGTACATGGTCGATCTCGCGCAGTTCGATACGGAAGCCGCGGATCTTGATCTGGTCGTCGGCGCGGCCGAGGAAGCGCAGCTGTCCGATCGGATCGGAGACCACTAGATCGCCAGTGCGGTACATCCGCTCCCCGCGCCTACCGAGCGGGTTGGCCGGGAAGCTCTGTGCGGTAAGGCTGTAGCGGCCGAGATAGCCGCGCGCCAGACCAGGACCGGACAGGTAGAGCTCTCCCGGCGTGCCCGGCGGGACCGGATGCAGTCGGCCATCGAGTACGAACAGCCGCATGCCGCGCACCGGCATGCCGAGCGGTACGGCACGGCCCGCGTGCATCGGACCACTGGCGGTAGCGGCGACGGTCGCCTCCGATGGTCCGTACATGTTGTGCATGCGGTGCCCGCGCGTCCAGCGCTCGACCAGTTCCTCCGAGCACGCCTCACCGCCGACGATGACGGCCTCGAGTTCGTCGAGTCCCTCGTTCGGCACGGTGGCCAGCGCGGCCGGGGTGATGAAGGCATGCGTGACATGCTCCGTGCGCAGCAATTCGGCAAGTTCGGCACCGCCGTACATGCCAGCGGGTGCGACGACGATGGTCGCGCCTGCCGTGAAGCCGAGCAGCATCTCCAGCACCGACGCATCGAAACTAGGCGAGGAGAAGTGCAATGTCCGTGCCGAATCCGTCACGCCGAACAGATGCATCTGCTCATTCGCCAGCGAGGCGATACCGGCGTGGGTGACGATGACCGCCTTCGGCTTTCCGGTGGAGCCCGAGGTGTAGATCAGGTAGGCCGGATGTCCGGTGCGCAGCGGGTAATGCCGATCCGCGTCGGTGACGGGATCGGTACCGTGGCGGGCGGATTCGGTGGCCAGCTCGTCGGAGCCGAGCACCAGCCAGTCGACGTAATGCTTGCGGTGTTTGCCGCGCGCGGCGGGCCAGGCGGGCATGGCAACCAGGCAATCCGGCACGGTGAGTCCGAGCATGGCGCCGGAATCGGCGATCATATGCCCGATCCGCTCGGCCGGGTAGCTCGGATCGATCGGCACATATGCCGCACCGGTTTTCGCGACCGCCCAGATGGCCGCGATCGAGTCGAGACTGCGCGGCAGCGCGATCGCAACCACGACCTCGGGTCCGGCGCCGTGTTCGATCAGGGTGCGCGCCAGGCGATTCGACATCTCATCGAGTTCGCGGTAGCTGGTGTCGGTGTCGTTGTAGCGCACGGCGATGGCATCGGGTACCCGCTCGGCGGTGTCGGTGAGCAACCGCGCCAGTGTGATCGACGGTTCGCCGGGTGCGCCCGCGATCGGCACCAGCTTCGCGGTCTCGCGCGTATCCAGAATGTCCAGATCACCGACCGGCATATTCGGCGCGGCGACAACGGCACCGAGTACGGCGATGAAGCGGTGGGCGAACGATTCGATCGTGCGCTGGTCGAAAACATCAGTGGCATAGCCGAATTCGGCGTGCAGCGGGCCATCGGACAGGCCGTCGTGCACCTCCAGCTGCAGATCGAATTTAGCGATATCGGCGGCGATCGGGAGCACCCGCGACTGCACACCGGGCAGATTGATGCTCAGATCGGGTGCGTGATCGTAGGACAACATCACCTGGAACAGCGGGTGCCTGGCGGCGGAGCGCTCCGGGTTGACGAGCTCGACCAGCCGCTCGAACGGCACATCAGCGTTGGCGAAGGCGTTGAGATCGGTTTCGCGGACCACGTCGAGCATCTGGTCGAATCCGGCTGCCGGATCGACCTCGGTCCGCAGTACCAGAGTATTGACGAACATCCCGACGAGGTCATCGAGCGCCGGATCGGAGCGACCGGCGATCGGGGTGCCGATGGTGACATCGGTGCTCGCACACAGCCGCGCGAGCAGGGTGGCCAGTGTCGCGTGCAGCACCATGAACATGCTGACGCCCCGGCTGGCCGCGAGTTCGCCTGCGGCGCGACGGATCTCGGGGGCGATGGTGAACTCGACCCGGCCGCCACTGGTCGAGCGGTGCAGTGCACGCGGACGATCCAGCGGCAGGTCGAGCTGGTCGGGCAGACCGCGCAGGGCCGAGCGCCAGTAGGCGAGCTGACGGCTCAGCGCACTGGCCGGATCGGCTTCGTCACCCAGCAGTTCCCGTTGCCACAGTGCGAAATCGGCGTACTGCACCGGCAGCGGCTTCCAGTGCGGTGTGGTGCCCTCCGCGCGCGCGGTGACGGCGGTCATCAGGTCCCTGGCCATTGGCGCCACCGACCAGCCGTCACCGCAGATGTGGTGCAGCACAATGAGGAATACGTGCCGATCCGGTGCGGTGGTCCACAGTGCGACCCGAATCGGGGCCTGGCTGCGCAGGTCGAAGCCGTAGCCGGCGAACTCCTCGGCAAGTTCGCGTACATCGGCGCCAATGGCGTCGATCGGGTCCAGGGTCAGCGGGATCTCGGTAGCAGGATGTATCAGCTGGCAGGGTCCGTCCGCCCCGTCCGGAAAAGTGGTGCGCAGGGATTCGTGGCGTTCGATCACATCGACGAGACCGGCTCGCAGCGAAGCGAGATCGATCGGCCCGTCGATTTCGACGGCCAGCGGCATGTTGTATGCGGCGGCGTGTTCGGCGAAGCGGTTGAGGATCCACAGCCGCTGCTGGGCCAGCGACAGCGGAATCCGTCGCGGCCGTTCGGCCGGGACCAGTTTCGGGGAGGACGCGTCCGGGTTGTGTGTGGCGAAACGCTCACTGAGCGCGGCGATCGTCGACGCCTCGAACAGGTCACGGATGGTCAGCCCGGCGCCGAGCGTGGCGTTTATCCGCGCCACCGCGCGTGCGGCGATGAGCGAATTGCCGCCCAGGTCGAAAAAGCCGTCCTCGACACCGATTTCGTCGATGCACAGGACTTCGCTGAAGATGCCGGCGAGTACCCGCTCCACCTCGCTGCGCGGTTCGGCGGTGACCGGCCCGACGGGGCGGGCGATAACGGGTTCGGGCAGGGCCTTGCGATCGATCTTGCCGTTGGCACTGAGCGGTAGTTCGTCGAGGACCATCAGCGAGGCGGGCACCATGTAGTTGGGCAGGGTACGGCGCAACGCATTCTGCAGTGTGGTGGTGTCCAGGTCCGCCGTAAATGCCGGGGCGGCAACGACATAGGCGGCGAGCTCGTCGCCGGTTCGGCTGGTGTGGGCCACGCACACCGCGCGCGCGACCCGCTCGTCGGCCAGCAATGCCGCCTCGATCTCGCCGAGTTCCATGCGCAGGCCACGAATCTTGACTTGGAAATCGCTGCGGCCCAGGTATTCGAGCACGCCGCGATCCGAATCATCCTCGTGCCGACCGAGATCCGGATCGCCCTGCCAGCGGGCCAAGTCGCCGGTGCGGTACATCCGAGCGCCGGGAGTGAACGGGTTGGCCACAAACCGGTCCGCGGTGAGCTGGGATTGGCCGAGATACCCGCGCGCCAGCTGGACGCCCGCAAGATACAGCTCCCCCGCTACCCCTGGCGGAACCGGCCGCAGGAGCGAGTCGAGGACGTAGGTCTGGGTGTTCCACACCGGAGATCCGATGGGCACGGTGGCCGGTTCGGCCGAGCACGGCCAGTAGGTGACGTCGACGGCGGCTTCGGTCGGTCCGTACAGATTGTGTAGTTCCGGCTCGTGCAGGGCGGCGCGGAAATCGCGAACGGTGGCCGCGGGCAATGCTTCACCGCTGCAGAACACTCGGCGCAGACCGGCGCAATCGCGCACATCGGTGTCGGTGACGAACACCGACAGCATGGACGGCACGAAATGCGCCGTGGTGATCGACTTTTCGCTGATGATCCGAGCCAGGTAGGCGGGATCACGGTGCCCGTCGGGTTCGGCGATGACCAGTCGCGCGCCGATCTGCAAGGGCCAGAAGAATTCCCAGACCGAGACGTCGAAGGTGGCCGGGGTCTTCTGCAGGACGGCGTCGGTGCCGTCGAGGGGGTATTCGTGCTGCATCCAACGCAGCCGGTTGACGATCGCGGTGTGGGTTACACCGACGCCCTTGGGTTTTCCGGTCGAGCCGGAGGTGAAGATGACGTAGGCGAGATGGTCGGCGCGCAGCGGAGTGCGGCGGTCGCTGTCGGTGATCGGAGCGGCGTCGATATTCGAAAGGTCGACGGTATCGATGGCCAGCACGGCCGCGCGCTCCGGGACCGTGAGTTCGTCGCGGGCCGCGATCAATACGCACACGGGTTCGGACTGCTCGAGGATCTGATCGATCCGCTCGGCGGGGTTCTCCGTATCAAGGGGCAGGTAGGCCGCACCCGCCTTGATGACCGCGTACATGCCGACGACGAGTTCGATGCTGCGCCGTAGGCACAAGGCGACCACCGTTTCCGGGCCCGCGCCGCGGGCGATCAACAGGCGGGCCAGCCGGTTGGCCCGCTCGTCGAGTTCGCGGTAAGTCAGTGTCTCGTCGGCGAATTCGAGCGCGACCGCATCCGGGCAGATCATCGCGCGATCGGCGAACAGACCGGACAGGGTACCCGGACGCAGTGCCGTCCCGGTGGCGTTCCAGGTGCGTAGCACGCGCTCACGCTCGTCGCCGGTGATCGCGGCGAGGCTTTCGGCGTGGGTGTCGAGGTCGGCGGCGAGGAATCGGGTCAGGAAGTCCAGGAACCGGGCGTGGTGCGCCGTGACCTCGGTATCGGTGTAGAGCCGCGGGTTGGCCTCGAAGTCGATGTGGATGCGGCCGCCCTCGCCGTTGTACACATTGATGGAAAGGTCCTCGACCGGGCCGGTGGCGAGCACGTGCAGCGAGCCGAGCAGACTGCCGAACTTCAGCTCGTCATGGAACAGCATGATGTTGACCATCGGGCCGAAGAAGCCACGCGCGTCGCGGGAGTAGCCGCAGTCGCGGCGGATGTCGTCGTGGCGGTAGAGCTGATGCCGCAGCGCGCCGGTGATCTGCAATTCCGCGCCGCGCACCACGTCGCGAACGGTGGTGGCGGCGTCGAAGTGCAGCCGGATCGGCACCACATTGGAGACCACACCCGCGGAACGGCGCAGCGCGACCGTGGTCCGCGCGGAAACCGGCAGGCTCAGCACCACATCCGGATTGCCGGTCACCGAACGCACATAGCAGGCCAGTGCCGCGACGAACATGGTCGAGCTGTGGGTCTCGAATGCGGCCGTCGCCGCGTTCATGGCCGTCTCGGCGCGTTCGTCGAGGACCGCGCAAGCACGCCGCCGCCCCGCGTCGGGGGCGGCGGTCAGGCCGATCACATTGGACAGCGTCATCGGTCCACCAGCGCCCGCCAATTGCTCGAGCCAGTAGTCGCGGTCGGTGCGGAACCGGCCGGAATCCCGGTAGGTGGATTCGTCCGCATAGATTTTCGCCAGCGGCGTCGCGCGCGAGACGGCCGGTTCGGTGTGGTTTTCCAGCGCCGTATAGATCTCCGCGGTGCGGGTGAGCGCGTTCATCGCACCGTAGCCGTCGATCACGATGTGATGGCCGCGTGCGTACCAGATGTAGTCGGATTCGCCGGTTCGCAGCACGATGTTCGTGGTCAGCGGATCGCTCTCGAAATCGATCGGCGAGCTGGCGTGCTCATTCATCCAGCGCAGCGCGGCAGCATGTGGATCCGGCTCGTCGCGCAGATCGATCCGGTCCCAGCCCGGGCGGAAGGTGTGGTCGATCACCTGATGCGGGACGCCGTCGATCTCTACCAGGCGTACATGTCCCACCTGCGTTTCGGCGCCGAAGCGTTCGATCGAGTAGAGCAGGCGGCCGACATCCAGGTCGCCGTGGATCTCGACATACTGGGCGATGGTAAGCGGAACGTCGGGGCGAATCCGTTGGGCGTACCACAGGGCTGTTTGCGCAGGCGACAGTGCGAATGGTTGTGCCGAGAATTCACCAGAAGAGCATTGGTCGACGCGATCCGTGGCCAATGAACTCATCAATCACTCCTTCTGCCGCTGTTGATGCGCATCTCCCCGAGCACCGCCACCGCAGGCGCGCATGCGCCAGCCGTAGGACGTGATCCACGCCCATTGATTCGGAGCACCGGATGTAGCGGATGGCCAGCGTTGCTGATTTGTTTCACTTCCAACGCCGTTGGCGGCAGCACACTTTCGTGGGCTATCTTTCCGCAAATATAGCTTTTTGCTGGGCCTATGCCTTAAAACGAGTAAGGGAAGGCGTGATGACAACACGCCGCGGCCTTGGTTACGGCTCAGCAAACGGCTGGCTAGCGCCCAGGGCTCGCCGACCGTCGGTAACACCAGCCCCGGAACAAACCGATTGTTCGGTTAGAGGGAAGACTCGCTCGCTGTGTTCAGCAGATCCGATGCGCTCAACCGACCGACTGGTCCGTGGTGGCTTCTCGGTCGGTTGAGTTACTGCCACGCGCATTTAGCTGACGAATAGCTGTCACCACTACAGCAGCAGCGGTCATAATAACCGACAGCAGTTCCGGCGCGGCGCCGAATCGGGTCGCGAGTGTTGTGGTGCTGCGCAGCGGCAGTTCGGCGACCAGTGCGGCTGGGACGAATTTCGGGGTCTGCTGCTGGACCGCGCCGTCCGCGGTAATGATGGCGCTGACGCCCGAGGTGGCGGCGACCACCAGGGCGCGGCCGTGTTCGACGGCGCGGACCCGGGACATAGCCAGCTGCTGGTAGGTCATCTCGCTGTCGCCGAAGGTGGCGTTATTGGTGGGTACGGTCAGCAATTGCGCGCCCGCACGCATGGAATCACGAAAGGCGCGGTCGAAGGCGACCTCGTAGCAGGTTGCGACGCCGATATCGATGCCGTCCGCGTGGACCGTGCCGTCGCCGTGGCCCGGCACGAAGTATCCTGCGCGGTCGGCGTATTCGGAGAACAGCCGGAAGAACCCGCGCATGGGCAGGTATTCGCCGAACGGCTGGATGATCTTCTTATCGTGGCGCTCTCCCGGCCCGGCCGCACCGTTCCAGACGATCACCGAGTTCGACGTCGTGCGATCGCTGTTCACCAGTACCGCGCCGACGAGTATGGGCGCGCCGATCTGCTCGGCGGCCTCGGTGATCTCGGCGGCCGCGTCGGCATTGCGCAGCGGATCGATATCGGAGGAGTTCTCCGGCCAGATCACCACATCGGGCTTGCGCACCCGGCCCTGCGCGACGTCGCGAGCCAATTCCTCGGTGCGCCGGACATGGTTGTCCAGCACGGCGCGGCGCTGCGCATTGAAATCCAAACCCAGCCGGGGCACGCTGCCCTGGATGGCGGCGACGGTGATCGTGCGGTCGCCCTCCTCTGGGCCGGGCAGCGCCGCCCGGAGGATCAGTGCGGTCATCGGGACAACAACCAGGGTCGCCGCCGCGGCGACAACTCCGAGGCGTGTCGCGGCGGCGGGGCCGGTGAGTTTTCCACCTGTCGTCGACCCGGTCGTCATTCGAGCCCACAGGCGTACGAGCAGAGCCGCCGCTGTAGTTCCGGTGAGCGCCACCGCGAATCCGATGAGCGGCGCACCGCCCACCATGGCGAGCGACAGGTACCACCCGTCGGCCTGCCCGAATGCCAGCCGCCCCCACGGGAATCCGCCGAACGGAAAACTCGACCGCAGCCACTCGGTCGCCGTCCAGGCCAGCGCCACCCACAGCGGCCACCCCCGTAGTGCGGACAGCAAACGAGCCGTGAGCCCGAAAAGTCCTATATATAAGGAACACACCGTCGACAGTGCGAGCCACGGCACCGGCCCCACATAGATCCCGGTCCACGGCAACAGCGGCACGAAGAATCCGAGCCCCGCCAGCATGCCGTATCCGAACCCACTCCGCAGCCGCCCGGCACCACGCACGGTCAGCGTCAATACCGCGATTCCGATCGGCGCCAGGAACCACAGCGGCCGCGGCGGAAAGCTCCCGAAGATCAGCAACCCGGCGATCACCGCCGCCACGGCGCGGCTCAGCACCGGATACCGATCGAGCGCCGCGGCTATCCGGGTAAGCACCGTCGTGGTAGATCCGTCACTCATCGCCGCTCCCCCACCGCACGGCCGAGTATGGCCATTTTCGGCGCTTTCGTCACGAATACGGCCTTGCAGCACCAGGATTGCGGGTGTAGGCCGGGAATCCGGGGTGTTTCAGGCCTCATGGATGGTCACTCCGCGGTGCACGGTGCGCAGGCAGGTGGGCAGCTTCGCCTCGGGGTCGAGCGACGGCAGGCCGGGTACCCGGGAGCGGGGGTCGGTCGACCAGCGTTGGACGGTGTCGGCGGCCGCGGCGACGACGAGGTCGCCGGCGTCCCAGATCGCGTAGGAGGCGGGCGCTCCCGGAACCAGCGTGCCAGCCAGGCCGTCGCGGATACCACCCGCGCGCCAGGCGCCTCGGGTGGCGGCAGCGAAGGCGGCGCGGGGTGAGAGGCCGTGGCCGGGGGTGCGGTGGTTGACCGCGGCGCGGATCGCGGACCAGGGGTCGAGGGCGGTAACGGGGGCATCCGAGCCGATGGCCAGGGCAATACCCGCGGCGGCCATGGCCGCGTAGGGATTCAGGGCGGCGGCGCGCTCGGAGCCCAAGCGGGTGGCGTACATACCGTCCGGACCACCCCAGGTCGCGTCGAAACCCGGTTGGACACTGGCTATTACACCCCAGGCACCGAGTTGGGCGATCTGGTCGGCGTCGATCATCTCCGCATGTTCGACGCGGTGGCCGCGCGCCGCGACGGCCGGGCCGCCGAGTGCGTCGACGACCTGTCCGAAACCGGCGATGACCTGGTCCATCGCGGCATCGCCGATGACGTGGAAGCCAGCCTGGATGCCAGCCTCGGTGCAGGCGCGCAGATGCGCGGCGATCGTATCGGCATCGAGATAGCCCAGGCCGGTTCCAGCGTGGTCGGCGTAGGGCGCGCGCAGCCGCGCACTGCGCGAGCCGATCGACCCGTCGACGAACAGATCGCCACCCAACGCGTGCACCCCGAGTTCGGCGACCAGCGCCCGCGCCTCGTCGGCGGTGCGCACCGCCTCACCCCAATAGGCCCGCACCTCGACGCCGTGCTCGAACTCGAGCAGCTCGCGAATATCGGTGCGGCCGGCGATCTCCGGTCCGCCGCATTCGTGTACCGCGACGACGCCGCGCGCGGCCGCGGCGTCCAGTGCCGCCTTGCGGGCCCGATCCCGTTGTGCGCGATCCAATCCCGCCAGAACTTCGCCGCGCACGAGATGGTGTGCCGCGGCACGCAGCGGCTCACCACGGGTGAACCCGTGCGCAGCGGTGACCGCGGCGTTCAGCAGTGCCGAAGACACCACCGCCGAATGCGCATCCACCCGTGACAGGTACACCTGCCGACCCGGCAGCACCGCCGCATCGATCTCCTCGACCGTCGGCGGCCGCCCCTCCGGCCAACCGGTCTCATCCCAGCCGTCGCCGAGAATCGCACCATCGGGATGGGCCACCGCGTATGCGCGCAACAGCTCCAGGCAGTGCTCGAGCGACCGTGCCGCCGACAGATCGAGTCCCGTCAGCTTCAGCCCCAGCGCGGTCACATGCACGTGCGGATCGACGAACGCGGGCGCGACGAAAGCCCCGGCCAGATCGATGATCTCTGCATCCGGATGCAGCGCGCGTCCCGGTTGTTCGGCACCCAGCCAGACCACCGTGCCGTCGGTCACGGCCATTGCCGTCGCGTCGGGTGAACTCGAACTGTAGAAACGACCGCCGATCAGCAACTGGGTACTCACGAGAGACCAGTCTGCCGTATGGGTGTTTCAGTCCTTCGAGTCGGACAGCCGCGTTATCGGGGATACGTCCGCCGGTTGCGCCAGCACCGCCATGACCTGCGCATATCTCGGCGGTGCTGCGAAGCGATCGGGTGCGGCCCGCATGCCTGCCTCCACCGCGATCAGTTCCAGCCGCAGCGCTGCTGCCGTGAATCCGGAAATCGACTGTCCCGCAGCGGCTGCGGCCTGTCTGACCGCCGCCGCCAGCTCCTCACTCACCGTGACGGTGAGCTCTTCGGTCGCCATCCGGCCACCTTAGTCCTTTGCGGCGTCCTTCGAAATGGCCGTGGCCGTGAAAATTCGCACGGTTTATCGCGCGAAGGTCCCGATCGGCGGGCGAGCGGTTACGGCAGGGCGGGGCGGGTCGACGGGCGCGGGTCGTCGTACCACTCGGTGACCACAACGCCGTCGACCACATCGTCACCGTCGATGATCACGCCGCGATACGGCATCGCCGCGGCCAGACGGCTGAACCGGCGCGCCGCGAACGCGGCGACCAGCGGACGGACCAGGAAGCGGGTCGGCGGCAGCAGCAGAAGCAGTCCGAAGAACGAGGTGACCAGGCCCGGGATGAACATCAGGAATCCGCCAGCGGCGACGAGCGCGCCGTCCGCGACCGCGGTACCCGGATTGATTTCCCCGCGCCCGGCGCGGCGGAACTGTTCGAAGACGCGACGGCCCTGTGAGCCGATGAGCAGCATGCCCGCGGCGGATCCGGCGATCAGCAGCAGGATGGTCGGCATCACACCGATGAGCTGGCCGACAGCGATCAGCGCGGCGATCTCGACGATGACGTAGAGCACGAACAGTACGGCGGGCATGGCGATCCTTTCGGACGATCTACCCGGTTCAACGTCGCGCGGTCCGATTTTTCTCCCGAACCAGCCTGATAGCTCGCTGAGATCTCACCCGCCGGGTCGAACCAGCCCGGTCTCGTACGCCAGCACCACCGCTTGAACCCGGTCGCGCAGACCGAGTTTCGTCAGTACCCGCCCGACGTGCGTCTTGACGGTCGCCTCGGACAGGTACAACTGCTCCGCGATCTCGGCATTGGACCGGCCCGCCGCGATCTGCTCGAGCACCTCGCGCTCGCGCGCGGTCAGTACCTCGAGCACCACTGGATCCCGCATACCGCCGGGATCATCGGCGATGAGCCGGTCCAGCAGTCGCTTGGTCACCTTGGGCGACACCACCGCATCACCACCGGCCACGCTCCGGATCGCCGAGACCAGATCCTCGGGCGGAGTGTCCTTCAGCAGGAATCCGCTCGCCCCCGCCCGGAGCGCGCCGAGCGCGTGCTCGTCGAGGTCGAAGGTCGTCATCACCAGGACCTTGCAGCCGTCGCCCGCCTCGACGATGCGCTGTGTCGCGGCGACACCGTCGACCACCGGCATCCGCACATCCATCAGCACCACATCCGGGCGCAACTCCTTGGCCCGCGTTATGGCGATGGCCCCGTTCTCGGCCTCCCCGATCACTTCGATATCCGGATGCGCGCCGAGCACCATCTTCAATCCCATGCGCATGAGTTCCTGGTCGTCGACAACGAGAACGGTAATCGGCACGTCCCTAATCTATCGGCACCGTCCAGCGCGTTTTCGATACCGTGCGCGCAGCGTCGAAAGAATGCCTCCGCTAACAGCTTTCGTTGCCGCGCTGCAATGGGATGGTCGCGTACACCCGCCATGCGCCGTCGGATGTGCGGCCCGCCTCCAGCGTGCCGCTGAGGACGGCGATGCGCTCGCGCATGCCGACCAACCCCATACCGCCGCCTTCGATCGGGCTCGCGGCCTGCTCCCGCACCGGAATCCCGCCGGTGTCGGTGACCTCGATGACGACATCGGTCGCGCGGCGCTGCACGCGCACCCACGCCTTCGGATGCGAGCCCGCGTGCCGGAGCGTATTGGTCAGCGATTCCTGGACGATGCGGTGCATGCCGAGACTTACCTCGGGGGTGATGTCGTCGAGTTCGCCGGTCATTTCGAGTTCCACGGCCAGGCCGGTGTCGTGCATCATCTCGACCACCTTGGCCAAACCTGCGGTTCCGTGCTGCGGCAGCTGATCGGGGGCGTGTTCGATACGCAGCAGTGCGACGGTCCTGCGCAGTTCGCGCAGTGCCTCCCGGCCGGTGCCCGCGATGGTGGCCAACGCCCGTTCGGCCGCATCCGGATCGCGGCGCAGCGCGTACTTCGCACCGTCGGCCTGGACGATGATCACGCTGACCGCGTGTGCGACGACATCGTGCAGTTCGCGGGCAATGCGGGTGCGCTCGGCGGCCACGGCATCGTGTGCGCGGCGTTCCCGGTCGTAATCGGCGACCGCCAGCCGTGCTGCCACCTCTTGGTCGTAGGCGTGGCGCGCACCGATGAACTCGGCCAGTGTCCAGCACAGTGCGTAGAACATCACGGTGAAGATCAGGTCCGAACCGGATGGCTTGTGCAGCAGCAGAAATGAGATGGTGCTGTCGGCGACCAACCCGAGCACATACAACAGCGCTTCCTTGCGGCCGACGTAGGCGACCAGGGTGTACAGCATGATGCCGAGTCCGAGTAGCGCGATATGGTCGGCCTTGTCCTCGGACGCGTAGCTTACCAGTGCCGAGGCGACCGAGAGCCCGAGCATCGCCGCGGCCATCGCGCGCGGGTACAGCCGCCGAAATGCCACCGGTCCCGGCAGCAGTACACCGATTCCCAGATAGGCCAGCTTGTTATCGGAGTTGCTGACTCCGAGCACCTCGAACAACATGAGCGCGGCGGCCAGGATCGAATCCGCGATGAGGGGCTTGCCGCGAAGCCACAGACTGAACCGACGCACGAATATCAGCCTAGGTGTCACCAGAACCGGCAGCGGCCGCACCCGCCGACGACGCAGAACCCAACCATCTGGTTGGCTGACCGGGTGGATTTCGCAGACTGGGCGGCCTTATTGACGGCCGCGACCGCGGCAGGCTGGGTGGACGCGGTGGTCGGCGGCGGCGGATTGATCATCCTGCCGACACTGTTCCTCGTGGCGCCGGGCATCGCCCCGCAGACGGCGCTGGGTACCAATAAACTCGCCGCGGTGGCCGGTACCACCGCATCGGTCATGACGTTCGCGCGGAAGGTCCCGATGCAATGGCGAACGCTGCTGCCCGCGGCGGCGATCGCGGCGGGCACCGCTGCGATCGGCGCGGCGGCGGTATCGCTCATCGATCGCGACCTGTTCATCCCGATTGTGATGGTGGTGCTGGTCGGGGTTGCCGTCTTCGTCACGCTGCGACCGTCGATCGGCATCACCATGGCAACGCACCCGCCGACGCGACGCAAGGTCGTACTCGTGATCGCCATGGCCGCCGGACTGATCGGCTTCTACGACGGACTGCTCGGCCCTGGCACCGGCACCTTCCTGATCATCACCTTCGCCACCCTGCTCGGCACCGAATTCGTGCGCGCGGCCGCGATGGCGAAGGTGATCAACTGCGGATCCAATTTCGGCGCGCTGATCTTCTTCGGCGTCACCGGTCACATCATGTTCGCCCTCGGCGCGGCCATGGCGGTCGGCAATGTGGCGGGCGCGATTCTGGGCTCGCACATGGCATTACGCAATGGCGCGCAGTTCGTGCGGGTCGTGCTGCTGGTGGTGGTCGTCGGGATGGTGATCCGTTTGGGATGGCAGCAATTCGGCTGACCGGTCAGTGCATGGGTCCGACATGCATCTTGGTACTCGACGCGAGCCAGGGCTGCAGCACCCGCGAGGTGGTTTCGTGGATCTTGCGATGCAGTCGCTCACCGTCCACTCGGGCCACCGGACTCTGGAACAGCACCGTCAGCGCACCGGAAACCGCGCCGACGACGGCACCGACCAGTGCGGCCGCGCCGACCTCGTCCAGTTCCGCCGGAAACGCCACATGCAACTGGCGCGCGATCTCGCGCTGGGCGACCAGCTGTGCATGCGCGGCGCGTCCGCTCACCGCGGGCACGGTGCGCGAAACCTGTGCGCGCAGTGCGGCTAGCCGCGCGTTCAGATCGTCGACCAGGTGTTCGCCCGGATTGTCACCGGCCGCCCGCAGTGCCCGCAATAGCACCTCCACCGGCCGCTCACCGGGCCGACGGCTGGCGATCGCCGCCACCGCGGCGCGCACCCGTTCGTCCTGCTCCGGAAACAGCAACTCTTCCTTGCTGGCGAAGTAGTTGAAGAACGTTCGGGTACCCACCTCCGCGGCGGCGGCGATATCGGCCACCGTGGTCTCCTCATAACCTCTGCCCTCGAAAAGTTCGACGGCTGCTTCGAGGAGGGCGCGGCGGGTACGTTCCCGTTTACGGTCGCGGAGGGCGGATGGCGGCACGCGGGCACAGTACGGCATAACGCGACTTAGGTACGGTAAGCCCGACTTTCGCGCGCGCCGTGCGACCGAACCGTGATCAAATTCGGCTCGCGTCGGGCTGGTCTGCGGCGATATCGCGGCGCGCCGCGTCGATCACCGAGTCCAGTAGGCCGGGAAAGCGGGCGTCGAGATCGTCGCGACGCAACGACTGCAGCGTCTCGCGACCGGACGGTCGCTGCCAGATGATCCCGGCGTCGCGCAGTACCCGGTAGTGATGGGTCAGATTCGACTTGGGCACACCGTCCACGATCGAGCCGCAGGTGTGCTCGCCCCCGTCGGCGAGTACCCGCACGATCTGCAGCCGCAACGGGTTCCCCAGGGCGGCAAAGACATTCGCCAACTGGATCCGATCCCGCTCGGGATGTGCCGTCATCACACGATCAGGATAGCTCGATTGTTGACATACAGTCGAACTGTACGTAAGTATTTGAACAATCCAACTGTATGAGAGGTCGTATCATGCCGAGCAGTTCCCGATTCGACAACAAGGTCGCGCTGATCACCGGCGGTACCAGCGGTATGGGCCTGGCCGCCGCGCGTAGGTTGCTCGACGAGGGCGCGCGGGTGGTCATCACCGGGCGCGATAAGACCCGGCTCGATGCCGCCGTCGAGGAGCTGAACAGCGCTGACCGCGTCCTCGCGGTGCCGGGCGACGCCGCGGATCTGGCCGATCTCGACGCACTGACCGCCGCCATCCAGGACCGATTCGGACGGCTGCACGTGGTTTTCGCCAATGCGGGCATCGGTGCGTTCCAGCCGCTGACCGAGGTCACCGAGACCGAGTTCTACCGCGTCGTCGATATCAACTTCAAAGCCGCGTATTTCACCATCCAGAAGTCCCTCCCGCTGCTGGCCGACGGTGCTGCGATCGTGATCAACGCATCGTTCGCACTGCATCGCGGCGGGCCCGGCGCGGCCCTCTACTCGGCGACCAAGGCGGCCGTGCACAATCTGGCGCGCACGCTGGCGGCCGAACTGGCGCCACGGGGCATCCGGGTCAATTCCGTGAGCCCGGGCTATACCGCGACGCCGGCGTTCTACGCCGAGGCTTCGGCCGAGGTCCAGGCCGCCGCGGTGGCATCGGTGGCCGCGGGCCGCATCGGTACCTCCGATGACGTCGCCGCCGCAGTGGCCTTCCTCGCCTCCCATGAGGCGTCCTACATCAATGGACAGGACCTGCTCGTCGACGGCGGACTCGTCGCCGCCACACCCGCGGCCATGGTGTAAGCCTCGGCGCCGCCGGGCATTTCGTGCGGCGTGGCAGGGATATGGTGTGCGTCAGCGCCCGGGGAGCGGCGCTCGCCCGCCGGACCGACTAGGTTTGGTCGGGTGAGCATCGCGACTTCCAAAGATGTGGACGCCGAGTTCCTTGCGCTACCGCTGCACGCGCTGGCCGACGCCGCCCTGTCCGCGGCGCGCGCGGCGGGTGCCGAGCATGCGGATCTGCGCGTGCATCGGCTGGTCACCCAGTCGATCCGCTTGCGCGACGGCCGGGTCGAGGCGATCAGCAATGCCACCGACCTCGGTTTCGCCGTGCGCGTGATCGTCGACGGCACCTGGGGTTTCGCCTCGCATGCCGCACTCACCCCGGATACCGCCGCCGAGGTGGCGCGCCGGGCGGTCACCGTGGCGACGACCTTGCGCGCCCTCAACCGCGAGCGTGTCGAACTCGCCGACGAACCGCGCTACGACAATGTGCACTGGGTCTCGGCCTACGAGGTGGATCCGTTCGCGGTGCCGACCGCCGACAAGGTCGCACTGCTGCAGGACTATTCGGGCCGCCTGTCCGCCGCCGACGGCGTCGACCATGTGACCGCCTCGGTGCTGCAGGTCAAGGAGCAGACCTTCTACTCCGACACCGCTGGCTCCGTGATCACCCAGCAGCGAGTGCGCCTGCACCCGCAGCTCGAGGCGATCACCGTGGATTCCACGGCGGGCGTTTTCGAGACCATGCGCACCCTGGCCGCCCCGGCCGGACGCGGGTGGGAATACGTCACCGGTGCCGACGGAATCTGGGACTGGAACGAAGAGCTCGCGCAGATCCCCGGGTGGCTCGCGGAGAAGGTGAAGGCACCGAGCGTCGAGGCGGGCCCCACCGATCTGGTGATCGACCCGACCAACCTGTGGCTGACCATCCACGAATCCATCGGCCACGCCACCGAATATGACCGGGCCATCGGCTACGAATCCGCCTATGCGGGTACCTCGTTCGCGACACCGGACAAGCTCGGCACACTCCGGTACGGGACGCCGATCATGCACGTCACCGGTGATCGCACCGAGGTGCACGGTCTGGCCTCGGTCGGCTATGACGACGACGGCGTCGCCGGACAGCGCTGGGATCTGGTGCGCGACGGCGTGCTGGTCGGCTACCAACTCGACCGTGTCTTCGCGCCGCGCTTGGGCCTGACACGCTCCAACGGCTGCTCCTACGCGGACTCCCCGCACCATGTGCCGATCCAACGCATGGCCAATGTCTCATTGCAGCCGGACCCCGAAAACGACACCAGCACAGCCGAACTCATCTCCCGGGTCGACAATGGCATCTACATCGTCGGCGACAAGTCGTGGTCGATCGATATGCAGCGCTACAACTTCCAATTCACCGGCCAGCGGTTCTTCCGGATTCGGAACGGCAAACTCGACGGCCAGCTGCGCGACGTCGCCTACCAGGCGACCACCACCGACTTCTGGGGCGCCATGGAGGCGGTCGGTGGCCCGTCCACCTGGCGTCTCGGCGGCGCATTCAACTGCGGTAAGGCCCAACCCGGCCAGGTCGCGGCGGTCAGCCATGGCTGCCCGTCGGTCCTGGTGCGCGGCATCAACATTCTCAACACCCGGACGGAGGCAGGTCAGTGACGGAGCGCATGATGCCCGCGGGCGCGGTGGTCGAGCAGGCGCTGGCGCTCTCACACGCGGACGAGGCGATGGTGATCATCACCGACGCGCACGAGGCGTCGCTGCGCTGGGCGGGCAACTCGATGACCACCAACGGTTCCTCGATTTCGCGGGAATGGTCGGTCATCTCGATATTCCGGGACGGCCCGAATGCCGCGCGCGTCGGCAGTGTCAGCTCCACCAGCGTCGACCCCGACGATATCGAGGCCGTCGTCCACGCCAGCGAAGCGGCAGCCCGCACCGCCGAACCCGCCAAGGACGCGATGCCGCTCTTGACACCGGATGCCGATGACCTGCCGGGCGGCGACGATACCGCCGATTGGGCCTCCGCGCCGGGCAGCACGGGCATCGAGGTGTTCACCGAGGTGGCGCGCGATCTGGCGGGCGGATTCGATGGCGCCGACCGGCTCTATGGATTCGCCCACCACCAGATGCACACCACCTGGCTCGGCACCTCGACCGGCATTCGCCGCCGGTTCGTCCAGCCCACCGGTTCGGTGGAGATCAATGGAAAGCGCGGCGAGGGTGCGGATCTGGCGAGTGCGTGGGTCGGTGTCGGGACCGCCACCTTCACCGATGTCGATATTCCCGGCCTGCTGAGCGAGCTGTCGCGGCGACTGGACTGGTCCAAACGGCGGGTCGAGTTGCCCGCCGGACGTTACGAAACCCTACTGCCGCCCTCGGCGGTCGCGGATCTGATGATCTACATGGCCTGGAGCATGGAGGGCCGTGGCGCGCACGAGGGACACAGCGCCTTCGCCAAGGCCGGTGGCACCCGAATCGGCGAGCGGCTCAGTGAGATTCCGTTGACGCTCTATTCCGATCCCGCCGCCAGCGGACTCGAGTACCGTCCGTTCGTCGCGACGTCGTCGTCCTCGGAATCACTGTCGGTCTTCGACAATGGCCTGACCGCTCAGCGCGTGGACTGGCTGCGCGATGGCGTCATCGAATCCCTGGTCTACCCGCGCGCCACCGCCGCCGAATTCGGCGCCCCCACTACGGTTCCCGGTGGGAATCTGCTGCTGACCGGCGGCTCCGGCGCGACGCTCGACACCATGATCGGCAATACCGAACGCGGCCTGCTGCTCACCACGCTCTGGTACATCCGCGAGGTCGATCCGGCCACGCTGCTGCTCACCGGCCTCACCCGCGACGGCGTCTACCTCGTGGAGAACGGCGAGGTCACCGCCGCCGTCAACAACTTCCGCTTCAACGAGAGTCCGATCGACATACTGCGCCGCACCACCGAGGCGGGGGCCACCGAAACCACCCTGCCCCGCGAATGGAAGGACTGGTTCACCCGAACTGCTATGCCGCCCTTGCGGATTCCGGACTTCCACATGTCCTCGGTGAGCCAGGCGACCTGATCCGGCCGGTGCCGGGCTCGCTGCGGCGGGCCCGGCGCTCATGATCGAGCGGCGGGGCGATTACGCGCTGGGGGTGATCTCGAGGCCGATGGTGCCGGATTTGCCGCGGCGAATAATGCTCGCGTTCACCAGGATCGGGCCGAGCAGCCAGTACTTCCGCTTGATCAGCTTGCGGACGCGCTGGGTTTCTTCGGCATCGAGCACTCGACCGGTGCCTTCGATGACCTCACCACGCGGCTTACCCGACGGATTGCACGGCTGCAGGGTGACGGCCGGATTGTTGCGCAGCCGCTTGACCTTCCAGCTGTTGGTCTCGGTCCACACGTACAGCTTTCCGTTGTCTTCGGCCGCCCAGACGGCGGTGCCGACCGGCGTGCCGTCCTTGCGGAAGGTCGTCAACAACACGTAATCGGCTTTGCCGACCGCATCCAGCGTGTTCGTCATATGGGCAGCCTATCCGGGATCGGGCCAGCGGGCTCGGCGCGCTCGAGCGCGGACCGCATTGCGCCCGTCAGTCCGACATACGGTATTCGCCTGCTTCCAGGCGTTCGAGCACACCACCGGTCCAGTGCGACAGATTGTCGAATACCCCACTCCACAGCTCGAGCAGATCGGTCGCGTGGGGTGGTTCGTAGCGGCCGGGGAACTTCGGGATCATGGCGAGCAGGTCGTCGCGGACCGCGGCGGCATTGCGGCGTTGTTCACGCAGTTTCTCGATGACGTGCGCGCGCGGCAGGGCATCCATGAACGCGATACCCGCGCCGAGCTCCTCCATATCGACGCTGACCAGCGCCTCATCCATAAGTCTGCGGAACTCGGCTTCCCCGACCTCGGTCAGTTGGAACAGGGTGCGGCCGGGCCCCTCGGTGCTGCCCTCGGTGCCGAACGCACTCAATTTGCCTTCCTGCGTCAACTGCTTGAGCGCGTGGTAGATCGATCCAGGTTTCACATTCGTCCAGGTTTCGGCACGCCAGGACAGCAGTTCGCGGCGCACGGCGTAGCCGTAGGTGGGCTGGTGCAACCGCATCACGCCGAGGACGAGCAGACGCACCGCCGACATTCTGGACTCCCTTTCTCACGGAACGGCCATACTACTCAAATTTGACTTCCGCCGTTTCATCGCTCTAGCCTCTGGTAGTCAAAATTGATTACTGCGATCGGGGTGCGCACTGATGACCGATCTGGCAGTTCCGGTGCTCCGGAGCGGCGATCTGACCGAGACCCTCGACTTCTACCGAACCCTCGGATACAAGGTCACCCATGAACAAACCCGGCCCTACGCCTACGGCGCAGTGGAGGCCAACGGCTGCGCGGTCCATTTCGCCGCCGCGCCCGCTGGCACCGAACTCCCCGCCGAACAGGTCGGCTGCCTGATCATGCTCGACGATGTCGCCGAGCGGCATCGCGCATTCACCGCCGCACTGCGCAAGCGCTACGGGAAGATCCCCGCGAAAGGCTGCCCGCGCATCACCAGATTCCGTCCGGGCCAAAGCCGATTCAGCGTGGTCGACCCGGTCGGCAATACCATCATCTACATCCAGCGCGACGAACCCGAGGAACTCGAATACGGCGGCTCTCGCGCACTCGAGGGGCTGGCACGGGTTGTGGACAATGCGCGCATCCTGCGCGATTTCAAGACCGATCACGCGGCCGCGATCCGGGTGCTCGAGGTCGGCCTCGGCCGGTTCGGCGCGCAGGCATCGACCCTCGACAAGGCTCGAGCGCTGGCGGCACTCGCCGAATTGGCCATTGCCACCGGCGATGCCGAGCGGGCCGCGATGGCACGAGCCGAACTCAGCGCAATAGCGCTGTCGGATACCGAGCGCGCCGCCGTCGCGGCGGACCTGAGCGCCGCGACCGACCTGGCCGATTGGCTGGCCGAAACCGATTGATCAGCAGCCGGTTTCAGCCTGGATCGCACCTTCCGGCGGTCGATCTCACTCGGCCGCGGTAAGGACTTGCGGTCCATCCTCGGTGATCGCGACCGTATGTTCGGAGTGCGCGGTCCGCGAACGGTCGGCTGAGCGAATGGTCCAGCCATCCGGATCTGTGTAGATTCGGTCGGTCGTGCGGGCGAACCAGGGCTCGATGGCAATGGTCAAACCGGGTCGCAGCGGGAATCCGCGACCGGCGCGGCCCACATTGGACACATGCGGATCCTCATGCATCGTGCGCCCGAGTCCGTGCCCACCGAATTCGGTGTTCACCGGATAGCCGTTCGCCCATGCGACCTCCGCGATGGCGGCGGAGATATCGCCCATCCGGTTCCCGGGCAATGCCACCGCGATGGCGGCGGCCAGCGCATCCTCGGTCGCCTTGATCAGTCGCAGATCCTCCGCATCGGCGGTGCCAACGACCATGCTGGTGGCCGAGTCGGCCACCCATCCGTCGATACCGAGTGCCAGGTCCATGGTCAGCAAATCCCCGTCGCGCAGCGCGTAATCGAACGGAAGTCCGTGCAGGACGGCGTCGTTCACCGAAAGGCAAATGGTGTTGCGGAACGGCCCGCGCCCGAAGGACGGCGCGTAGTCCCAGTAGCACGACACCGCACCGCGTTCGCGAATCCGTTCCCGCACATGGGCTTCCAGCTCCAGCAGGTTCACCCCGACTCGGGCCCGCTCACGCACTTCCGCCAGGATCTGGGCGACGAAGCGCCCCGCCACCCGCATGCGTTCGATCTCTGCCGCCGACTTCAACTCCACCATGACCAACCTCCATCTCGGTATTTTTATACCGAGCATAGCGGCACACGGTATAAAAATACCATTCACCCCGCGTGACCAGGCGATGTGTTATGTTCGCGAACGCCAATGAGCACTGGTTTTTCGTTGTTCGCGGCCCATCCGCGGCATGTGTTCCACCGATCGACTGCCCGACAGCGAGCGTAGAGGAGCCACCCATGAGCGAGCGCAGCGAGCGAACCAACAGCCCAACCGCGCGTCGCAAGGCTCTAGCCCTCGCCATCGCACTGACCCTCGCCCTCGTAGCCCCCGCTTGCCGCGGCGATTCCTCGACGACCCAGAACCAGTCGGGCGCCGCATCCGGGCCCGCCCGCAATCCCTATCTGGCCGCTGCGACCTACGGACTCACCCATATCGATCCCGGCCAGTCCGACACCTTCCCGTACCAAACGCCACAGGGCGAGTTCCATGTCGACCCGAAACAACAGGCGCGGGTCACCTCGGGACCGGTCAACATCATGACGCTCGCCGCCACCGAACCGGACTACATGTGGATCTCCTCCACCCAGGGCGTGGTCTACGTCCAGGTCGGCAATGGCATGTTTCGCGAGATCGCCCGCGCCGACGTGCCCGGTATTAAACCGATCGCACCGCAAGCCCTCGACCAGGTACTCAACCAGAATTTCACCGATATCGGCCAGGTGGAGACCGCCGTACACAACGACTGGGGCGTCGACTGGACGCGGCTCACCAATGGCGTCTACAGCCTGGTGGACAAGGACAATCGGGTCTATTACGTCACGCAGAACGCGGAGATCGTCGTCTTCGGCCTGACCAATGCGAACAATCCCCAAGCGGGCGTACGCATTCTGCGCACCCTCGACTTCAAACCGTGGCTCGGCACCGGCGCGGGACTCGGCGGCCTGCCCGAGTCCATCGTCGGACTGAATATGACCTACGACGGCAAGCTCGCGGTGCTCAGCACCCGCGGCCTGTCGATCATCGACCGGAGCCTGCAGGGTGAACCGCAGCAGGTCCACTTCGGCGCCGACGAGGTGGTCTCCAATGCGATGGCGGTGGACGAGAACGGCGGCATCTACGCCGCCTCCGACAAGATCATGCGTAAGGTCGTGTGGACCGGATCCAAACTGTCGGCCGACGCCACCGACGGTGCGTGGGCGGCGCCCTACGATTTCGGACGCCAGCCGCCTGCGGTGAAATTCGGCATCGGCACCGGCTCCACCCCCACGCTCATGGGTTACGGCAAGGACGACCGTCTCGTTGTCATTACCGACGGGGCCGATCGGATGAAGTTGGTCGCGTTCTGGCGCGACGCCATTCCCGAAGGATTCCAACCGAAGCCGGGCACCAAATCCAACCGGATCGCCGATCAGATCCAGGTCACGGCGGGGCTGAATCCGGAGCCCGAATTCATCCAGAGCGAGCAATCGGTCGTCGTGGACGGTTACGGCGCGTTCGTTGTCAACAATGCCCGGCCCGAGGGTGCGCCGGACCGCCTCGTCGATGTGCTCGCCGGTGGGCCTGTCTTCGCGCCCCCATCGGGTATCGAACGGTTCGGATGGGATCCGGCCGACCACCACTGGACCTCGGTGTGGTCGCGCGCCGATGTGGTCGCCACCAGCATGGTGCCCACCGCGAGCACCAAATCCCACGTCGTGTTCGTCAACGGCTACACCAAGGCCGACGGCTGGGAGGTGACCGGACTGGACTGGCAGTCAGGAAAGACGGTGCACCGCACCATCTTCGGGCAGAGCAACCTCGGCAACGGCGCGTACGCGCTGGTCCAGTTCTTCCCGAACGGAGATCTGCTGTTCAACAGTGTCGGCGGGCCGTTCCGGGTGAAGTTCAACAGCTGAGTTTGCGGTATTTCACTACATCCATACAGGTCGGCCGCGCCTCGTTCATGCATCCAGTCTCGGCCGATGCGGATCCCTCGAGCTTCACACGCAGATCCCTACAGCGGGCTTCTCCCCGCGCGTGCGGGGAGCACTCTTGCGTCAGCTGTCAGGCGAGGCGGTCCGGGATGGGAGCGAGGGAGAAGTTGCTCCAGATGTAGTTGTCCATCTGGTGTTGGTCACCGCTGAGGTTGAACACCCGGTCGACCTTGCCGTCGATGTTGAAATGCCAGACCAGCGCCCACATGGTGTCGACTTTGCCGGCACCCTCGGTGGACCAGCCGCGGTGGATGTCGACCACGTATTCGTCGTTGGACTCGAGGAACAGCGGCTCGGCTTGGAACCCAGCCTTGGCCAGTTGAGTGAAGAAAGCGGCGACTTCCTCGACTCCGCGTTTGGTACCGGACAGCGGATGATGCCCGGGAATGGTCCACTCGATGTCATCGGTGAGCACCTCCCGCATTCCATCGAGGTCGTAGGCGGCGTAGGCCGCGAAAAACTTGGTGATCGCCGCGACTTTGTCTGCGCCGGTTGTCATGGTGACTCCTGTTGAGCTGCAATGGTTTACACACCCAGAACGTCGGGAAACCGCCCGGGAATCGAAACCGATTCGGGTGATACCCATGCCCGTGGTGCCGAGAAGGCAGGCTGTTGGCCATTGTTGTGTATATCAGTGCAAGAGCCAGGTGCCAAAGCTGCGGATCAAGATGGCATGGCGATCCAGACCATGGCCGCGACCGCGACGCTCAGCAAGATGGCAGAAACAGGAACCCCAGGCCGTCACCTACACGGTTTCCAGACGTTCGACAAGGTCTGCACGGCGCTTACACCCAGCCTCCGACGATGATCGGGATCCTGTGCGCCCTGAGAGGGGTCACCCATGGAGTGCCGTGGCGATGTCGGCGCGCATTCGCGATTCGATGTGGCGAATCAATTTGGTCAGGTCGGCGCAATACACCGAGGGATTTCGGAAGCCGTCGCCCTCACGGTATCGCGTGACGTAGTGACCACCGCCGCACACGGTGTGTATCGAGCAGGCGCGGCAGGTGTCGCTGAGCGCGTCCACGCCGATCTGGCGCGCCACGATCTCGGGTTCCAGCATGGCCCGGTTGAGCGGATTGCGTTGGCCGGCAGGCAGTTTGGTCGCACCGGAGAAGGTCGCCTTCAAGTCGTCGATCTGCGCCACACTGCCGTCGGTTTCGATCACCGCTATTCGGATCGGCCCGAGGCCCCATACCTCCGATTCCACGGTCCCGCCCAGCAACAGGTCCATGATGTTCTCGAACATTCGGATCCGCGTTTCCAGGTGCGGCGCGCCATACCAGCGGTCGAAGATCGTGATCAGCCAGTCCGCATACGGAGTAACTCCGGGATCGGTGGAAAACCCGGGGGGCGGCGTCGTCCAATTGCCCAGCGGAATCTCGAAATTGACTGCCGGAGGTGCAAACGCGAGCAATCCTTCGTAGGCCTGCAAGGGGTCGTTGTCGAGGTCGATGACGCAGAGCAGACCGTTGAGCAGATGCCGCCGATCGGCGGCCGTCATTTTCTCGAGGGCGGCAGCGACCCGGGAGTAGCTCCCGGCGCCGCGGCGGTCCCGGCGATGGCGGTCGTGACCGTGCTCATCACCGTCGAGACTTACGGTGATGCCGATGTCCCAGTCGTCGCAGATCCTCAGGAACTCGTCGTCGAGCAACACGCCGTTGGTTTGCAGACCGAGCGCGACAGCGGTAAGCGGCTCCAGCGCCGCCCGCGCCTGCGATGCGAAATACTCGAGATCGGCATGGCCCGCCATGAGCGGCTCGCCCCCGAAGAAGACGAGACTCACCGCCGGAGGACTGAACCTGCGCACATGATCGGCGATTGTTCCGAGGGCGTCGTCGAAAACCTCCCGGCGCATCGCCTTCGGCTGCTCCCGCCAACTCTGATCGGCCATTTCGTAGATGTAGCAGTAATCGCACGCCAGATTGCATCGACTGTGAATCTTGAGGAGAAATTCCGTAAACGGAAGGGGCTCGAATCCGTTGCGCTGCAACGCGGCCACGTCGAGTCCCGTTTCGGGCCATGACTTGCGCACTGCGGGCAGCCCCAGTGCCACCGATGTCGGTTCCATTGTCTGTTCTCGATTCCTGGTTTCAGATATCGGTGCGTGGACGGTCGGACAACCACCGCACCAGCTCGACCACGTCGGTCTCGGTGCCATCGGACAGCAGCCGCTGATACAGGCGAGCCGCCACCTCTGCCCGATCGTTGAGAACGCTGAAGTTGTTGTCGGGGAACAGTTCCGGCAGGCTCAAGGCCAGACCGGCCCAGAGCTGCGGGAGCAGCGGGTCCGCGCGCAACTCCAGGGCGTACAACTCGACGGCCTCGGCCGACTCGCCGGCCAGGTAGGCGCGAGTGCCGCGGGGCAGATCAGCGGGTGCAACGCTCGAAGCGGCGGCCTGGTCGTGCAATCTCAGCCGCACCGGAATATGCAGATCGCGGTAGCGATCCGGGATCGTCTCCTGATCCACATACCGTACGGACGGCAGTATGGCGGGAGGTGCCGCTCGAGCGACCCACAGCTCTGCCAGCTCGGCAAGCTCAGCGTCGTCGGACCTACGATTGCGCACCTGCCAAGAAGTGCGATGTGCTACCAGAATCTCGGCCACCGCGTCGCGCGCGTCCGCCGGCACGTCCTCGTCGGCCCATGGCCGGACGCCTGCGGTCAGCGCGCTCATGAACTCCTCGCCACGCTCGGTCAGCAGGCCCGAACCCGATGCCTCCACCATCGCGGTCGCCAGTTGTGAACGCCAGCGTTCGAATTCGATGTGCGCACCCATCGACCGGTGGCAGTCGGCGTGCCGGTGTACCCGCCAGAAGTCGGTGACCCCGAAGAAGGCGTAGATCCCGTGCATCAGACCGAGGATCGGCCGTGGATCATCACGCCACGGCGCGTAGAAGCGACACGTCGGGTCGGGATCCACTATCAGCACCTGATCGGCGAGCATGGCGAGTTTGCTGTGCTGGATCTCGTGGATCAGCGACCCCGCCATTTCACAAGAGTCCTTCGGGGCCGTGGTGTACACACAACCGGTCCCGCTGAACGCGGTGTGGCCGATGGTCGCCGCCACCGGTCGCGCGGTGAGCGGCGTCAGTAGCCGCAGGCAGGCACGCATCGGCGTCAGATAGCCGGGGAAGTCTCGGCGCAGCAGCTGCCAGGCCTGCGCGAAATCCTCTCGCCAAGTGCCGAATTCGTCGGCTGTGAGCCGCGGTGCCGTACCCGAGGGCAGGTCGCGGAACGGATCGAGATCATCGAGGACGACCTCCGGTTCGCCGTTCCCGCCGTGCACCCGCCGCAGCGGCAGCCACGCCGGGTCGGACTCGTCCGCCAGCGACGCCACGCGGATCGGGGCACTGCCCTCAGCGACGATGCGTATCGCGCCATCCACCCAGGTCAGCTCGCAGTGGCCGTAGTCGCCCGCGGATCCGACCCGCGCCATCCCGATCCCGGGCAGCATGACTTCGCCGTTGCGTACGACAATCCGCATCGATCCACTGGGCAGATTGGTGACCACGGCGGCCGCCGCCAACCAGCCGAGGTAGCCGCAGTCGGCCCACAACGGAGTTGGTTCCCGATCGTCCGAGGCGTTGCGCACGCGGTGAAGCACGCGGCCGAGCCACACTCCGGTGTGCGGGTAGACCAGCAGTGCCTCGACCGCGGCCGGGTGTGACTCCTCCAGCTCGGTCAGGACCCGATAGGCATCGGAAAGCCCGGCGGCGGCGTCGATTTCCGGGTGGTGAGCGGTGACTTCGGTGATGAGCGCGCGGAGCAGCACGAGTCGCACGGTCAGCATGTCCGAAGTCATCCGGACGACAGCGGACTCCGTGCCGTAACCAGTGAACAGCTCAGCCGCTGCATCGTCGATACCGATGGTCGGGGCGGACATGGTTGCACTCCTGTCGTCAGTGATGGCGGCGGCAAGGTCGGTGCGGACCTGTGCTCCGATGTGGTGGATCAGCTTCGTCAGATCGGCGCAATACACTGAGGGATTGCGGAAACCGTTGTCGGCGCGATACCGGTGCACGTAATGCCCTCCGCCGCAGACGCTCTGGACAGAGCATGCCCGGCAGGTTTCGCTCAGGGCATCCGCGCCGATCTGACGAGCGACGATCGAGGGTTCCAGCAGTGCGAGGTCAAGCGGATTGCCCACGTTCGAGGTGCGCAACTTGGTGGCCCCCGCGAAGGCCGATTTCAACTCGTCGACCTGCTCCAGAGTGCCGTCGGTTTCGATCACGGCCAGCCGAATGGGGGCCAGCCCGAGTAATTCCGATGTCACGGAGCCACCCAGCAGCAGGTCGATGATGTCATCGAAGATCCTGACCCGGGTCTCCAGCTCCGGCGCCCGGAACCAGCGATCGAACACCGGGATGAGCCAGTCGGCGTAGGGGGTAGCGGTGTGGTCGGCGGTCGACGCCGGTGGTGGCGTCATCCAATTGCCGTGCGGAAGTAGAAAATCGACCGCCGGGGGCCGAAAGGCCAGCAGTGCTTCGTAGGTCCGCACCGGGTCGTTGGCCACATCGATGGTGCAGAGCAGGCCGGCGAACAGGTGCCGGCTCTCCTCCGTCGTCAGTTGCATGATCCCGGCCGCGACACGCGTGTAGCTCCCGGCGCCCCGCCGATCGCGGCGATGCCTGTCGTTGCCGCTCTCGTCGCCGTCGAGGCTGACTCCGACGCGAACATTCCAGCGCGCGCAGATGCGCAAGAACTCCGGGTCGAGCAGCACGCCATTGGTCTGCACGCCCAGCTGCACCTCGGTGATCGGCTCCAGCGATTCGCGCGCCGACCGGGCGAAGTATTCGAGATCGCGATGTCCGACCAGCAGCGGTTCGCCACCGTGGAACACAAGGTCCACCGCGGGCACCTGGAAGCGGCGAGCATGATCGGCGATCATCCGGAGGGCGTCGTCGAAAACCCTGCGGCTCATGGTCTTCGGCTGATCGCGCCAGCTTTGATCGGCCATCTCGTAGACGTAGCAGTAGTCGCAGGCCAGGTTGCAACGGCTGTGGATCTTGACAACGAATTCCGTGAACGGCAGCGGCTCCCAGCCGCTGCGGCGCAGCCCGTCGACATCCAATCCATGTGCGGGCCAAGACGTTTGCACCACGGGAACGCCCAACGGCACCGGGTCGGACTCCATACTTGCTCCCTCGAGCTGCGGGAACAGCCACGGGCGCGCTGCTACCGAGTCGCCCGTGGCTGCGTGATCACTTGGTGGGGTTGATGAACGACTTGAACCCGCCAGCCCTGTCCTGCGAACCCTTGGCGTAGCGCTCGAGGGCGGCTCGCATGGCCGGAGTGCAGTGGGTGACCAACTCGTCCGTGTTGAGTGCGGCGAGTTCATCGAGTCTTCCCATTTACGGGACCTCCTTTTCTGCATTCCCGTACCGGCGCGGCAAATTGCCAGGCGTTGCAAGAATTGATCGGCTCGACAATGCCGACAAGCGAAACGGGATATCTATCAATGGGCGACCGGTTGTCGTCCCGAGAGTGATCGTAATCGCACGAAACGTGCGATCGCCCACATCTATTCCCGTTGTTGGGAAGGGCATCTCGTACTTGTGCAACAGCTACACCGCGACCTCGACCGTCACGATCACACCCGCCGCAATTTCCAGAGCCTTCGCCACTCGCACCGGTCGCCGACCCATGCGTCTCCCCCGCGCTCGTCGCAAAGCCTCGCACCTACCCGAGCCAGTTCACGCACATGATCTTCGTTGATATCCAGATACGGCACGCCACAAATATTGAGGAAGAACGCAACCTGACTCGGAATTTCTATTGCCACAGCTGGATCCCCCCGCGGATCAGGGCACCCGCCGCGGTGCCCGCGTTCGCTGACGCTCTCTCGAGAACTCCCAATTCCCAACCATGGGAGTTGGGCTGTGTCAGGAATCCCGTTGTCTTGCAATAGGCTTCAGGCAGCCGGGTCGACGACGTCGTCCAGCGAAGGCGATCTCCCATGACTGTAGCCGCAATCGTCGGTCGATTATTCGACTGCGGATCGGAACTTCACTATCCGTCAATGGGAGTGAAAGAAGGAGGTATCTCGCGGGAAATCTTGCCGAACTCGCCGAACCGGTGCGGCGCAGTTGATGGCCAACTCCGCCCCCGCTCTGCGCGCCGTGGTCGATCGTCGTCTCATCCATGCCGATTAAGGCCACGGGGGATTCAATTCGTTCATCATCTCCGGTAAGTAGTCCGGCGATATAGAAATTGGCCACGGGCGGCTTGGTGCAGCGCTACCCGTGGTCGTTCACACAGGTAGCGGGAGCCCGAAATGGCGCCGTTGCCTGTATCGATAGGACATTTCCGGGAGCAGCCCTCTTGGCCCGCGGCGGGATTGGATGTCGACGAATTATGTCGCGGCGGCTGGGGAGTCGCCGCCCTTCGTCGAGTTCGTCGTCAAGATTCACAGTAGGTGAAATTCGTCTTGCGCCTGCTGCTATATCTACGAGATGGCCGACCAGGGTTGGCGTGAGCAACCGAAGACGAGGAGCCATCAGGTTTTCGACGACGCCTGCCGGATGATCGGCGAGCATGCGCGCCGATTCGCGCATCGGTATCGCGAGCGTGACGGACTCCGCAACCCCTCGGTGTATTGCGCCGACCTGAAGAAGTTGATCTACCACATCGAATCTCGTGTCCGCGCGGACATCGACTCTGCCATCAACACCTAGCGACGGGACACCCACATGCCAACGACAGTCACCGGGATCGACGATGTCACGGCCAGTTTGAGTTCCGGCCACGGGACCGAGGCGGCCATCGCGACGCTGACCGAAGGCGCGCTACTGATGCGGCTGATCCTGCTGCGCACACTCATCGCCGAAACCACGTCGCGCCCCGAAATTGCCGACGCCGCAGGACTTTCCCTTGCCTACCAGACGCTGGCCGAACTGCAACGATCCCATCCGGCCGAGGTCGTGACGTTGTTGTCCTACCCGCACGTCGGCCCGTGGCTCGCCCAGGTCCTACAGCGCCTTCATGCCGAGCCCGACGACGCGCCGACCCCACTGTGGGCCGACTGCGGCTACTTGGGCTGGCTCGCTGCGGCAGGCGCCATCGCCTGTCTACCCGAAGGTTCCATCAACGTCGTAGTGCGCAACGGCGTGGTGATGTTGCCCGGGATCGGCAGGGCCGATCTCGGCCCTGCCGCGGACAACGGGCACTGCGAACTGCACTGGACACAAGACGGCGCACTGCGCTTCACCCGGGGCACCAGCACAGTTCTCGTCCCGTCCCGGGATGACGAGTCCGATCCCGCCTGGCTGCCGCTGCGGCGATTGCGGGCGGCGGATGCGGAACGGGAGGTGTTCCTGGACGACCTGGACCCGTTCCGACACTTGCTGGACGGCCAGCGGCCACCCCGGCTCACGACCGCCCAAACCAGCACGTGGCAACAGGATTTCGCGGCGGCGTGGGAACTACTGCGCCGCGACTTCGACCGCTACCTCGTGCCGATGCGCAGCTGCCTGCAGTCTTTGGCGCCGCTGAGCGCACAACCACTCGCGGCGAGCACGAGCCACACCGCATTCAACGGAGTCGGCTGCGTCTACACCACGGCCCCCGCGGACCCATGCCAGCTGGCGCTCACGCTGATCCATGAGGTCCAGCACACGAAGTTCACGCTGCTGACCGATCAGATCGTGCTGTTCGATCCCGATCCGGTGTGCCGCTTCTACGCGCCGTGGCGCGACGACCCGCGTCCGATCATGGGCCTGCTGCACGGGATCTACGCGTTCTTCGGAGTCACCGACTTCTGGCGAATACATCGTCACGCCGACTGCCACCGATCGATGCAGGCGAACGTCGATTTCGAATTGTGGCGTCTGCAGGTGGAAGGTGCCCTGGCGCAGGTATCGACCTCGAGCCTGCTCACCGAGGCGGGTTCGCATTTCCTGAGCGCGCTCAGTGCTGAAATGCGCCCCTGGGGCGAGGAGGACGTGCCCACGGCGGTCAGGGTCGCCGCGTCCGAGGTGGCGATAGCGCATCGGACGTTCTGGCAGGTGCGGAACCTGATACCGGACATCGGCGGCATCGCCGAGCTGGCCGCGTGCTGGATCGCGCAGGCGCCACGGCCCGACGGCCTGCCGCCCGCGGATCAGGTGGACCAGCGAGCCGTGCCGAACGACCATCGCCGCCTGCACCTTCCAGTGCAGCTGAAGCTGCTGGACCACGCCGCGGCCGAAGCGCTGTCGATCCCCGAGCAGCCGCGCGGCGACCGGGCCTACCTGGCGGGTGACCTGGCTGCGGCGGTCGCGCTATACATCGAGGAGCTGCACGTCGACCCGCTCCGGCCACAGTTGTGGGCGGGCTTGGCGCTGGCATTGCCGAAGCTCCACCCGGACGATGACTTCAGCGTTCTCGATGACAGGGCCGAGGTCGCCGCCCACCTGTGCCAGGTACTGCTGGCGGATGCCGAAGGTGTCGAGATCGTCGATCTGGTGCGGTGGTTGTCGAGGAATCCGCGCACTCATGGGTAGATCGGGAATCCACACCAACCGGAACTTCCTGCTGCTGTGGTCCGGAAACGCGATATCGCTGGTGGGATTCCACGGCGTCCGAATCGCCTACCCGATGCTGGTTCTCGCGGTGACCGGCTCGCCCGCCGCGGCGGGATGGGTCGGTTTCGCGTTGAACCTACCGAGTCTGATCTTCCAGATCGCGGCCGGCATTGTCGCGGACTATTCCAACCGGATCCGAACCCTGGTGATATGCCAGATCACCGGATTGATCGCGGCCTGCCTGGCGGCCGGAGCGGTCGCTGCCCAGCTCCCGAGCCTCGCGCTGATAGTCGGTGTCACAGCGTTCATCGAGGGCAGTGTCTACGTCTTCGTCGGCCTCAGTGAGCTGGGCGCGGTCCGCGACGTGGTGTCGCACGCACAGCGACCCGCCGCGTTCTCGTTCCTCGAGGCCGAGCAACCGATCGCCATCCTGGTCGGACGAGCAGCAGGTGCGGCGGTCTACGGCGTGGCCCGTTGGCTGCCGTTCATCGCCGACGCCGTGTCGTATCTTTACTGCCTCGTCGCACTGTTGCTGATCCGTCCGGACTCGCCAGCACCGCCGAGAGCCGCCGAGTCCGAGCGTCATTCGGTCCGGCACACCATCACCGACGGCTTCCGTGTCGTATGGACCGAACCTTTCCTACGGACGTCGACGGCAATGATCGGACTGTCGAATATCGTCATTCAGCTCGTCCTGCTGCTGATACTGGTGGAACTGAAGAACGGCGACCGTCCCGCGTGGACCGTCGGCGTGGTGCTCAGCGCCGCGGGCGTCGGCGGAGTACTCGGCGCCGCCGCGGCATCACGGCTCATCACTCGCTTCCCTCCCCGGAATGTCTATCGGGGCGCGCTGTGGGCATGGACGGCGCTGCTCGTTCCAATGGCGTTCAGCGCCAATCCCTTTGTGCTGGCCGCGTGTTGGTGTGGCGTCGGCGGCGTCGGGGTCGTCAGCAACGTCGCGTTGACGATATCCCGGCTCGATGCGATCCCCGAACAGACGTTAGGTCGCGCGGTCGCGACAATGGCACTGTTCTGCGACGGCGCGGTCGCGCTCGGCGCGCTCGGGGCGGGCTATCTGCTGTCCGCAGTGGGCGCCGTCGCCACGCGATGGTTAGCACTCACGGCCATGTTCACACTCGCCACATACGCAAGTACTCGCACCACCCGCTCTCGTGATCTACCGCTTGCGCTGACATCACCCGATTCCTGAAGCGAGAGCCTGCTCGTCCCAGCGGCGCAACCTCGGCAACGGCGCGTACGCGTTGGTCCAGTTCTTCCCGAACGGGGATCTGCTGTTCAACAGGGACGGCGGGCCGTTCCGGGTGAAGTTCAACCGCTGAGCTTGCGGTATTTAAATACCATCCATAGTCTGGTCGCATGGTTCGACTTCCGCTGACACCCGCCCAGGTCGAGGCCGGTCGCCGCCTCGGCAGCCGACTGCGGGCCGCGCGCGCCGATCGCGACCCGGCCCAGATCGCCCGGGCGGCGGGCATCTCGCCGGAGACGCTGCGCAAGATCGAAACCGGACGGCTGCCGACACCCGCATTCGGCACGATCGTGGCGCTGGCCGCAGCCCTGGAGATTCCCTTGCAGGAACTCGCCGATACCTGGCGTTCGGCCGGACTCGCGGAATCGGCCTGATCTACTCGGGGGTGATCGCGATCCCGACGGAGCCGTCCGCACCCTTGAACAGCTTGTGCAGCCGGATCAGCACGGTGCCGATGATCCCGTACTTGCGCGACACCAGATCGCGCACTCGCTGAGTTCCGGCCGCATCCAGGACCTCGGCCTTGCCCGCGAACTTCTCCTCGCTCTTCGGGCGGCCACGGCCATCACATATCTGCACGGCCACCTCCGGATTGCGACGAATCCGCTTGACCTTCCAGGTCTTCGGGTTGGTCCACACCACGATCTGGTCGCCGTCCGGCGCCACCCACACCGGTGTGCCGACCGGTGTGCCGTCCTTTTTGTAGGTGGTCAGTAGGGCGAAAGTGCTCACACTCAGCTCGTTCCAGGTCATACCGAAAACGGTATGCCGCGGCGGTTGCTGCGACATCCGTCTGCGGGCAGAACGCGCCCGTACGCGTGCTGACGTACCGCGAGCCAGGCGACGGGCGAGCCGCCGCCCGCCTTTCCCCCTACTCAGCCCCGATAGGCCCGGAAGAAGGTCCGGACGTCATCGAGCAACCTCTTGATGCCACTCGTGAATCCGACCGCGATCACGCTGACGCCGAAAAATGCGCTCGCACAACGATCCTCACACTGAGCTGTAATCAGTCAAGACTGGGGACGCCCCTGGCCGCCGAGCACCCACCACCGGAAGCGGCCGGACCTCCTCGACATCGTCGTCACGATGACCGATGACCATGCCGTCCAAACGATTACGCCCAGATCTGCTGGCGGCCAGCATCTTCCACTGCGGTGAGCTCACCATGGACCGATGGAGGACTCGATGCGCGGCGGACATCGTCGTCCAGCAGGCGGTACCGCCTATGGGCAGACGTTGTCGTAGGGGCCGGTTCGGCGCGTAGTGATGCCAGCTCTGTTCTGACACGGTCGGCCCAGCCGGCTGCACACCGCCGATTCCGGATCGAGAAGTGTTTGCAGCGCACCGTGGATGTCGAGAACGCTCGGGCGGCTCCGTCCCAGGGGGTACGAGCAGCCGAACGGCCTCGACGACATCGACGAAGGAGCGACCACCATGAAACCGAACGAGATCACCGAGATCCTGAACCGCCCGTTCAGCCAGGAGCTCCTGGCCCGCGACCTGCTGCGGATGGCCTACGTCGCCAAGGACGGCACGCCCCGCAACGTGCCGATCGCATTCACCTGGAACGGCGCGGAGATCGTCGTCTGCACTTCGAAGAACGCCCCGAAGCTGCCCTCCCTGCAGCACAACCCGGAGGTCGCGCTGACGATCGATACCGAGGTGCACCCGCCGAAGATCCTGCTCATCCGCGGTCGAGCGGAGCTGGACGTGGTGGACGGCATCCCGCAGGAGTACCTGCAGATCAATGGCAGCTACGAAATGACCCCCGCGCAGCGCGTCGAGTGGGAGGCCGAGGTCCGCTCGCTCTACGACGGCATGGTCCGGATCGTCATCACCCCGACGTGGGTCAAACTCATCGACTTCGAAACCACCCTCCCCACCGCGGTCGAGGAACTGG
This sequence comes from Nocardia sp. NPDC005998, assembly GCF_040614395.1. NCBI lineage: Bacteria > Bacillati > Actinomycetota > Actinomycetes > Mycobacteriales > Nocardiaceae > Nocardia > Nocardia sp. NPDC005998. The sequence goes on along the minus strand of NZ_JBEXUI010000004.1, from coordinate 319,916 downwards.
TCCAGCAGCGGGCCGAGCGTCAGCACGCCTGAACCGATCAACGTGCTCTACCTCGTCTGCAACGAGGGCTACAGCGGGGACATCGACCTGGCGGCCGAAGCCATTCGCCTGAACCATGGTGGCCTGAGCTGACGACGTACCGGAAGTGGTTGGGATGCAACGCGCAAGCGCAGACAGCTGGGTTCGTCCGCTCACACACTCACAAGCGCACTGAGAGGACGGACCACTCAAACAGACTCAGCCGCAGCGGCTTTGACAACCGTAGGAGCATCCAGCGGTTACCCTCTACGCATAACCAGTCGACCACCCAAGGTCGCGGCCGAGACCAGCCGCGACCCTCCATTCGAAATCCATTGGTGGATCGAGGTTTAATGCCTCTGGTAACGTCCGACTTCTACTGGCAGGTGTCTCAGCTATGAAAACGATTGCCCTGGTCGCTGTCGCATCGGCTACGGTCCTGCTCGGTGCGTGCAGTAGCCACCACACCACCTCTACCTCGAGTCCGGCCCCAGCCGCCGTCTCGGGGGCAGCGCAGCCGGCGTCGGTCAGCCACAAGCTCGGAGACAGGGTCGATATCCCGGATATGGGTCTCGACCATACGGTTACCGGCAGCGAGGCGGTCTACACCGTGAGCAACCTCCATCGCGACGGCCAGAATCCTGCTGTCGATCTCGACTTGAAATGTACGTCCGGGACGGACTGCGCTGTCCGTACGTTCAAGGCGTTGACCGTGTCCGGCAAGGAAGTGGATCAAGTCACGTATTCATCCTCGGAACGCCCGGCCCGGTTCTTCAAGAAGTATCCTTCTCTCTCCGTTGGAGAGCTTCGGACCGGCGCCGTCGTATTCGATACGACCGAAGACATCACTCGAGTGATCCTCTACTACGGCACGGACAATCCCCCAGTGGCTACCTGGTCCCTTAAGTAGCCTCACCAGCACACTGTTATGGGTGGTTCGCCGGGGTGTCGCCAGGCACCGGTACCCAGTCGTACCAGCCGTCGTTGGCGTTCCAGAAGTGATTGAGCGCCCGCCCGTCAATGCCGATCGCGAACAGCGACAGACTGCGCAGCCTCATCCGAGAGCGTCGAGTGTCTTGCCGCGGGTGTTCGTGGTGTCAGCTCCCAGACCCGCCACCGTCCAAAGGCACGAGTCAGCGAGCACGTCGATCGGGTGTGCGGTCATCTTGATTTCGACAGTGCAGTCGCGGCCCGCAAGGCCGGTGATGGGAAAGCGGTAGCTCAGCGAGTTGGATCCCCGATTGATGTGTTCCTGCTTGCCGTCAGCCAAGCACTGGATGCGAGTCTTGTCGCCGACCACCGGGTAGCTCCAGTGCCGCGCGTTCGGCACGTTCGTATCGGGAATCTGGAACTCGGCCCCAGTGGGGCCAAGCAAATGCAGCGTGGCGATCGGGTCCGCAAAGGACGCCTCTTGAACGTTGGTGGGCGCGATATCGACGAATATCTCGTCACCGCCAGAAACCAGCAGGCTGGTGGCTTGGACTCCCAGGTTGCTGGGGACGATAAAGACCGTTCCAACGGCCGGGCATTGCTTGGACACGACTGCATTGACAGTCATCGCCATCATCTCCTAGTTCATCGAATTGCCAGGTAGGGGCGATGACAACGTTTCTCACCTTTCGGATGAGAGGCACGAGTAGCGAACTACTTGCCTTCGTCGGAACCATCGGCCGCCCCAGATACGATCGACGCGGACGAGGCATAGGTGACATTTTCAGGGATCCTCGGTCCCGCTATCTCGTAGGTCCCGTACCTCAGGGGAACCTCACGCCGGCATTGATCACTACCGACCGAATGCAGCTCGAGCTTGGTTCCACAGCACCGTGCAACGGGCCGCTGCTCCTCCTCGCGTTGATGCCGCATCCAATTCGAACAACAGCCGTACCTTTTCGTTCTGAATGCAAGGTGCCGGTGGCGTACATTTAGGACGTCGCAAGGTCTCTATCGCTTGAAGACCTCCACTACCGATGCTTTTGCCGCGCAGAAGTTCGTTGGTGCACGGTCGCCGGATAGCTGCATACATGTCCGTCTGATAGCTGACCGAATATCAAGCAAGAATCGTTGAACATCTGACAACCGATCGTCGGATTCCAGGATTATCGAAGGGTTCAGAGATATGTCCGGTCCACACGACGATTTCGCTCCCGACGAAGGCCCGAGCCGGGACCGCGACCAGAACGCGCAGCCGAAGTTCAGTCCGTACCACCATCCCGCCGCGGGTTGGGGGGCCGCAAAAAGCGTCACCAAGTTCATGGCCCGCGAACGCGAGGCGATCGACGGCCCGAGAGCGATTCTGAAGATGAACCATGAGGGCGGCGGTTTCGACTGTCCAGGGTGTGCATGGCCCGACGATTTGAAGGGCCTGCGCCTCGATATCTGCGAGAACGGGATCAAGCATGTCGCTTGGGAGATGACACACAAGCGAGTTGGCGCCGAGTTCTTCGCGGCACACACGGTGACGGAACTGTCGAAGTGGAGCGAATTCGATCTCGAGAACCAAGGCCGGTTGACCGAACCGATGACCTACGACCCGGCGACGGATCGGTACGTCCCGATCAGCTGGCAGGAGGCGTTCGAGCTGGTCGGCCGTGCGCTTGCCGAGCTCGACGATCCCAACCAGGCGTCGTTCTACACCTCCGGCCGGCTCGGGAACGAGGCGACCTTCCTCTACCAGCTGCTCGCGCGCGAATTCGGCACGAACAACCTTCCCGACTGCTCCAACATGTGCCACGAGGCGAGCGGGCGGGCACTGCAGGCTGCACTCGGCACCGGGAAGGGCACCGTCGACCTCGTGGATTGGGCGGCCGCCGACGCCCTGTTCATCATCGGGGTCAACGTCGCCTCCAACGCACCGAGGATGTTGACCTCGCTGGTCGAGGCCCACAAACGCGGAGCACAGATCGTGCACATCAACCCTCTCGTCGAGGCGGCAGCGCGGCGCGCGATCATCCCGCACGATTTCCTGGAGATGGCCACCTTCCGCGCCACCCCCACCAGCACCCTGAATCTGCAGCCGCGGATCGGCGGCGACATGGCATTGTTGCGTGGAATCGCGAAAGCTGTTCTCGAGGAAGCACGTACGGATCCGATGGCCCTCGATGCGGAGTTCATCGCCCGCCACACGGTCGGCTTCGAGGAATATCGCGCGATGTGCGAGGCCGCGTCGTGGACCGAAATCGAGCGGCAGTCCGAAGTCGCCGTCGCCGACATCCGCAAAGCAGCGCGGATCTACTGTGACGCCGACCGGAGCATCATCAGCTGGTGCCTGGGCATCACCCAGCACGAGCACGGCGTCGACACCGTCCGCGAGATCGTGAACCTGCTGTTGCTGCGCGGAAACCTGGGCCGCGAAGGTGCCGGCCCCTCCCCCGTACGCGGGCACAGCAATGTCCAAGGCAATCGGACCTGCGGCATCGACCACCGCCCCACCGAGGCATTCCTGGACCGGTTGGCACAGGTGTGCGGCATCGACCCGCCGCGGGAACACGGCCTGGACACCGTCCACACGATCGAAGCGATGCAGGCCGGGAACGTGAAGGTGTTCGTCTGCATGGGCGGCAACTTCGCTATGGCCGCACCCGACTCCACCTACACTTACGCGGCGCTACGCAAATGTGAGCTGACCGTGCAGGTCAGCACCAAGCTCAACCGCAGCCACGTCGTCCACGGCCGACGGGCCCTGATCCTGCCATGTCTGGGCCGCACCGAGAAGGACCACCAGCTCAGCGGAATCCAGGCCACCTCGGTCGAGGATTCGATGAGCATGGTCCATCTATCGCTCGGCATGAAACGGCCCGCCTCGCCGCACCTGCTGTCCGAACCGGCGATCATTGCAGGAATCGCACAGGCAGCACTGCCGAACAGCCCGACCCCCTGGCAGGCCTACGTCGAGGACTACGACCGGATCCGCAACACGATGGCCAAGGTGCTCGACGGGTTCGAGGACTTCAACCGCCGCGTGCGGCTGCCGCTCGGATTCCGCATTCGCCAGCCGGCCCGAGAGTTGGTCTTCCTGACCCCGTCGGGCCGCGCGGAGTTCTCGACCGCGGAACTGCCCGACATCGCCCCGGCGGCAGGCACCCTGACGCTGGCCACCGTGCGCTCACACGACCAGTGGAACACCACGATCTACTCCGACAACGACCGGTACCGCGGGATCGAGAACCTGCGCACGCTGGTCTTCATGAATCCCGACGATATGCGCGAACGGGGCCTCAGCGAGTTCGACAAGGTCGATATCACCAGCGTCGCCAACGACGGAAGCAGGAGATCGGTACAGAAATACCAGGCGATCCCCTACGACATCCCTCGTGGTAACGCCGCGGGCTACATGCCGGAGTTGAACGTGCTGTGCGCGATCGGCGACTACAGCACTCAAAGCGATCAGCCGATCATGAAGAACCTCGAGGTCACCATCGAGCGTTCGGCCTAAGTCGATGACGTGGGTACCGGGCAGCAGCGGCTCCGATTGTCGTTCGCGGTCACCACTCGGGATCAGCGTGGTAGATCTCGCGGTATTCCTTGGCGAAGGTGCGGCGGCCGAGCAGGCGCCAGGCGAGCCGGGCGGGGAGTGGCATCTCGGCGAGGAGTTTCCGGCGGTCGGTGTCGGAGACGCCCTGGAGGATGAAGCCGAGGAAGACCAACTGGCGGTCCTTGGGCATGTGCTCGCGGCCGCGTTCGCCGAGGGCCCGCCATTCGAGCGTGGTCATGACGTTCTCGACCACGGGCAGGATGTGCCGCTCCTCCTCGGCCATGTGCTCGTCGAGGGCATCGGAGAGCGCCTGCAGCGTGGCCGCGAGCCGGTCCCGAACCGATGGGTCGGCGGCGCTGGCGAACTCGGCCCCGTCGCGGTGGGCGCGCCCGATGAGTTCGGCGATCCGCTCGTGTTGTTCCTCCATGCGCAGCACCAGGGCGGAGTCGGCGGGGGCGCGCTCGAGCAGGATCGGCCACATGAGCTCGTCCTCGCCGGTGTGGTGGTGGTGCAGGCCGGCGCCGAGTTCGTCGAGGAAGGTGATCAGGCGCCGGGCGCGCTCGATGTCTCCGGGCGCCACCGCCGCGACGAGGCCGGGTAGCGCGCTGAGGTGCCGGCGGAAGGCGTTGTGCACGACGACCATGTCGTAGGTGTCGGGGCGGCCGGGCGCGGTGCCGGTGGTGGTCATACTGTGCTCCTGTTGCTGTCGGGGACCTCGACGACTGTGCGGCCCGCCGCTTGCAGCCCACTTGCGAGGCACTGCACGCGATCCGACTTAGACTTGGCGCGTTATGGTTCGGATCCGGGTACTCGGTGCGCTGACCGCGGCGGACGAGCGGGGCGAACTCGATATCGGCGGTCCGCGGCAACGCGGCGTGCTGGCGCGGCTGCTGGTCGCACGGGGCGAGGTGGTGCCGGTCGATCGCCTGATCGATGACCTGTGGCGGGGTGAACCGCCGCCGCGGGCGCTCGGCGCACTGCAGGCCTACGTCTCCAACCTGCGGCGGTTGCTGGAGCCGCAGCGGGCGCCGCGCACACCCGCCACCGTTCTGATCAGCCGGACTCCCGGCTACGCGGTGCGTTTCGCCACCGAGGACGTGGACGCGTGGCTCTTCGGCGCCGAACTGGACGCCGCTGGGCGACAGAGCGATCCGCGCGAACGACGGCGCGCGCTGGAACGCGCGCTCGCCCACTGGCGGGGCCCCGCCTACGCCGCCTTCGCGGCGGAGCCGTGGGCGACCGCGGAAGCGGCGCGGCTGGAGGAATTGCGGCTGGGCGCACGCGAGCAACTCGCGGCCGCCCTGCTCGAGGTGGGCGAGCCGGCGCTCGCCGCGGCCGAGGCCGAGGTGTTGAGCAGGGAGCACCCGCTGCGGGAGGAGGCGTGGCGGCTGACAGCGCTGGCTCGATATCGGGCGGGCCGCCAGGCCGACGCGCTGAGCGCCCTGCGGCAGGCCCGCAGCGTTCTCGCGGACGAACTCGGCATCGATCCGGGTCCGGCTTTGACCCGGCTCGAGGCGGACATCCTCGCGCAGCGAATCCCGCTGCGCGAGACGGTGATTCCACTTCAGGAGACACCGTCCGCGTCCGTCGCGGCCGGGAGCGCCCCGCAGGCCGGACCGGATCCTGGATTGTTCGGCCGAACCGCGGAACTCGCCGCGCTGCGCGAAGCGGCCGCCGACGCCGGCCCTCGGTCGGCGACTGTGGCGGGCGAAGCGGGCAGCGGGAAATCGACTCTGCTGCAGCACTTCGGCGCCGCCTTGCGCGCGTCCGGGCACCGGGTGGTGATCGGCCGCTGCCCGGAGGACGACGCCGCTCCGTCGGCTTGGCCATGGGTCGAGATCCTGCGCGCACTGGCCCGCGAGCACGATCCCGGCGGCTTCGCGCCTGCCCTGGCGCCGCTGCTCACCGACGGCGCCGGCGCACCGGACGCCGACCGCGCCCACGGCCGCTTCCTGCTGCATCGGGCGGTTTGCGACTATCTCGCCGCCATCGCCGCCATCACGCCGTTGGCGATCCTGCTCGATGACGTACATCGGGGTGACACCGAGACAGCGGCGCTGCTCACCGCGGTGGCGACTCAGGTGCCCGGGCTCGTCATAATCGGCTACCGCCCAGACGAAGTGCCGCCTGCCTTGGCCGACGCGCTCGCCGCCCTGGCCACCACCGTCCGCGCCCGGGTTCGCCTGCGCGGCCTCGACGTCGAGGACAGCGGTCGCCTGATCACCGCCCTGACCGGCAGCACACCGGCGGCCGCCGTGGTCCGGACGTTGCACGAGCGCACCGGCGGAAATCCGTTCTATCTCATCGAGGTGGCACGTCTGCTGCAGAGCGAGGGCGAGCTGGTCGCCGCGTCGGACGTTCCGGAGGGCGTGCGGGACGTGCTGCGTCGCAGGTTTTCCCGGCTTCCCGAGACCGGGGTGGCGCTGCTGCGCTTGGCCGCGGTGATCGGCCGGGAGTTCGATGTCGCGGTGCTGGTGCGCGCGGCCGAGGTACCCGAGGACGACGTGCTGGACGCGGTGGAGGCCGGGGTGCTGGCCGGGCTCCTGGACGAACCCGCCAGCGGCCGAGCGCGTTTCACGCACGTCCTGGTACGGCATACGCTGCTCGGCGACCTGTCCCGGGTCCGCCGCGACCGATGGCATCGGCGGGTCGCCGCTGCGATCGAGGAGATCGATCCGGGCGATCTCGCGGCCCTGGCCCACCACTACGGCGAGTCGGTGAACCCGGAGACGGCACGACGGGCCGCCGACTACGCTGTGGCGGCAGCCGAACGGGCCGAGCGGCGCTACGCCCACGACGTCGCCGCGGCCGGATACGAACGCGCGGCCGCCGCGCTCGAGCGCCACACCGGCGCCGACACCGTCGAGGAACGGATCGCGATGCTGTGCCGGGCGGGTCGCAGTCATCTCACCGGTGGCGCCGGGCTCGCCGCTCGAACCGCTCGGCACCGGGCCGCGGCGCTGGCCGAGGAGGCCGGCCGGGCCGATCTGCTGGTACGGGCGTTCACCGCCTGGGACACACCCACCCCGTGGATGAATCGGCTGTACGGCGTGGTCGAGCACCGGGTCGTCGGCTGGATCGAGGACGCACTGCGTTCCCCCGGCCTCACTCCCGGCGACCGGTGCCGGCTGCTGGTGACCCTCGTTGACGAGATCAGTGGCGAGGCAGGCGAGCGCGCGGCGGTGGCCGCCGCCGAGGCCGAAGCCCTGGCCCGTGAACTCGGTGACGACGCCCTGCTCGCTCCCGCGCTACAAGCAATGGCCTCGCTCTACGACTCGCCAGACCGCGGCGCGCTCGCGGCCGAGCTGATCGAGGTCGGGCGGCGCACCGACCGCAGCGATTACCTGCTCCTCGGCCACACGGTCGCGATCCAGGCCGCCGCATCCGCGGCCGATATCGCCACCGTCCGCGAGCATCTCCAGGCGGCCACCGTGCTGGCCGACCGCTATCAGTGGCGGCAGGCGCAAGTGGCGAACACGATGGCGTGCGGGCTGGTTGCCCTTGCAACCGGTGACCCCGACACGGCCGAGCAGCACTATCTGCGAGCCAACGAACTGCTCACCCGCGCAGGCATTCTCAATGCGGGCGGAATCCTGGCCATGGCGCTGTTCGTGGTGCGGCTGCACCAAGGCCGCGCCGGTGAACTGGTCGAGATGAGCAGCGCATTCACGGACAGCGCCATCCCCGCGACCGTCGACGCCGTGGTGGACTTTCTGGTGCTGGCCCTGCTCGCGGCCGACGACCGGACGCAAGCGGCACAGGTCCGGCGCCGGGCCCGGCCGATCCGCGACGACCTGTTTCGATCACTGTTCCTCACACTGCGCGGCATGGTGGTCGCGACACTGGGCACGCCCGACGAGGCCGCCGCGCTCTACCGCGATCTGCTTCCCTTCCGCGACCGGCTCGGCGGCGCCGACACCGGTTCCTACTCGGTCGGTCCGGTCGACACCGTCCTCGGTGACCTGGCGGCTCGGCGCGGCGATGCCGAGCTCGCCGCCGAGCACTACCGGGCCGCGCTCCGCGTCGCCCAACGCTGCGGCAACCCGACTTGGATCGCGGCCGCGGCCGAACGCCTCGAGCACTGACGCTTCACTAGTCGCTCACAAGTCGGACCCGGAACATCGCTCCCGACGATCCCGATCGACCGAGGAGTACCCCGTGCCGCATACCCGCCGCTTTCGCGCGGCCACCGATCTGTACCTGAAGACCGCAACCACCGCACACCGCAAACTGCTCGACCTCAGCGGCGGCCGCGTCGGTACCCGATTCAAGAAGATGCCCACCCTGGCCCTCACCACCACCGGACGGCGAACAGGGTTGCCGCGCACCGTGATCCTCACCGTCCCCATCGTGGAGGGCAACAGCTATCTGATCGTCGCTTCGCGGGGCGGAGACGACATCTCCCCGGACTGGTTCCACAATCTGTGTGCCGATCCTGCGGTCGAGGTGTCGTTCCAGCACAGCGCGAAGCAACCGATGACCGCCCGCGTGCTCACCCCACAGGAACGCGACCGGCGGTGGCCGCAGGTCGTCGCGGCGTACCCGGGGTACGAGACCTACCAGAAGCGGACCGCCCGCCAGATCCCCTTGGTCCTTCTCAGCCCGCGCGGGTGAGCTGCGTCGCCGCGGGAGCCCGGCTAGTTCTGCGGGGTGAGGAAGTCCTCCAGGAAGTTGCCCAGACGTTCGGCTTTGGCGGTGATGCTGGATTGGGAGGAGATGTAGTCGGAGATGCCTTGCTCTTGGGCATCCTTCAGGTAGGCGGGGAGGGGTTGTTGGAGTTCGGTGTCCATGGCTTGGGCTAGGAGTTGTTCCATTTTGGGGCGCAAGGGGTTTCCGGTGGCGGCTTGGTTGTCCAGTTCCAGGCGGCCCTTGTCGGTGGAGTAATCGTAGAGTTCGAATTCTTGGTCGGCGGAGCTGTCGATTTGAATTCGGCCGTCGAGCCAGTGGGAATATGCCGCGAATTTGGCGTCTGCGGTGCGGACCATGGTGACGTGGCCGGGGGCATTGTGGTCGAAGAGGATGGCGGCCTCTTCGATGGTGGCCTCGTCGGTGGTGTGGGCGATGAAGGGACGACCGGGGGCGGAGGCGTTGCGGCACAGCGCCATTAGGTCCAGGCGGCCGGCCAGGTGCTGGTAGTGGTCGGTGGAGCGCCACTCGTTGCCACCGGTGGCGATGGACAGCAGCAGAGGTGTGAGGTCCACACTGGAGGTGAGTTGCGTTCGGACCGCGGTGGAGTCGGTGGGGCTCAACAGGCCGCGGGGATCGTGGATGTAGAAGGGGACGCGGACGGCTTCGTCGTAGGCGCCACCACCCTTGCCGTGCAGGCCGTGGGAGCCGGCGTAGTCGCCGTGGTCGGAAGTGAAGATGACGACCGTATTGGCAGCGACATCGGGGCGGGACTCCAGAGTGTCCAGGACGCGGCCGATCTGGGTGTCCACCTGCTGTTGCAGCCACAGGTAGAGGTTGCGCATGTCGATCCACGCCTGCATGGCTTCGGGGGTGCCGTAGGGCGCGAGACCGAAGGCCACCACCGAAGCCTGCACCAGCGCCATCTGCAGGCGCGGCTTGGCCGAAAGCTGTTCCAGGGACTCGAAATTGCCAGGCAAGTCGCTCATCCAGCGGGGAATGTCGAGGCTGTTCTGGTCGCGGCGCGTCCAGCGCGGCCAGTACTGGATGTCGTGCGGGTTCACCAGCGATACCGTGGTACACCAGGGGGAGCCGCCGGAATCGTGCTCGAACCAGTCCACGAAGTCATCGACGATCTTGGGATCGGCCTGCAGGCCCTGACCCGGCGCGCCGTTCGGCGAGGGATAGGTGCCGCCGCCGAACCCGTACGCCTCCAACGCGCCCGGCGTCCGATCCGGGTAGTGCCCCAGATGCCACTTGCCCCACCAGGTCGTCTCGTACCCGTTCTCGCGCAACATCGACCCCCAGGTCGGAAACCGCGGGGACAAGGTCGATTCCGACACCACCATGCACCCGGTCTGATGGCTGTACAGCCCGGTGACCAGCGCGCCACGCGAGGCGGTGCAATCATTGGCCGCGGTGTAATGCTGCTCGAAAGACACACTGCCGCGCCGGATCCGCCCGATATTCGGCAGCAACTGATCCAGCATCGACTGCTCGGGGAACCACGCCGGCGCGCGCATCTCGTCCACGATGACGACCAGGATGTTCGGCTTGTTCGGGTCCACATCCGCGCGCACCCGCGCCGCCGAACCCGCCGCGTTGGCCGCGACCGCCGCGGTCACCGAGGCGGCCGCGCCGGTAAGAAATCCACGTCTGCCGAACACTGCGGCCTCCTACGAGTCGATGCCGCGCCGGACTTGGGCGGCGGTGCTGCGGGCAGCGTAGGTCAGCCGCGACACAGCGCACATCACGCGCGGGTGTGACACCAGGTCCCCTGTGTGGGGGATCGTTCGACACCAGTGAGATCGAGACTCGGCGAGCTGCCAGTCGGGATGAGCCACGAAATTCGCTACAGCGCAAGTGCGGGTGGGCTCGGGGGGCTGTCGAGAGACTGCGCGAGCAGAGCTTGCGCTGTGCGGCACAGGGTTTCAGCCGCGTCGGTTCTGGTTAGTTCCGCGACGTCGACGAGCCAGATGAACGATTCGATGCCGGTCGCCGAGCGGATGGCGATGGCCAGGCGGTGCACGTCGATATGGGGCCGGGATTCGCGCAGCGGTGCGAGGGCGTCTTCGATCCAGCCGATCGCGCGCCCGCGCCGCAGCGGCGACGGCTCACCCACGCCGGGCTCGAGCGACAGTCGCAGTGCGGCACGCAGCTCCGGCTCCCATTCCTGGGTGATACGCACGCATTCGCGCATGACCAACTCCAGCCGCGTACGGGGATCGCTTGGCGCGGGGTTGGGCAGCAGGGAGTTCTGTTCGATCTCTGGACGCACCGCCGCCAGCAGGGCTCGCTGGTTGGGGAAGTACCGATAGGCGGTTGTGCGGGAGATATCGGCGGCCTGGGCGGCATCCTCAACGGCCGGAATCGCTCCCTGTGCCAGCAATGCGCGGGTGGCGGTCACCAGCGCGGCGCGAGTGCGGGCCTTTTGGCTCCGTCGGCCACTTGTCTCATATGGTACTGCCATATCCATCATGGTACTCTAGTTCCATATCGATCCTTGGAGGCCGCGATGAGCGCCGATCCCATTGCCGTCAACCCGGAGCTCTATCGGGTGATCTTCGAAAACGAGCGTGTTCGCGTCCTCGAATACCGGGACGAGCCCGGCGATCGAACTCAGCCACATCACCATCCCGACAGCGTGCTGTACCCGCTGACCTCGTTCCGGCGACGTATCAGCGCGAACGGGCAGCAGGTCGAGGTGGCACTGACCGTCGGACAGGTGCGCTGGGTCGGCGCTCAGGAACATGCGGGTGAGAACATCGGCGATACCGAAACCCACGCACTGTTCATCGAACTGAAGGAACCACCACCGACCCGAACCCCTGCGGCACTCGGCCCCAGCACACGATGATTCCCGCGTCACACCAGAAGCGTTGCGTCGCAAGGAGATCACGCCGCATGAATTCGCCTGTGCGAACGCCCGGACATGCAGCTGAGCGGTTGCGACGGGCATAGCTCGGTGACCCGAGTTCAGGCAAGGGTTCCAACCGTGGCAGGAATGCCAGCAGCTCTGCCTCGCGCCGGTCGAATGCCCACTGGGACAGTTCACTGATCGCGGCCTAACACGAGGATCTGGTTCATCCACATGAGCCCGTATTCACTCCGCCGCCCGCGCGAAGTTCGCCGCCAAGACGCAGGCCAAGAACAAACGCACGAAAGTTGGTCGCGCCGCTGTCGTGCACGGCAAGGCCGTGCAGACCAATTACCGAGCCGGCGAGGTACCGCTGGCATCTGTGGTGAGATCGGGGTCGTATCGCAGAAGGTTCAGATGAGGTTGAGTGCGCCGAGAAATTCTGCGGCTACCTTCCTATCACCTTCGATCGATACGAGCCGGCGCCACGGTAGCCGGGTTGTTGACCAGGCCAGAAAATCCTCGCTCGTAGAGGTCAGCATTGCTGCGGCATTGTCTGCCGCGGAGTCGAGTGGTCGCACGGTGATGGCGTCTGCGTCGGGGCTGATGAGCACCTCCCGGGCGGCCGGGCCAGTGAGGCGTAATGCCAGCGGTGCGCTGAGGTGGCCGGCAAGGGTGGGTTGCATCTTCGGGATCCCGCCCAGTAGCCACGACACGGATGGGGTCAACCGCACGTCGTCGAGCGGTGGCATCTCGCGGGCAATAGGTCCCCGTGGCGCGAGGATGTCGTAACGAAGATGGGTGGACATGTCGAAGGTGAACATGTCGGCGATCGCGTGCAGAGGATAGGTTCCCAGGTCGACCATCGGTGTCTGCATGGAGGCCATGGGTTCTTCTTGCAGCGCGGAGAACACCGGTAAGGCCTGCGCGAGTTGCTTGTTCAGGTTGTCAACTGTGCGGGCCGGATCCCAGTCGCGCCGTTGGGCGACCACTGCGTCGTTGATGGCTTCAATGCCGAGGTCGGGCGCCGCTTCACCGCCCACGGCGGCCTGCAGCAGTTCCAGCAGCGCGCCGGCGTGGATGACGACGTCATGCACCGTCCAGCCCGCCGCAGCACTGGGCGTCTGCCATTCATCTTCGGTGAGCCCAGAGCTGACGGTCAGGATGTCGTCTCCGGAGCTGCGCATTCCGATGATTCCCGCGTGGCTCATACAGGCCTCCTCGAGGCGGTCGCTTGCGAAACGGGGCCGGGACATCGCCTGGCCGAGCAATGCGATTGTGTGGGAACAGCTCTTCGAATTCGTGCCCGACAGCGCCTTCGGTAGCTGGCATTCTCGGGCGGTTGCAGTGTCCATCATTTTCGAGACGCGGTCTGTCACCCAAACAGGTGATCGGCAACTAACGAATCAGGCCTTACTGGACCACCCGCTCGAGCGCGCGCAGATCGGCATCCAGCTTGCGGAACAACCAGTAGACGGCGACGAATGCGAGCCCGGAGGCCGCGCACAGCCCCAGCACCGAATCGCGCACAAGCGGAAGCTCTTCGGGTTCGAGGGCGGTGAATCCGGCCAGCACCCCGACCAGCGGCACCGACGCCGTCACCGCGAGATAGACCGTGGTTCTACGGCGCAGCGCACGAAGATGCTCCGAGTCGCGCGCCGTGGCGCGGCCGTGGCGCAGATAGATGGGATAGACGCAGCGGACGACGTAGAACGTGGACAGGAAGAATGTGTAAGCAACAGAGATGGTGCCCGCCACCAGCACGGTCGTCGCAGCATGGACCATCAGCCGCACCGGAAGCTCGGTAAGCCAAACAAGCAACAACACCCCTGTCACGGTTGCGCACACCGCGAACAGAAGGGTGTTCATCGCACACAGGTCGCCCCAGAACAATGTTCGCGACCGCACCCGCGCGAGCCTTGCCTCGTCGTAGCGACGGCCATTGCGCAAGCCGTGCGGCACCGCGAGCAGATCACGCGACATATACGCGTAGATGAGGATGGCCGGTGGCGAGGCACAGAGGATGAAAATGATGACGCCCATATCGATCTGCGAGTTGGTGGCATCGGACAGACGCTCTCTGATCAGCTCTTGGACGTGCACAGCCAGATAGACCGTAGCCAGGCTGACGCCCACCAGCGAAGATAGCCAGAGGATGGGGGTGGGCCATCGCGAAAGTCGTGCCCGCCAGCTGTTCGGCGGCGGAAAGACAAGGTCGCGGGCCCGCTCCTCGAGGCACAGGTCGAGCTGCTGAGCCAATTCCGACCCGCACGAGTAGCGGTCTCGGCGATCGGGCGACAGACACTTCAGCAGCACTCGACGCAGCGCCATCGGGCAATCCGGCGGAAGCTCCGATAGGAACGTCGACTCGACGGGTCTGCGGCGTAGCTCGAGCATGCGGGCCAGCGATGTCTCCGACTCACCGGCGAACGGTTCGTCCGCGAATGGGCGGCGGCCCGTGAGCAACTCCCACAGCATGACACCCAGCGCGTAGATATCGCTTCGCGTGTCGAGATCGGCGGCGGTCGTCGGCAAGTCCGGATGGCAGGCCTCGAGCTGTTCAGGCGACATGTACGCCAGTGATCCGCCGAAGTACGCCAGGGGACTCGTCCCCTTGAGGTGTTTGCTGGAGCTGACATTGAAGTCGGCCAACTTCGGGATTCCCTCGGCGCTCAGCAGCACGTTCGCGGGTTTGATGTCTCGATGCAACACCCCTCGGTCGGCCGCATGCTGAAGTGCGTCCGCCAGTCGGCGGCCCAGCCACCCGACGGTCTCTGGCCACGTCAGTGCGGCGGTCCGGGTCCGAACAGCAGATTCGGTGGGCCGAACCTCGCCCTTCTCGGCCAGCACGTGGTCAATGGCATCGAGCAGCAGTTGCCCGCTGCGCTGTTCCGCAGGCGTCGAGCGCTGTAGGCGCAGCACGTCGAGCAGCGTTCCCCCTGGCAGGTACTGCATGTAGAGCAGCTTGAGCTCGCCATCTGCGATGAGTCGCTGGTCGAAGATGCGCACGATGTATTCATGGTCCAACTGGGCGAGGGTCTGCGGCTCATTGCCGTGGTTGTGGGAAATCTTGACCGCGACCAGTCGCTGCATTGATTGTTGCCGAGCGAGATACACCTGGGCGAAGGCGCCGGACCCGATCCGCATCAGGAGGTCGAAATCGTCGATATGGTCGCCGACATTGATGGCGTCGAGCACAAGTTGGGCACTTGGACGAGCGATCAGCGTGCTGCGGTAGTCGCTCGTGAGCTGTGCGAGCTCAGGGTGAACCGTGGCGGTGGCCTCAGCGAGCACGCTAGCCGTATCGGCTGCGTGTGAACCGCGGCGCAGGGCGTGGAATTCCTCGTAGACCAGCTCGGCTGGCAGCGGGCCATCTTGCAGCTCTGCGAATTCGGCACGGTATTCGTTCAGTCGTTTGGGAAAGTGATAGCGAAGCCAGCGGTATTCGAGATCGATTTTTATCAGTTCGATCAGTATCGCGCGCCGCTCAGCCGCTTCATGTGGTAGGTATGCCGACAGATCTGGTGGGGCCCCGGACGCCCAAGCCACTGAAAACTGTGCCACCACGGCGGCAAGCGCTGTGCGGGTTCGTTCAGCTGGATCGACCAGATCGATCGGCTCGTACATCGGTCGCTCGGAATCGGCGCCGGGTGGTCACCCGGCGGCTACGCGCGATGCGGCCCTGTGTCGCAGTTGCCCCACGTTGTTTCCTTTCCGCCAAACCTCCAGATCAAGGGTATCTCCCCGATATGAGCGAATGGGTGGCAACAGCGGGGGTCGGCCGTGGCAGATGTGCGCGGGCGGTCACCGAGTTCGGCCATTATGGTCGACAAATCGCGAAACCGATCATGGTGTGCGCGAGCTATAGTGGTGCGACTATTGGAGGTGAAGCGACGCGGTCCCCACTGAATCTGGAGGGCAGTGCGAATGCCGTCGAAAACCTGGAACATCTCCATCGATATCGAAGAACTCGACCGCCTCACCAAAGTAGAAGCGCAGCTGAACGGCCGCGGGGACGAGCCATTGATCGCAGCCGGGTCCGCACACGTCAATCCCGCCGACGAGAATATTCCTGCCATCGGCGATGAACTCGCTTGTGCCCGTGCGCTGCAAGATCTGGCTCACCAATTGCTGCACGCGGCCATAACAGATATCGAAGCCCACACGCATAAGCCGGTTCAGGGCTTGCAGGGCTGACTCTGATCTACAGCGTTCAACACCACGCCACGGAAGTTGTCCACAGGTAGCGGGAGGTGCAACTATGCGTCGACTCGTCATGTGCTGCGACGGGACATGGAACACGCCGGGCCAGCTGGCGGTAACGAATGTCCGCCGCTTTTACAATTCCCTCGCCGAAACCACCAAAGGCGGCGAGGACCAGTTGACGCGGTATCAGGCCGGGGTCGGCACCGACAGTGCCGGTCTGGCCGGTTGGCTTTCGGGAGGCGTCGCGGGAGTCGGCTTGTCCCGCAACGTGATGGACGCTTACCAGTGGCTGACCACCACTTATCGGCCCGGGGACAGAATCGCGCTGTTCGGTTTCAGTCGCGGTGCCTTCACGGCCCGCAGCGTCGCAGGGATGATCGCGGCGTGCGGGTTGATCGATACCGCATACCTGGACGAAGACGAGATTCAGGGTCAGGTCCGGCACGCGTATCAGCGGCGGTATCGCCTGGGACGTGACGCCGATCCCGGGTGGAACGAGGGGCTTCGATTCAGCTACGACCCGGGACGGGCCGAGCCGATTCCGGTGGACTTCGTCGGGGTGTGGGACACCGTGGGTGCGCTGGGTATCCCGGACTACCTGGGCTGGCTCAACCTGCTGGACCCCGCGAGTCGACATGCGTTCCACGACGTGAAGCTCAACCCGGCCGTGCGCCACGGTCGCCATGCGGTGGCACTGGACGAGCAGCGGGGTCCGTTCACGCCTACGCTTTGGTCCGACCCGGAGCCGGACCAGGACGTCAAGCAGGTGTGGTTCCCGGGCAGCCACATGGACGTGGGCGGCGGTCACCTGGAGACGGGCCTGAGCGACGGCGCGCTGAAATGGATGATCGATGAGTCACGCGCCGCGATCGGACTGGAGTTCCGCAAGGACGTGGAGGACCAGATCCGGCCCGACGCACTCGGTACGCTGCACGACGACAACCAAGGCGTATACGGCCTACTCGAGCCGTTGTACGAGCCGCTGCTGCGCTCGCTATTGGAGTCGTTCTTCGAGCCGCGGCCGCGCGCCACCCCCATGATCGACAAGGACGGGAACAACCCGTTGCTGCACCGGTCGGTCTACGAACGCAACCAGACGCCGCCGATCGCCAGCGGTCCGTACCGGCGCACCCGGTCGCTCGCTCCGGGTGAGTCCGGCACGGTCAGCGTGTCCGCTCGGGATCCGTGGAATTGGACAGGCCTCTACCTCGAACCCGGCGATTACACCTTTGCCGCGACGGGGCAGTGGACGGATCTCGACATCCCCTGCGGGCCTGCGGGCACCACCGGCTGGCGCAGTTTCCACCCCGGCGAGATTTTCCACGTGGCAAGCACACTGATCGGTCAGGGCGAGCGGATCTTCCGGCGTATAACCCGAAACCCAAGGGCCAACTTCCTGCTGACCCGCCGGGACGAAAGCATGCCGTGGATGTCGCTGATCGGCGTCGTCGCCAACGACGCGATCCCGTGCGAGGGTGCGCAGGCGCTGCCCGAGTGCATCGCCATCGGCGCTGGCACGAACCACCGGATATTCCGTCCCGGGTACCTCTACGCCTTCGCCAACGACGCATGGAGCTTCTACGGCAATAACCGGGGCAGTGTGCAACTCGAGGTGACCAGGAATAGGTAGGGAGTTACCTCGGGCAGACGATCGCGTCGCTGCCGACAGCGGAGTCGACCGATGCATCGGCCCGACATCGAACCGTTCGCCGCGCTGTCCGACCACTTGATCGAATTCCCAAGCCCCCGGCGGGATTTCGATACTCGAGCCGCGGGTCGGGCACGAACGAGCCTGACTACATTCGGCCCGTTCACAGCGCGCCAGCGTGACTGCCCTACTCACTATCTGCACTGGTTGGAAGATCGCCAACTACCGGCCTGATCGCCGACGAACTCAGCGACTTCGATCAGCGAGGGTGGGCCGTTGCCAGCGGATCAGCTTGATCCGCACGCGCTATTGACAGGACCTGGCGCGCGGATGCTATACATTAGGGGAGGCTTACCTCGTTAGATGAGGCTAACCTCGCCGATCTTGTCCCTCCGTCATCGAGGCCCGCTGTGTACGTGTGTATCTGCAACGCCGTCTCCGAGAAAGACGTGCACAGCTGTGTGGCCGCTGGCGCCTGCTCCACGCGTCAGGTGAAGAAGGCGTGCGGCTGGAAGCCCGGCTGCGGCTCGTGCACGAGTCGGCTGACCGAGGTGATCGGCCAGGCCCGCACCATGGTTGCGGCCGAAGCCACGGAGGCGTCCGCCGCCTGATCCGACACTCAGGGCCGCCTAACCGGTTCGTCGGGTGTGAGCTGTGACACGATCACCCCCATGGAAGGCGACAAGGACATCATCGCTCTGCTCAACGAGCAGCTGACGGCCGAACTCACGGCGATCAACCAGTATTTCCTGCACGCCAAGATGCAGGAGAGCTGGGGTTTCACCAAACTCGCCAGGCACACCCGCCACGAATCGATCGATGAGATGAAGCACGCGGAGGTGCTCACCGATCGCATCCTCTTCCTGGCGGGGCTTCCCAACTACCAGAAACTCAACCCACTGCGAATCGGGCAAACCGTCCCCGAGCAGCTGCGGGCCGACCTGAAGATCGAGATCGAGGCGGTGGATCGGCTGCGCGGCGGCATCGAGCTGATGCGCTCGCGCGGCGATGTCACCTCCGCCCGCATCTTCGAGACCATCCTGGAAGACGAGGAACACCACGTCGACTACCTGGAGACCGAACTCGAACTGCTCGAGAAGCTCGGCGAGCCGCTGTACCTGCAGCGCTACACCGACACCACTGACGGGGACTGAATCGCTGAATCCCTTCCCCCACTGCTTCTTTCAAAGTGTGGCGGAAGCGCGGACCATGCCAGGTGCTGCTCGATGGCCAGGACGCGTTCCGGGGCGGCGCGGCGTCGGTAAGCCAGAACGGCTTTGACGCCGCGGCGGGTGGGATCGAATTGCGGTGGTGGAATCGTTGCTCGGCGATACTTCCTCGCTGATCGGCGATTCCATCAATCCCGGCCGATCCGAGTGCGGCGGCATTGTTGGCGTTGCAGCCTCGTGGTCATTGTGGCGGTGCCGCCGATCGGGATATCGGCAAGTCGGTGGGGAATGCGATCGGTTCGAGGCGGCTGAACTCCGAGCATTCGGGGCAGTCGGCGATGACAGGGTGGCTGCAGGAGGTGAGGTGGGCCAGGAAACCGTCGGTGGCTTCGAGGAGGGCCATGCGGGCGTGGATTTCGGCGCGTTTGGCCTCGATGAGTGCGGCGCGGGCGTCATAGGCGCTGGTGCCCAAGTCGCGGATCTGTTCCAGGGACAGGCCGGTGCGTTGGAGGATGCGGATCAGGCGGGCGATGTCGAGGGTTTGCTGGTTGTAGGTGCGGTGGCCGGAGGGGGTGCGGGGTGGGTGGAGTAGGCCGACGGATTCCCAGTGGCGCAGGACGTGGGCCTCGATGCCGAGGATTGCCGCGGCGTCCCCGATGCGTAGGTCCGATACGGTGGTCACGATCGCCTCCTTGACTTCATGTCGACATTAAGTATTAGCGTGCCGCCATGTCAGAACCAGTTCGCAGTCCGAGTCTGTTCGAATGCTGTGCCGCCGCGACGGGTCTGGTGCGCGGGATGGTGCGGCCGCGCAAGCCCGACGACCGCTTCCTGCGGTCGATCGCCGATGCGGGGCTGCCCGCCGCGCAGCGCACGGTCAAGATCACGACCCTGGAACAGGTGCCGCGCACGGTGCCGACGCCCATGGTCGTGGAGGGACGGTTCGATCCGAAGCAGATTCGCAATTCGCTCACCTCGTTCGTCGTTCAGCATCCAGAGGCCACCTTCCTGGTGGATCCGAGCTTCTGCCTCGACGCCGAGCACCGGGCCATCGCCCAACTGCCCTCGATCCTGCGGGTCGCGGTACGGCCCCCTGTCGACACCATCGCGACGGTCACCGCCCTGAACAGCGAATCTCAACTTCCCGCACCGGATTTCGCGCTGCCCACGCACGCACACTGGGATCATGTCTGCGGCCTGCTCGACTTGCCCGGCCTGCCGGTTCACCTGCACAGCGACGAACACCGCTGGATCACCGGCGGCGCGGTTGCTCCGGTCGGCGGCGTGCGCGACTCGCTGCGCGATCGCCCGCTCGAGCAGTTCGACCTCGACGGACCACCGGTGCTCACCTTCACCCGCAGCCGCGACCTGTTCGGCGACGGCAGCGTGGTGCTGGTCGATCTGCCCGGTCACACCCCGGGCAGCATCGGCATCCTCTGCCACACCGAAAGCGGCTGGGTGCTGCTTGCCGGCGATGCCGCCTGGCATCACCTGCAAATCGAGGACATTCGCCAGAAGTCCAGCTACCCGGGCCTTTTCGCCGACGTGGACCGCGATGCCACCTTCAAGACGCTGCACCGGCTGCACCTGGTCCGCCACACGGTGACCATCGTCCCGACCCACGATCACGACGCGACCAGTCGGTTCACTACCCCCCGGATCGATCCCGCGCAGGCGCTGCAATGACCGGTACTGCGACAAGACACGCGCCTCGCACAACTTCCACACCGATACCGCGTCGGCGGGGCTCGCGTTTCGGCTGAACTGGGCTCAGCGTCCCGCGGCGGTGAGCTGGTAATCCGCTTCGAGCAGCATCCACCCGCTCAGCTGTACCGAGAGATCGCGGCTCAGGTTCGTCGACGAAGCGGCGGACGAGTGCGGGCGCGGGCGAAAGGTTCCTGGCTGCTCCGGCACCGTGACCGCGCGGGTCCAGTCCGGACCGAACAGGGGTAGTCCGTCCACCTCGGCGCGGTGCTCCCAGGCCGCCCGCGCGGAAGCGTGCACGATATTCGCGGCGGTGGTGTCGTCCAAGGCCAGTGCGGCTTCGGCGAGATACCTGGCGAGGATGCCCATGAACAGCCCAGAGTCGTTCCCGGAGGCCGCGACGATCACCCCCGCGTCCGTGAGCCGGTCCTCGGTTGCGGCAACCAGTGCTGCCACGCGGCTGTGATGGCTCGATTCGCCTGTGCGCACTGCCAGCTCGGTTTCCAGCCCGATGGTCACGCCCTGGCTGTAAGTGTGGATGGTCGGGTCCACTTGTCCGCGGGGCTCATGGACACCGTCGAGGATCAGGCCGCTGTCGGTGTCGCGTAATCGGGCGTGCAAGAAATCGGCAAGTTGTCGGGCGCGGGACAATTCGCCCAAACGCGCCATGGCGATACCGGTTGGACCGATCGCAGGGGTGTTGTAGAAATCGTCGCCGGAGCGCCAGGGCACCGCACCAACGACCGGGTTCCAGCCGTCGATCAAGGCGGCCCGCAGGTCCCCGACGGCGTCGCTGAACCGGACACCGAGCAGCCGGTCGGTGCGTTCGAGCGCCAGCACCAGCCACGACATATCGTCGTAGTAGTGGTTGGTCCAGCCGGTGAGGTTGCGGGTCCGGATACCGCGTGCGAGGGCAACGACCCGGTCGATGCGTTCGGGGGTGCGGGCGCGGTACGCGGCGTCCACCGCACAGTCGAGAAGATGAGCTTGCCACCAGTAGCACCATCGTACGAATGACTGGTCCAGCGGGGACGCCGGCCAGACGAGCGTGCCGAGCCGCATCTGCGGTTGGCCCCAGAGCGTGTGCACGTGTCGCTGCACGATCGCCTGTTCCGCCAGGTCAGCCCGCTTCCCGGGCTCCTCGGGGCCCGCTGACACCGTCCGCGTGATCGCCCCTGCCTGCGTCGGCTGCGCCATTGGGCTGAGCGCGATCGAGGCTCCGGCCGCCAACAGCATGCTGCGTCGACTGATCCCCTTGTTCCGGCGATCCATCCGCTCGGACTCCCTTTATTGAACAACGATCACCGGAGCCGGGAACCGTGCGGCTACATGCTATCTCGCAACGACCACCGCGGCGCGGCGCCAACCGGCTGCCCAGGTGCAGACGTCAACCGCCGAGCGTGGCTCCGGCCGCTCGGAGATCGACGAAAACCATTTCGCCGTTGGCAATGCCGAAGACAGCGCTGTCCGAACCGGCCACAGCGCTGAAGAACTCGGCCGGGTCGGCCCGGGGCGGTCCTGGCGGGAGCGCAGGAGGTCCAGGCTGATTCGTCCGACCACGGTGGTCAGCCAGCCCGCCAAGTTGCCGATGGTCGACGCGTCCTGGCGGGCGAGGCGCATCCAGGCTTCCTGAACCACGTCCTCGGCGTCGGCGTGCGAGCCCAGTACGTGGTACGCGACGGTGCGCAGCCGATCGCGCTGGGCTTCGAACGCCTCGGTTACGAGGCCGGACGAGTGGGCGCTGCAGGCTTCGGTACGATTGTCGCGGCTGCTTTCGTGATCGACCGAACCTGGTCCGCCGTTGTCGCATAGGCTGTTTCGAGTCGCTGTGTCAGCAAGGAGTTGCGCGCAATGGGCCAACCGTTCCAGCCTGGACCACCGCCATACAATCCGTCACCAAGTCCGGGATGGGCAGCCCCCATCGGCCCGGGCGGCTGGCAACCAAGGCCGGGCTATCCGCCCCGTGGTGGGCGTGGTGCGGCCGATGCGATAGCCGCGGTTGCATTGGCGCTGGCGGCGATCTTGTATCTCGTGCGCCGAATCTGGCTCTACCTTCAGTTCGACAAGTTCTTCTGGAGCGACGTCATTGTGATCATCAGTGTCCTGTTCGCCCTGGTCGCCATGATTCTGCTGTTCACCGCGAGCAAGCGCGCGACCGCCCGGATCGCAGCCGGGATCGCAGTCGGCATGATGTTCGTCCCCAACGTCAGCTATGTTCTCAGCGCCTTCGATCGCGGTGTCCTGCGCCGCTATGGCGTGTGGGCAGACGGTGGTTGGCTGTCGATCCCGGCGACGCTCATCGCGCTCATCGCGATCGGCGCACTGTTTGCGGCAGCGTCCAGCGTGGGACCACAGCATGTCCAAGGGGCCGGGCCCCAGCCGCCAGGCGCCCAGCCACCGAACTCGTGGCCCCAGCCACCGATGGGCCAACCGCCGGTCGGCTACCCCGGCCAGCACCAGCCGCTGCCACCGCAGTGACCCTTCCCGGGCGTGTCGTAATGGTCATGTGACGTTGCCGGTGTTCGATGCGTGGCAGGACGAGTGCGGCGGCGACAATTGCACCGATCCGGTAGGGGTATAGGCTGATTCGGCGCAACGCTATGAAGATGACCGTTAGCAGCGAGTTCCCGCGTTCGCTGATAGCGGGTTTGCTGTTGCGCTCGGTGTTCGCCGCCCGCCGGTTTTAGTGGTCTTTGCAATACTTCGGGCATCCCCGGTCGGGCTATTTCATCGAAAGCCCGGCCGAGGGTGCCTGTTTCGAGAGTTATCCGATCAGTTCGATTTTCCTGTCATTGGTTGGCGCCGGCGATACCGCCGATGATTCCCCCGATTATGCAACCGGGCACGAATCCGGCGACAAAGAACAGGAGCCCGATCAGCGCGCCGACCGCGCAGCCGATCAGCACACCCGCAACCGTGGTGCCCGCATCACCGATGAACTGCAGCGGGGCCGATGCCGGTGCGTTGACCGGCGTGAGCGTCAATGTCGTTGCCGCGGCATCGACTTCGGGCGTGACCTGAATCTGTTGGCCCGCCACCGTCTGCAGCGTTGTCGGTACGGTTGCGACCACCGAACCATCGGGCGCCAGCACGCTGATGCCCGCATCCGGCGTCAGCACGAACCTGCCGGAGGCCAGCGTGATGGTGGCATCGGAGCGGTCCGTCGCCACCGCTGCGGTGTATTCGATGCCGTGATCCACCCCGTTGAGGACGGTTTCGGATGGCACTTCGGGCGAGCCGTAGGCGGTGGCCGCGGTGATGCCGGTCGCGGCTATGGTCAAAACCGTTGTCGCCACCATTTTTTTGATCTTCATCAGCATTTCCAATCATCCAGCCGATTCGATTGATGTTCCCCGAGAAACGGACATGGGACATCAATCATGATGCGCTTCCGGAGCGCTCGGCGTCGACGGTTTCAGGAAATCGAATTACGTTGCAAGATCAAATGATTCGAAAACACAGAGGAATTGGGGGATTGCTTTTTCCGCTATTCCAGTTCACCCTCGGTCTCCAGGTAGATCTGGCGCAATCGGTCCAGCGTCGCCTGCTCCGGACGCTCCCACAACTCCCGTTGCGCCGCCTCCAACAGACGCTCGGCAATGCCGTGCAGCGCCCACGGGTTGGACTGCTCCATGAACTTGCGGTTCACGTCATCGAAAACGTAACTCTCGGCGAGCTTTTCGTACATCCAGTCGGCCACGACATTGGTGGTCGCGTCGTAGCCGAACAGGTAGTCGACGGTAGCCGCCATTTCGAAGGCGCCCTTATAGCCGTGCCTGCGCATCGCCTCGAGCCAGCGCGGGTTCACCACCCGGGCCCGGAAGACACGTGCGGTCTCCTCCGAGAGCGTGCGGGTGCGCACGGCGTCGGGGCGGGTGCTGTCACCGATGTAGGCCTCCGGATTCTTGCCGGTGAGCGCGCGCACGGTGGCGACCATGCCGCCGTGGTACTGGAAGTAGTCGTCGGAGTCGGCGATATCGTGTTCGCGGGTGTCGGTGTTCTTGGCGGCCACCGTGATCCGGCGGTAGGCGGTGCGCATATCGTCGGCGGCCGGGGCGCCGTCGAGGTCGCGACCGTAGGCGTAGCCGCCCCACGCGGTGTAGACCTGTGCAAGGTCGTCGTCGGTGCGCCAACTCTTCGAGTCGATCAATTGCAGGAGGCCAGCGCCGTAGGTGCCGGGCTTGGAGCCGAAGATGCGGGTGGTCGCGCGGCGCTTGTCGCCGTGTTCGGCGAGATCGTTCTGAGCGTGTGCGCGAACGTAATTCGACTCGGCAGGCTCGTCGAGTTCAGCGACCAGCCGGACCGCATCGTCGAGTAGTGCGAGCACGTGTGGGAAGGCGTCACGGAAGAAGCCGCTGATGCGCACGGTGACGTCGATGCGCGGGCGGCCCAGTTCCGCGAGTGGGATCACCTCGAGTGTGGTGACGCGGCGGCTCGCCTCATCCCAGACCGGGCGGACGCCCAGCAGCGCAAGCACTTCCGCGATATCGTCGCCGGAGGTGCGCATGGCGGAGGTGCCCCACACCGACAACCCGACCGAGCGCGGGTACTCGCCATGATCGGCCCGGTACCGATCGACCAGCGAATCCGCCATCGCCTGCCCGGTCTCCCAGGCCAGCCGCGACGGAACCGCCTTGGGATCGACCGAGTAGAAATTCCGACCAGTCGGCAGGACATTGATCAGACCGCGCAGCGGGGAACCGCTCGGGCCGGCCGGAATGAATCCGCCGTTGAGCGCGTGCAGGATTCGGTCGATCTCCACACCCGTCTGTCGCAGGCGGGGCACTACCTCGGTGGCCGCGAATTGCAGGACGGTGCGGATTGCGGAAAGTGTGGTGTCGGCAGCCGAATCGGTCGCGCTCAGCGCATCGGCGAATGCGTCGACCAGGCCGTCGACCGCGTCCGCGGACCAATCGGCAGCCTGCAGTCCGGCGAGCAGCGCACGCGCCTGGCGCTCCACCGCGTCGACCCGTTCGCGCGCCTCGGTACCGGATTCGTTCAGCCCCAGGGCTTCTCGCAGACCCGGCACATTCCGTTCACCGCCCCACAGCTGGCGGGCGCGCAGCATGGCGAGTACCAGATCGAGTTCGGTCTCCCCCGCCGGTGCCTGCCCGAGCACATGCAGCCCGTCGCGAATCTGCACATCCTTGATCTCGCACAGCCAGCCGTCGACGTGCAACAGCATGTCATCGAAGACGTCCTCGTCGGGCCGTTCGTCCAAGCCGAGGTCGTGGTCCATTTTCGCCGCGCGCATGAGGGTCCAGATCTGCTGGCGGATGGCGGGCAGCTTGGCCGGGTCGAGGGTGGAGATATTGGCGTGTTCGTCGAGCAATTGCTCCAAACGCGAGATATCGCCGTAGCTTTCGGCGCGTGCCATGGGTGGAATAAGGTGGTCGACCAGGGTGGCGTGGGCGCGACGCTTGGCCTGGGTGCCCTCGCCCGGATCGTTGACCAGGAACGGGTAGATGAGCGGCAGGTCACCGAGCGCGGCATCGGTGCCGCAGGAGGCGGACATTCCCAGCGTTTTGCCGGGCAGCCATTCCAAGTTGCCGTGCTTGCCCAGATGCACCATGGCGTCGGCAGCGAAACCGTCCGGCGCCGCAATCCACCGGTAGGCGGCGAGGTAGTGGTGGCTGGGCGGCAGGTCGGGGTCGTGGTAGATGGCGACCGGGTTCTCGCCGAAACCGCGCGGCGGCTGCACCATCAGCACGATGTTGCCGAAACGCAGTGCGGCGATGACGATTTCGCCCTCGGGATCGGCCGAGCGATCGACGTAGAGTTCGCCGGGCGGCGGACCCCACGCCTCGACGACGGCCGCGCGCAGATCCTCGGGCAGGGTGTCGAACCAGCGGGTGTACTGGTCGGCGCCGATGCGGATCGGATTGCCCTCGAGCTGTTCGGCGGTGAGCCAGTCGGGATCCTGACCGCCCGCGGCGATCAGCGCGTGGATCAGCGCGTCGCCGTCATGTTCCGCGAGCCCGGGCACCTCGCCGTCGGCACCGAGATCGTAACCGGCCGACCGCATTTCGGTGAGCAGCCGAATCGCGCTCGCGGGGGTGTCCAGGCCGACCGCATTGCCGATGCGGGCATGTTTGGTCGGGTAGGCCGACATCATGATGGCGATGCGGCGCTGTTCGGCCGGGATGTGGCGCAGTCGCGCATGCCGGACCGCGATACCGGCGACCCGCGCCGCGCGCTCGGGATCGGGCACATAGGTGGACAGGCCGTCGGCGTCGAATTCCTTGAAAGAGAACGGAACCGTGATGATGCGGCCGTCGAATTCCGGGACGGCCACCTGGGTGGCGACATCCAGTGGTGAGAGGCCGTCGTCATTGGCCTCCCATTGGGCGCGGCCGCTGGTGAGGCACAGACCCTGCAGGATCGGCACATCCAGTTCGGCAAGGGCCGCGACATCCCAGGCTTCGTCATCACCACCGGCCGACGCGCTCGCGGGCTTGGTGCCGCCCGCGGCGAGCACGGTCACCACCAAAGCGTCTGCTGTGCGCAGAGTTTCGAGCAGTTCCGGCTCGGCAGTGCGCAGCGACGCGCAGTACAGCGGCAGCGCCTTCGCGCCCGCATCCTCGATCGCGGTGCACAGCGCGTCGATGTAGGCAGTATTTCCCGCGAGATGTTGTGCGCGGTAATAGATCACGGCCACCGTCGGCGGTTTCTCGACATCCGAGCTCGGGTCTGCTGTCGCGCTCGGATCGCGGTGCGCGCCAGGGTGACCGGACGGCCGGGAAATGGCCGCAGGGTTGCGCACAGCGCGCTGCAATTCGCCCCAGCTCGGCAGCTGCACCGGCGGCTCGAAGCCGTGGCCGGTGAGCAGCACCGTATCCGAGAGGAAGTTGTGCAGCTGCCGCAGGTTTTCCGCGCCACCGGCGGCGAGGTAGTTGTGCGCGTCGGCGGCCACCCCGCCGGGGACCGTCGAACATTCCATCAACTCGGCATCGGGAGCGATCTCACCACCGAGGGCCACCACCGGCACCCCGCTGGCGCGCACCGCTTCGAGCCCGTCCTCCCAGGCCCGCTTGCCGCCGAGGATGCGCACGATCACCAGATCGGCGTCGTCGAGCAGTGCGGGCAGGTCCTCGAGCAGCAGCCGAGCCGGATTCCCCCATCGATACTCGGCACCGCTCGCACGTGCGCTCAACAGATCGGTGTCGGACGTCGACAGCAGCAAAATCACAGGTGGCAGCCTTCCTCGGGTGACGCGCCCATCGGGTACGGTGCTCGCCGGAGAGGGTCTGGCTGTTGACAGTGGCGCGACCGCACCGGAGTTCCACCGGTTTCCTCATCGCCCGTCGAGCACCCAGATGCTATCTGGTGCCGAATCGCGGTCCGGGCGACGCACCCATACGAGGCCCTAACCGCGGCTGCGGACCGATAACGGTCAGGCCGGTTTCGCTCAGATCAGATCAGATCAGCGTTTCCGTCGATGACCTTCAGGTGGTAGTGGAATTTGTCGACGCGCCAGCCCGCATCGGTGCGCTCCGCGCCGATGGTGTAGCTGCCGACAAAGGTGCGGGTCTTGCCATTGGCCGCATCGTTCTTCACGTGGACGGCGATGGCGTCGGCGTGGATCTCGGCGTGGTCGCCCTGGAGGTCGACCAGATAGTTGCCCGCTTGGTGATGGACGCCGTCGAGGTCATCGAGACCTGCGCGCCAATCGCCGACGATATCGGCCGTGGGACGCACCGCCACCGGCCCACCGAAGCCGCCATCGAAATCGACCTTGCCGGTGAACACCTCCGAGAGCAGGTCATCCCACCGTTTCTGGTCGGTATAGACGAACATCCTGGTGACCACGTCGATTATCGCGAGTCGGTCGGCAACGGTGGAGATTTCACTCATGCGCTCACCCTAGAGCGCCGACCGAGATCGGCGCAGAGCACGCATCGACACGCGTTCTCCCGCTCGAGGCCGAATCAGGAGCTACTGCCACGGCGTGGTGCCACGACGGGGCGCTGCCCGGAGACGGTTTCCGCGATCTCGACCTCAGGGAAAGTTCGTGCGCCGCAATGGAATCCGCGCATGATGTCATCGCGTACCTGGTCAAGCGCAGCCTCCACGGCAAGGCCCTGCCCGGACTCCTCGCCATCAGGGAAGATTTACACCCGCAATCGAATCCGTCTGCGAAGTCAGAGTGATGAGTTGCTCCACGTCGGTCGTCAGCAGATCGGCGGTACTCGCAGGTCACCGACCGTGCAGATTTACCGCGAGCGTTGGCGGTGCTGATTCGACCGCAACGCGCCGGGCAATGGCGCCGTCCCATTCGCCGCCCGATGACTCCGGTATCGCGCCTGGTCACTTAGGCTGGATGGGTCATGACGCGTACGAATCCCGATTCCTGCCCCGGCGTGCTGCGGCTGCATCAGGCAGCCGATGGGCCACTGGCTCGGATTCGGCTGCCCGGTGGGCGGCTGGAGCCTGGACAATTGCAGGTGTTGGCCCAGGCGGCGGCCGAACTCGGCGATGGAAATATCGAGCTGACCTCACGGGGCAATGTGCAGTTGCGGCAGATGCATGATGCGGCGGCGCTGAGCGAGCGATTGGCGGGTGCCGGGCTGCTGCCGAGTCGGACCCATGAGCGGGTGCGCAATATCGTCGCCTCGCCGCTTTCGGGCCGGATCGGTGGACTGTCGGATGTGCATGGGCTCGTTCCGGTGCTCGACACGGGTTTGCAGGCCGCCGCGCGGCTGGCCGAACTGCCCGGCCGGGTGCTTTTCACCCTCGACGACGGTCGTGGCGATATCAGCGGACTGGCTGGCGATATCGGCGTACACGCCACTGGCGCAGACGAATTCGCGCTGGTGCTGGCCGGTCGTGATACCGGCATTCGCATCTCCCCGGCCGATGCGGTGCAGGTGATGCTGGCCGCCGCACACGGCTTTCTCGACCTCGGCTCCGGCCAGTGGCGGTTGCACGAGGTGGATGACGGCGTGCGGCGAGTGATCGAGATACTCGGCCTGTCCCCCGGCCCCGACCGCCTGGAATTCGGTGCCGCCCAGGACATTCCGATCGGCTGGCTCGACCACGACAACGGTCTGGTCAGCCTCGGCGCGGCCGTTCGCCTCGGTTCCCTGCCCGCCCGGACCGCCGAATTCATCGCCGCCATCGAACATCCCATCTTCATCACCCCGTGGCGCAGCCTGGTGATCACTGATCTGGAGGAATGGCCCGCCGAACAGGTCGTCCGCGTACTCGCCCCCATGGGCCTCATCTTCGATGCCAACTCCCCCTGGCTCCAGGTCAGCGCCTGCGCGGGCCGACCCGGCTGCGCAAAGTCCAATACCGACGTCCGCGCCGACGCGGCGGCCGCCGTCGAATCGGGCCGCGTGCTGTCTCCGACCGCCGCGAACCCGCCCGCCGGAGACACCGAAATCGGCGGCCACCCGCTCGACTCGACGGCCACGAACCTCGTGGACTCCGATGCGGCGACAGATCCTGCTCGGACCGTCGAAATCCGCAACGCCGAGGATGTCACGGTGGCGGGCCGTCAGCACTGGTCCGGCTGCGAACGCCGCTGTGGCCGCCCCCGCGGACCGGTCACCGACGTCGTAGCCACCGAGAACGGCTACCGCATCGACTGAGGTGCGAGCACCTGACCATGGGGCATATGCATGGATGCGTCGATAGCGTTCTCGGCTTCGAATAGCCATCCCCGAGGCCGACCGGCAGGCGCGCCGACCAGCACCTGACGCCATCCGGATCAGCGGCTTGCGCCCCTGCCCACTGCACCCGGGAACGCAGTGGCCAACTCACATGTTCCGATGACAATCGGATCGATCGCCCATGTCCACCCGCCGGACCCGGCATATCGACCGCGCCTCCATCCGGTCCAGCACCGACGCCACTCGGGTCGCTGGATCTCGAGCTCTGCCCGTGGCACGGTGAGCTCAGCGGCTGACTCACGGAGGGAGTATTCCGATGACGATTTGGCGGCTCAGTGATGAGGAGATCGACGCGATGTCCGCCGACGAGCGGCGAGCATTGATCCGGCGACTGCAGTTGCCGCCGGAGCGGGTGCTGCCGCGGCCGGAGATCGTGCGGATCCACCGGCGAGTGCGGTTGACCTTGATGGTGGGCGGATCGATCGTGTTGATCCCGTGGATCGCGTACCTTGCAGTGTCGCTGCCGCCCGACTATCAGGCCCACAACTGGCCGCTCACCTGGGTCGGATTCGACAGTCTGCTGGTCATCATGATGGCGATGACCGCCTACCTCGGCTGGCAGCGCAGGCAACTGCTACTACTACCCGCATTCGGCACCGGCCTGCTACTGCTCGTCGATGCCTGGTTCGACATCACGACCGCGAACCCCCGCGACGTCTGGCTCTCCATCGCCATCGCCTGCGTCGGCGAAATCCCCCTCGCTATCCTGCAGATCACCGGCGCGCTCCTGCTGTTCAAGTTCGTCACCGAGGCCCACCCCTTGGCCGATCCCGAAGTCAGCGCCTGGCGCACCAAACTCCCGTTCTGACACCGCTTCGAGGCATGCAGCACCGCCTCGAATGTTCCGGTCAGCCGAGCCGCCACCACTCGATGCGCGGCGCCGGTCCTCGAGCCCGGGAGCGATCGTGCGTCATTGCACGAAAGCCCTTCGCGCTGAATATTTCAGGAAGCAACCGCGGTCGGCGCGCGGCGCGGATCATCATGGATCTCCAAGGTGCAGCACTTCACGCCACCGCCAGCCTTGAGCAGTTCCGACAGGTCCACACCCACCGGGTTGTAACCCTGTCCGCGCAACTCCGACGCCAGATTGTCGGCGCGGCTGCTGATGAAGACGTTCAGACCGTCGGAGACGCCGTTCAGACCGAGGACCACCGCGTCGGCGTCGGTCGCGCGGATGGCGTCGGGAAACAGACCAGCGAGGATGACCTGGCTTTCGGCGCTGAACGCGGGCGGGAAGTAGGCGACGTTGGTGTCATCGAGCACCATCAGCGCCGTATCCAGGTGGTAGAAGCGGGGATCGACGAGTTGGAGGGAAACGACCGGAAGGTCGAAGTAGTGCTCGACCTCGCGGTGCGCGGCAATCGAACTCCGGAATCCGGTCGCGGCCAGCATGCGCTCACCTACGAGCAGGAAGTCGCCCTCACCCTCGTTGACTTCCTGCGCGCCGACCAACTCCGTCAGACCCCGCTGGGCGAACCAGCGGTGATACGCGGGACCTTCGGCAGCCCGCTCGGGATGGGTGAATCGCGCCGACATCGCCCGATCCCCCACGATCAGACCGCTGTTCGCGGCGAAAACCATATCGGGCAGCCCCGGCTCACCCGGCACCACCTCGATGCGGTGACCGTACTGCTCGAAGGTCGCACGCAGCACCTCCCATTGCGATAGCGCGAGTGCGCGATCGACGGGTTCCTGTGGATTCATCCACGGATTGATCGAGTAGAAGACGTCGAAATGATCCGGACGGCACATCACGAACTGCCGCTGGGTCGGCTGCCGTGCGGGCTCGATGCGGAGCGTGGTTACAGAGGTCAACGTGTCTCCCGGAGGTAGCGCGGATCGTTCCGCTGCCACGAAGGTAATTCGCCTACTATTGCGTCAGAAACAACGATTCATTGCGCATGATCGACCGAATTCAGCGAATCATTGCGCGATGAGAGAGCGAGTGTGGCGTGGACGACATCGATCGGCGAATCCTCGCCCATCTGCTCAAGTCCGCGCGCGCCTCCTTCCAGGAGATCGGCGCGAAGGTCGGACTCTCAGCCCCCGCGGCCAAGCGCCGCGTAGACAAGATGGTCGCCAGCCGCCAGATCACCGGCTTCACCGCACTCGTCAACCCCGCCGCACTGGGCTGGACCACCGAGGCCTACGTCGAGGTCTACTACCGCGACAACATCACCCCCGCCGAACTCCGCCGCACCCTAGAACCCATCCCCCAGGTAATAGGCGTCTGGACCATCGCAGGCGAGGCAGACGCCCTGGTCCACGTAATGGCCACCGACATGGCCGAAATCGAATCCACAGTAGAACGAATCCGCGAAAACACCCGAGTAGGCCGCACCCGCTCCTCCATAGTCATGTCCCGAATCCTCGAACGCCCAAGAACCTGATCGTCGAGAATGCGCGCATGCAGGTACCTACTCGACGTACCTGCATCAGCGCATTCGCGCTGGATGTGCCCCGGGGGTTTGGGCGAGGTGGGGGGCTTTTAGGGTGGGGCGCATGGGTGGTTGGTACCTGAGTGATGGGGCCGAGATTTATCGGCGGTCGTTTGCGACTATTCGGGCGGAGGCGGATCTTGGTGGGTTTCCGCGGGATGTTGCGCAGGTGGTGGTGCGGATGATCCATGGGTGTGGGCAGGTGGATCTGGCGGGGGATGTGGCGTTTTCGAATGGGGTGGTGGCGGCGGCGCGGGGGGCGTTGCGGGGTGGGGCTCCGATTCTTTGTGATGCGCAGATGGTTGCGTCTGGGGTGACGCGTAAGCGGCTGCCTGCTGAGAATGATGTGATCTGTATGCTTGCGGATCCGCGGGTGCCGGAATTGGCTGCGGCGATGGGGAATACGCGCTCTGCGGCGGCGGTGGAGCTGTGGCGGGATCGGCTCGATGGCGCGGTGGTCGCGATCGGGAATGCGCCGACCGCGCTGTTCCATCTGCTCGACATGATCGATGCGGGGGCGCCGCGGCCAGCCGCGATCCTCGGGATTCCGGTCGGCTTCATCGGGGCCGCGGAATCGAAGGACGCGCTGATCGAATTCGGCGGGGTCGAGTATCTGACCGTACGTGGACGGCGTGGTGGCAGTGCCATTACCGCGTCGGCACTGAATGCGATTGCGAGCGAACAGGAATGAGCAGCGGGAAGTTGTGGGGTGTCGGGCTCGGCCCTGGCGATCCCGAGCTGGTGACGGTGAAGGCGGCGCGGGTGATCGCGGCGGCCGATGTCATCGCCTTCCATAGCGCGCGGCACGGTCGCAGCATCTCGCGCGCCATCGCCGCGCCCTATATGCGTGCGGACCAACTCGAGGAACACCTGGTCTACCCGGTGACCACCGAGACGACCGACCACCCCGGCGGCTATCAGGGCGCCATCGACGAGTTCTATGCACAAGCCGCCGAACGCCTCGCCGTACATCTGGCGGCGGGCCGGTCCGTCGCGCTGCTCGCTGCGGGCGATCCGCTCTTCTACAGCTCCTATATGCATATGCACCGCCGGTTGGCCGACCGGTTCGAGGCCGAGATCATCCCCGGCATCACCTCGGTGAGCGCAGCCTCGGCCGCCCTCGGCACACCGCTGGTCGAGGGCGAACAGGTACTGACCGTCCTGCCCGGCACCATGCCCACCGATGAACTCACCCGCCGCCTTCGCGATACCGACGCCGCCGCCATCATGAAGCTCGGCCGCACCTATCCCGCTGTGCGCCAGGCTCTCTCGGACTCCGGCCGCCTCGCCGACGCCTACTATGTCGAGCGCGCGAGCAGCACTCGCGAACGCGTCCTCACCGCCGCCGAGGTCGACGATGCGGACGTACCCTATTTCGCCATCACCCTCGTCCCCGGCCCCCAGCCGACAACCCCACTGCGCCTTAAGAATTCAGGACGCGATCAGCGGCACACGACCGAAGCAGCGGACGCGTCCGGGCTCATCGCGCTGGGCACCACCGCCCTGACCACTCCCGACCCAACGCATGCAGCCACGCCCGACGCCACCGACCCCGCCTCGGGGCTCGGCGAAGTCGTGGTGGTCGGGCTCGGTCCGGGCTCGCCCGAGTGGACCACGCCCGAGGTCGAACGCGCACTTGCCGAGGCGACCGATCTGGTCGGTTACACGACCTACATCAATCGGGTGCCGTCGCGTCCTGGGCAGCGCAGGCATGCCAGTGACAACCGGGTGGAATCCGAACGTGCCGCCATGGCATTGGATCTCGCGAAGCAGGGAGCAAAGGTCGTCGTCGTGTCCTCGGGTGATCCCGGGGTGTTCGCGATGGCGGCGGCGGTGCTGGAGGAATCCGCCGATCCGCAGTGGCGCGAGGTGCCGGTGCGGGTGTTGCCGGGACTTACCGCGGCCAATGCCGTCGCCAGTCGAGCCGGCGCGCCACTCGGTCACGACTACGCGATGATCTCGCTTTCGGATCGGCTCAAGCCGTGGGACGTCGTCGCGCGACGGCTTTCGGCGGTTGCCGAGGCGGATATGGCGATCGCGATCTACAACCCGGCCTCCAGCCAGCGCACCTGGCAGGTCGCCGCGATGCGTGACGTACTGCTCGAGCATCGCAAGCCCGACACCCCGGTGGTACTCGGCCGCGATGTCGGCGGGCCCACCGAATCCGTCCGCGTCGTGACTCTCGCCGAGCTGGATCCGGCCGAGGTCGATATGCGCACCCTGCTGATCATCGGAGCGTCCACCACCGCCGTCATCGAGTCCGATCAGGGCACCCGGGTGTACACCTCGCGCCGCTATCAGCACTGATTCCGGTCCCGGAGTGAAACCGTAAACATTCCGAAAACGGTTTCGGCCAAGCTGAACGCACAAACAACAGCGGGCCGCACGGACCCGCGACAACCGGAAGGCAGTATCGCCCATGCGCAAGCTCAAGCTCCAGGTTCAGACGACTATCAACGGGTACATGTCCGGCCCGAACGGCGAGATGAACTGGATGACCTTCCCGTGGTCCGATGACTTCGCCGCCCGCATCGCCGCCATCACCGCCGAATTCGACACCATCGTGCTCGGCCGCAAGCTTGCCGAGGGCTTTATCCCGCACTGGGCCGCCAAGCCGGAACACGAGCCCCAGGAGGCCATCGACAAGATGAACAACACACCCAAGGTCGTGATCTCCAATAGCCTGACCGAATCGCCGTGGGAGAACACCGTCGTCGCGGGCGGTGATCTCGGCGCGACCATCAACGGGCTCAAGGCGCAGCCTGGTGGGGACATCATCGTCTACGGCGGTGGCACACTCGTCGCGAACCTGATCGCCGAGGACCTGATCGACGACCTGCACCTGTTCGTCAACCCGACCGCGATCGCCGCGGGCCTGCCGGTCTTCCGCGGCACCACCCGGCTCGACCTCGTGTCCGCCACCGGATTCGAGTGCGGTGTGACCGAACTGCACTACCGGCCGAAGAGCGCCTGATCGCGCTCGCGGCTTGCCGAAGATGCCGATCAATACATTGATCGGCATCTTCCACGTTTGTGGCGGTCCTGCTGACTTCCCCGCGGCCTACCGGGTGACCCGCCTACTGGTCCACGACACCCCGCCACCGGGCTGAACCGCTCGACCACGCCGAACGGCTCGACATCAACCCCTCGGGCGCGCGATGTCGATCAACTGTGTGAGAACTTCAACCGCGCCAGTCCAGAATGCCGTGCCTCCGCCAACCACGCCGAGCTGAACGACCACTCGGACACCAGGCCAAACGACTACTCAGGACCCGCCAACCGCGCCGATCCGTTGGCCCGGCAAGTCCTACGGCAACCGGAGCTCTTATCGGGAGCGATAGTTCCGGGCCACGAGCGCCAAGCATCCGGCCGCAGCTACGGCGGCGACCGCGAACATCGTCGGATAGCCAACACCGAACGACTGGTGCAGGAACGCCAGCAGCGCGGGGACGCCGAAGCCGAGATAGCTGCCGGAGTAGAAAACCGCGGTCAGCCCGGCCAGGTCGTCGGGGCGGGCGATGCGTTCGATCTCCTGCAGTCCGGCCACCAGCCCGATCCCATAGCCAGCGCCGAGCACGACGGCGGTGACAATCGTGAGCGGCATGGCCAATGTGGCGCAAGCCCATGCGGCCGTGACCATTCCGCAGGCCACCAGTGCCAGCGCAACCACTGCGGCACGAGCCGTGCCGGGCCGATCGATCCGGCGGGCCGCCGATTGGATGGCGAAACCGCAGCCGAGGGTGACCACCGTGATGAACGCGGAGAACGCGATGGGAGCATCGTGCACCTTCGGCGCCATCAGTGTGGGCATGACCGCGTAAGCCGTTGCGGCAGAGGTGAACAGCCACAGCGCGACCGGCAATGCAACACACCGGAATCGGCGATGCGCGGCCGCCGGAACCTTCAGATCATCGATCAATCGACCCGAATTACGCTGCAACGATAACGTTTCCGGTGCCCGAGCCACCCAGGCCGCTGCGACCAGACACAGCACGGCATTGATCAGATATGCCAGCGTATTCGGCAGCGGAGCCCATTGCGCAAGCACCCCCGCCACACCGGCACCGACGGCGAACCCGCCGGTCAGGCTCATCGCCGAACGTCGCGCCCCGGTCCCGGCCGGCAGCTGTGGCCCGAACGGCTGTTGCGAAAGTTCCTTGAGCCAACTGCTTCCCACCGCCATTGCCGAGCCGAGCGCGACCCCGCAGAGCACCCGTCCGGCCGATAGTAGCGGCACCGACGCGGATCCGAAGGCCAGCAGCAGCGAACCGGCCGCGGCGATCAGCGGTGCTGGGCGCATCAGCATGCGGCGGCCGTAGCGGTCCGAGAGGGGGCCGCCGATCAGCAGGGCGGGCACAATACCGAGCACATAGTCGAACAGCAGTAGATCCACCGTGGTGACCGGCAGTCCATTGCCCTTGTACATCACCAGCAGCGGTGTGAATTCGTTTCCGCCCCAGGCGATCGCGAATATCGCGGCCGCGACACCCCACCACTGTCTCGCACCCCGGCCCTGCTCCGACCTGGCGTCGACGGCGAGAAGCGTTGCCATTACAGGCCTCGCATTTCGAGTTGGTGCACGCCGGACATATGGTCGACGAGCGCGGTGGCGAATCCGGCCATATCGCCGGTCTCGATCAGCTCGGCCAGGCGCGTGTGCTGCTCGATGATGCGGGCGGTGTCGGTTGAACCGCGATGCAGCGCAGCGCTGTTCATGCGGCGCTGCCGTTCGCGCAGCGAGTCGTAGAACGCGGTGAGCAGCGGATTGCCCGCGGCGACCACATAGGTGCGGTGAAAGTCGGTGTCCGCGACGGCGAAACGCTCGAAGTCCGCGGCGGCGGCCAGCTCGCGCTGGCGATCCAGCGACGCGTGCAGTTCGGCGATCAGTGCCGCGCGATCTGCCGTAACCACCGCACGGACCGCCGCAGTCTCCACGACGTAGCGGGCGTGTACGACGTGTTCGGCCTCGGCGGGCGGAATCGGCACCACCAGCGCACCGCGTTTGGGGTAGAGCTTCATCCATCCCTCGACCTCGAGTCGCAGAAATGCCTCCCGCACCGGGGTACGGGACATGCCGAGGTCAGTGGCGATCTCCCCCTCGCTGATCAGCTCACCACCCGGCAACGCGCCGGTCAGGATGCGTTCCTTGACCTCGCGGTAGGCGAGTTCGGCGGATGAATACGTCTTAGACACAAGTTGCATCTTAGCGACGCGACATGGGAGCCGATGCAGGGCCCGGCGGCACGCGTCGTATAACATTCCACTATGGAACGTTAAGGGAAGGAGCAGTCTGTTGGCGAACACCTCGACACAACGCAAATCGCTGAACTCCACGGCGGCGTCGCTGCTCGGATTTCTGCACGACGGTCCGATGTCGGGCTGGGATTTGGTGACCGAGGCCCAGGATCGCATCGGCGACTTCTGGACCATTACCCAAAGCCAGGTCTATCGAGAGCTGGCCACCATGGACGCGGCCGGACTCGTCGAAAAGGGTACGATCGGCGCGCGCGACCGCACGCCGTATCAGATCACCGACGCGGGGCGCGAAGCGTTCCTCGAGTGGGTGGCTCGCGATCCGGGTGCGGAGACCATTCGCGTGCCGCTGCTACTGACCCTATCGTTCGGCAAGCACGTCGATCCCGATCACCTCGATCGAATCATCGCCGCCAACAAGGAGATTCACCAGCAGCGTCTGGACCACTATCTCGCCGACGAGCACACCGGCATGTCCCCCTACCAACGTGCCACCCTCGAATTCGGCATCGGCTATGAGCGCACAGTGCTGGCCTGGTTCGACAAGCTGCCAGAACTCCTCGGCCGGTGAGCAGAGCCCCCGCAGGCTGCTACGGGACTGCACGCTGAAACCGACCCCCTGGACATGTCGCGACAACCACGGCGGCGCGGCCTCGGCGATCACCGCAACCGTCGCACTGTGCCGTGCACACAAGAACGGGAAGGGCTCCGGCTTCACATCAGCGGATCGAGTCGATTACGAACGACCGGATGCGATATCCCGCAACCATTTCCACGCCTCCGAGACCGTCTCGGCGACAATCGCCGCGGCCGGCAACTCGGGTCGGTCCACGACGACGACGGGAATGCCCGCCGAGCGAGCGGCGGCGAGTTTGGCGCCGGTCTGATCGCCGCCGCTGTCCTTGGTGACCAGCAGATCGATCCGGTACTGGATGAGCAGGCGCAACTCATCCGCGGGTGAGAAAGGCCCACGTGCGAGGAGTAATTCATGTTGCGGCGGCAGTGCGCCGGCGGGCGGGTCGATAGCGCGAATCAGGAACCACCGGTCCGTCAACCCCGCGAAGGCCGCGACGCCCTGGCGGCCGATTGTCAGGAAGACGCGCTCCCCCAGTCCGGAAACCGCCTGCGCGGCCGCGTCGAGGTCGGGCACCCGGTGCCACCGATCGCCGGACTGTTCGCGCCATCCGGGCCGCCGCACATGCAGTAGCGGCAGGCCGAGATCCGTTGCGGCACTGGCCGCATTCGTGCTGATCGTGCTCGCGAACGGATGTGTGGCATCGATGATGACCGCGATCTCGTTGGCCACCAACCACTTCCGTAAACCATCGACTCCGCCGAAGCCGCCGATCCGCACCGGCCCCTCCGGCAGCAGCGGATCACGAACACGACCGGCGAGCGAGGAAACGATCTCGAATCCTCGCTCGCCGGAAGCGATGTGGGCGAGTTCCCTGGCTTCCCCGGTACCACCCAGAATCAGAGTTTTCAGGGTTGCCCGCTGAAATAGGCGATGCCCGCGTTGATCAGGTTCGGGCCGCCCGCGATGAGCAGGCCGATGAGCGCGCCCACCGGCAGACCGATGCCGAAGAAGAAGAAACCGATAATGCCGCCGATGACCGCACCGAGCGACGCGCGCTGCAGTTCGCTGAAGAACCACTCCTGCGAGGAGATGGCCTCGGCGGAGGCCGTTGCCGCGGCAGCGGTCGGCTTGACATCGGGGGTCAGCGTCAGCTTCTGGGCCGACGGGTCGATGGTGGCGGCGATCGGGATCAGCTGGTCACCGACCTTCGCCTGCAGCGGGATCGAGGTGACGACCGCGCCCT
Source organism: Nocardia sp. NPDC005998 (assembly GCF_040614395.1). Classification (NCBI taxonomy): domain Bacteria; kingdom Bacillati; phylum Actinomycetota; class Actinomycetes; order Mycobacteriales; family Nocardiaceae; genus Nocardia; species Nocardia sp. NPDC005998. The sequence goes on along the minus strand of NZ_JBEXUI010000004.1, from coordinate 280,032 downwards.
CGGTGTTCTTCACCGTGACGTACTTCTGGTCGGCGTCGAGACTGAACGCACCGCCGGTGACGGCCGCGACGATCGACTTGTCGACCAACTGCACCGCATAGTTCACGCCATGGTCCTCGCCCTGTACCGCGGGCGCGGCCTGGTTCTGCACGGCCGGAGCGGGTGCCGCCGGAGCAGCGCCGGACGTACCCGCCGCAATACCGGTGGCGGCAACGGCCATCATCGCGGTGGCGGCAAACTTCTTGTACTTCATAAATCTCCCCAATAGGACACGGACCCGGCGATAACGTCCGGATCTCGGGCACCGACCCTACCGCCGGATGGAGTCCGTTTCACCTACCAAGTGAGGTTTTCAGAACGAGCCGCCTTTCACGACGACGCACTGCGTGACGGGCAGCTGCGGCCGCCAGGTCGTGAACCTGCCGAGGGCTTCGGCCCGGTAGATCTGAAACTTCCGCAGTTCACCGCCGTGCGCGGCGGACCAGTTCAGCAGCAGCGCTTCGGATTCCGCGGTGACCGCATTCGCCACCAAGCGACCGCCCTGGCGTAGATGGGACCAGCATGTCTCGAGTACGCCATCTCGAGTGAGGCCGCCGCCGACAAAAATGGCATCAGGAGGCGCGAATTCGGTAGATTTTCCTACCTCGGTGAGCACCTCTGCGCGCACACCGACGTGCGGAACACCCAGGGCGGCGGCATTGTCGGCGATCTGCCGCCGCCTGTGTTCGAGTCGCTCGAAGGTGACCGCCCGACAGCTCGGATGGGTGCGGCACCATTCGATCGCGATGCTGCCCGAACCTCCGCCGACATCCCACAGCAATTCCCCGGGCGCGGGCGCCAGCGCGGCCAGCGTCAATGCTCTGACCTCGGACTTGGTGAGCTGACCATCGCCGCCGTACAGCTCGTCCGGTAGGCCGGGCACGCGGGTGGCCCGCGGGTATTTCGGATCGGCGACGCAGTCGATCGCGACGATATTGAGCGGATCACCCGCCGCAAGCTCCCACGTTGCCGCGCGATCGCGCACCACCCGTTCGCGCGGACCGCCCAACTGTTCGAGCACGGTCAGCGTCGATTCCCCGAAACCATTGCCCCGCAACAGTTCCGCGATCCGTCCTGGGGTCTGCTCGTCGGCACTCAACACCAGGATGCGCCGTCGATCCGCCAACTCGGGCAATACCGTCTCCACCGGCCGCCCGACCACACTGACCACCGGCACCTCCGCCAGCGCCCACCCCAGCCGCGCACAGGCCAGCGATGCCGATGACGCCTGCGGAAACACCCGCAGCCGCTGCGCCCCGAACAGCCGCGCCAATGTCACCCCGATGCCATAGAACATCGGATCCCCGCTGGCCAGCACGCACAGCTGCCGTCCCGCGTGGCCATCGAACAACGCGGGCAGCGCGGGCAGCAAAGGCGAAGGCCACTCCCGTGTGTCCGCAGTAATGGTCTCCGGCAGCAACTCCAACTGGCGCGCCGACCCGAATACCACCTCGGCTCCCGAGATCGCCTCCCGTGCAACCGATCCGAGCCCGGACCAGCCATCGGCGCCGATCCCGACAACTGAGATCGGTGGTCCATCCCGGTCCGCGATATTTTGTGCGCCGTTCACCGGGGCATCCGGCGCCAGATGGGTTGGGGCAGTAGCCGGATTGCGAAGATGAACGGTCGCAGGATGCCGGGGACCCAGACGCGGCCTGCGCCACGGCGTAGGCCGCGCACGACCGCGTCCGCCACTTGGTCAGGAGTACTCGACATCGGGGCCGATTCCATGCCCTCGGTCATCCGGCCGATGACGAAACCGCAGCGGAGCAGCAGCAGGTGAACACCGCTGCCGTGCAACGCATCCGCGAGACCGCTGGCGAAACCGTCGAGCCCCGCCTTCGCCGAACCATAGACATAGTTGGCGCGCCGCACCCGCGCTCCAGCGAACGAACTGAAGACGACGATCTGTCCACTGCCCTGCGCACGAAGCAGATTCGCGAGAATGGTGAGCACACTGATCTGCGCGACGTAGTCGGTGTGCACCACCGCGATCGCATGTGCCGGATCACGTTCGGCGCGTGCCTGATCACCGAGCACCCCGAATGCGACCACCGCAACGTCGATCCCGCCGTACTCCGTCGCGATCTTCTCCAGCAGCGCCGGATGACTCGCCGTATCGTCGGCATCGAACTCGACGGCATGCACCGCCCGCGCCCCCGCCGCCGCAATCGCCGCGCTCTCCTCGACCAACTCCCCACTGCGCCGCGCCGCCAACACCACCACCCGCCCCGGCGCCAGCCGCCGCGCCACCTCGAGCCCGATCTCACTGCGCCCCCCGAGCACCACCACCGCCCCGTCGGCAATCCCACGCAATCCCATTCCCCCAGTCTTTCACCCCACCCCCGCCCACCCCGACCGACCCACAGTCCTCAGTCCTGGGTCCAGCCCGCTCCGCACACCCCCTCGCTGTTGCACCGCCCTCGCGGCACACTGGCCCACACCATCCTCGCGGCGCCACGCGCTCGGACCAAGCGCTGTCGCCCAAACGCAGCACTTTCGGCGCGAACCCGGCCGAACGACTCCTCCGGGGTCCATTCGCACCCCGCGCCGAGGTCCGCGCGCCTCGTGGGTGCGCGTAATGGGTGCGGAGCCCAACAAAGAGTGCGGCCGTTGATTGACGGCTTGTGCTGGCACGGCATTGGCTGTGGGCAGGCGACTGGGGCACCGCTACTGTCGGGGGATGCCGATCAGCACTGCACAGTTGTCCCCTGCCGCGCTCGAGTTCGTTGCCGAGCGGCATCTTGCCACCTTGACCACGCTGCGCGCCGATGGGACGCCGCATGTGGTGGCGGTGGGGTTCACCTGGGATGCGGAGGCGGGGATCGCGCGCGTGATCACCAATGACGGGTCGGTGAAGGTGCGCAATGTGCGGCGCTCCGGGTATGCGGCGGTGAGCCAGGTGGATGGGATCCGTTGGCTCACCCTGGAAGGACCGGCCACCGTGCTCGACGATCCGGACAACGTCAGCGAGGCGGTCGACCGGTACGCGGGCCGGTATCGGGTGCCCCGCGAGAACCCGACCCGCGTCGTCATCGCCATTCAAGTCCAGCGCGTACTCTCGAGCAGCACCCTCGCGCACGCGCCAGCCTGAATCGACTCCGGCAGAACTCTCAGAGCACGGTCAACCCGCGCGGCCGCTGGTTCATCGACTCGCAGCCGTCTTCGGTGACCACCACGATGTCCTCGATGCGCGCACCCCAGTCGCCGCGGAAGTAGATGCCGGGTTCGATGCTGAAGGCCATACCGGGTTGCAGGGGCAGGGTGTTGCCTACCACGATGTAGGGCTCCTCGTGGACCGAGAGTCCGATGCCGTGGCCGGTGCGATGGACGAAGGCGGATCCGAGACCGGCCTCGGTCAACACGTTTCGAGCGGCGGCGTCCACCGACTCCGCGGTGACGCCGGGACGAACGGCCGCAACGGCGGCGGCGTGGGCGCGTTCCAGTTCGGCAAATTGCGCGGCCACGGTGGACCCGGGCTCGCCGAGGACGTAGGTGCGGGTCGAGTCCGAGTAGTAGCCGGGTTCGACGGGGCCGCCGATATCGATGACGACCACGTCACCGGATTCGATGCGCCGGTCGGAAACGCCGTGGTGCGGATCCGCGCCGTGCGGTCCACTGCCGACGATGACGAAGGCCGCTTCGGTATGCCCCTCCTCGACGATCGCGGCCGCGATATCGGCGCCGACCTCGGCCTCGGTGCGCCCGACCCGCAGGAATTCGCCCATCCGCGCGTGCACCCGGTCGATGGCCGCACCCGCGCGGCGCAATGCCTCGATCTCGGCCTGATCCTTGATCATTCGCAATTCCCGCAGCACCGGGGTGGCCGAAACCGGCAGGCCGCTGACGGATTCGGCCAATGGCAGCAGATGCAGCGCGGGCATGACATCGGTGACCGCGACCCGGGATCCGACGTGCAGCGCCGACTTCACCAGCTGGTACGGATCGACGCCGTCGACCCAATCCAGCACCTGCAGACCGAGATCACCCGCGGCCGAACCCTCCAGCGAGGCCAACTCGAGCTTCGGGATCACCACCGCCGGAGTGGCGCCGTCGGCCGGGATCACCAGACAGGTCAGCCGCTCGAAGGATTCCGCCGCCGAGCCGATCAGGTAACGCAGATCCGGGCCCGGCGTGATCAATAAGGCATCCAGATGGGCGGAGCGCATCAACTGCACCGCCCGCTCGAGACGATCACCATAGACATCCGCCGCGAATCGGGATTCCGTGTGCGAGCTCATACTGCCGACGTTACCCGCCACCCCGATTACGCCGGACGCGAACGCCGATCGCATCAGGGTTGTCGGATCGGGCAGGTAGCCTCAGCGGCGTGAACGCTACGTCCGGTGGGCCCCTACTGTTGCTCGACGGCGCGAGCCTGTGGTTCCGCGCATTCCACGCGATTCCGGAGAAGATCACCGCACCCGACGGCCGCTCGGTGAATGCGCTGCGCGGCTTCACCGACATGGTGGCCTCGCTGATCACCAAGCACAGGCCGAGCAGGGTGGTCGTATGCCTGGATCTGGAATGGCGACCCGCCTTTCGGGTAGCGCTGGTGCCGACCTACAAAACCCACCGCCTCGATACAGCGGCCGATGCCGCACCCGGCGCCGAGGATGTGCCGGACACACTGACCCCACAGGTCGAGATGATCCTCGACGTCCTCGCCGCGGCCGGGATCGCCACCGGCGGCGCGGCCGGTCTGGAGGCCGATGACGTGCTCGGCACCCTGGCCACCCGCGAGCGCACCGATCCCGTGGTGGTCGTCAGCGGGGACCGCGATCTGCTCCAGCTCGTCCGCGATGAACCGGCGCCCCCGGTCCGCGTGCTCTACGCCGGACGCGGCCTGGCCAAGGCCGAACTGTTCGGCCCCGCCGAGGTATCCGCGAGATACGGTGTGCCACTGGAGAATGCGGGCCCGGCCTACGCGGATATGGCGACCCTGCGTGGCGACTCCTCCGACGGTCTGCCGGGCGTGGCCGGTATCGGTGAGAAGTCCGCCGCGACGCTGATCTGCCGATTCGGCTCGCTCGATGCGCTCACCGCCGCCGTCGCGGATCCCTCCGCTGACCTGGCCCAGGGCGTCCGCGCCAAATTACGAGCCGCCGAGGCCTATCTGAAGGCCGCCGCGCCGGTCACCCGCGTGGTCCGCGACGCCGATGTGGAACTGTCCCGCCCCGACACTCTCCCCACTACCCCCGCCGACCCGGATCGCCTGCGCGAACTGGCCACCGCCTACAACGCCGAAAGCCCGATAACTCGGCTGATCACGGCACTGACCGCCGCGCGCTCGGCGTGACCGCCAGGCCACCGCACCGGTGGTCACACATAAGAATTACGGCCTCACATGCCCGGTAACGACCTCGCAGAGTTGCAGCTTGTGCGAGGCACTTACGGCATGTGCTTCAGCAGAGCCCACTGAAGGGTTTGAGCAGCGGGGCCGCCCCACCGGCACCCGCTCACCAACCTGTCGGCCGCAGGCTCGAACCGTCAGTTCGGGCGGCCGACCTCGTAGGTGCCGTCGTCCTTGGTGATCTTGACGGTGACCTTCTTCTGCTCGCCGCTGACCTTCAGATCACAGGTGAACGTCGCGTCGACCTTGACCTGCTGACCGGACGGGCAGGACACATCGGCGACATCCTGGATCCCGTAGGAATCCGAGAGCACCTTCTTGACGCCATCCTGGACGGCGGCCTGATCGAGTTCGTCCTTACTGGTCAGCACGAGCACCAGCACCACGATGGCACCGATCACGGCGACCGCGAGCACACCTAGGCCGATGAACAGGCCCTTGCTCTTGCCACCACTGCTGGGCTGCGGCGCCTGCTGCTGCCATGGCTGCTGCTGGCCCTGCTGCCAAGGCTGCTGGACCTGCTGCGCCGACCAGTCCTGCGGCGGCTGCTGACCCCACTGCGGCTGACTCGGCTGACCGGGCTGAGGCTGGCCCCACTGCGGCTGACTCGGCTGACTGGGCTGGGGCTGACCCCACTGCGGCTGACTCGGCTGGCTCTGCGGGTTCGGCTGACCCCAAGGCTGCTGCTGCGCGTTCGGATCCCCCCACTGCTGGGTCGGCTGCGCCGCGGGCGTAGCACCCCACTGCTGAGTAGGCCCGGCTGCACCGGGTGCCTGCTGTCCGCCCCATTGCTGGGTGGGATCGTTGCGTCCCTCCTTGGGACCAGGGGCGTCGTTCGGTCCGTACGGGCCGCTCATCTGGTTGCCTCCACTCGCATCGTTATACACACGGTAGCCCCCCGCGTGAGACTCGTCGCACAACAGGACCAATCCGGTATGAGGCGCGATCCTGTCCGACTCCTCCGCCACGGTCGGTACGCGAAAGAAATCAAATCACAATCGAATCGGCTACGCGGCGTCCACGGCTACGACACCCCGTCGGATCGCCCGGACGGCCTTGGCCGCGGTCGCCGCGATCTCCGCATCGTCTGCGGTCCCGTGGATCTGATCGAGCAGATCGATCACCTGTCGGCACCACCGCACGAAATCACCCGCCGACAGTGGCGTGTTCTGATCACCGCTGGCCAGCAACGAATCGGCCAACCCATCGCCACGCGCCCATTTATAAACGCCGGTCACAAAACCGAGATCCGGTTCGCGGGTCGGCGGCAGCTTGTGCCGCGCCTCATCGGAGCGCAACTCGCTCCACACACCGACGGTCGCACCGACCGCACGCCGGATCGGCTCGGTCGGCCCGCTGGCGCCGAGATATCCACCCTCCTGGCGCGATTCGTACACCAGGATGGAGACCACCGCGGCCAATTCGGCCGGTCCGAGCCCGCGCCAGAGTCCCTTCCGCAGGCATTCGGCGACCAGCAGATCGCTTTCGGCGTAGATCCGCGCCAACCGGCGACCTTCCGAGGTCACCTCGCCCTCGTGTACGAAACCACGCTCCTCCAGCAGGCCGAGGATTCGATCGAAGGTGCGTGCCAGCGAATTGGTGGTCGCGGCAACCTTCTGGCGCATCGTCTCGGTCTCGCGCAGCAGCCGGTTGTAGCGCTCGCCGACCCGGCTCATCTGCTCGCGATCGGGTCGGGTGTGCGCCGGATGCGAACGCAGACTGCGTCGCAGCGTCGACAGTTCGCGATCATCGCCCGCCTTCGACCGATCGCCGCGCCGCTGCCGCCCCGGCGCCGAGATCCCGGTGCTGCGCAATGCCGATGCCAGATCCCGCCGGGTGCGCGCGGTCCGGTGATCGATCTTGCGTGGCAACCGCATATGCCCCAATGTCTTCGCGGGCACCGGGAAATCGGCGACCGACACCCGCCCGGCCCATTTGTCCTCGGTGAGCACCAACGGCCGCGGATCTCCAGGCGTGGCATCGGGTTCCAGGATCACCGCGAGCCCGGCTCGCCGCCCGGACGGAATCGCCACCACATCCCCGCGCCGCAGCGATACCAGCGCATCGACCGCGGCACCGCGCCGATCCGCGCGACCCTGCTGTTCGATCTGACGTTCCCGCTGCTTGATCCGCTCCCGCAGCGAAATGTATTCCAGGAAGCCGCCGTCCTCGCCGCCGAGCTGATCGCGCAACTTGCGCAACTGCCCTTCATTGCGTTCGATGCCACGTACCAGCCCCACCACCGACCGGTCCGCCTGGAACTGTGCAAAGGACCGTTCGAGCAGTGCACGCGACTCGTCTGCGCCCATCCGGTCGATCAGGTTGATGGACATGTTGTAGCCGGGCCGGAACGAACTGCGCAGCGGATAAGTCCGCGTCGAGGCCAAACCAGCGACCGCACTGGTGTCGACCTCCGGCTGCCACAGCACCACCGCATGGCCCTCGACATCGATGCCACGGCGCCCGGCGCGGCCCGTGAGCTGGGTGTACTCCCCCGGCGTCAGCTCGGCGTGTGATTCGCCATTGAACTTCACCAACCGCTCGAGCACCACCGTGCGCGCGGGCATATTGATGCCCAATGCCAGTGTCTCGGTAGCGAATACGGCCCGCACCAGACCGCGCACGAACAGTTCCTCGACGGTATGCCGGAACGCGGGCAGCATGCCCGCGTGATGCGCGGCCAGCCCGCGGTGCAGTGCTTCGCGCCACTCCCAGTAGCCGAGCACCTCGAGATCACCCTTGGGCAGATCCCCCGTGTGCTTCTCGATGATCGCGTCGATCTCTTCGGCCTCGTCCGCCCTGCTGAGATCCAGCCGCGAACGCAGGCACTGCGCGAGCGCACCGTCGCATCCGGCCCGGCTGAAGATGAAGGTGATCGCGGGCAGCAGCCCTTCCTCATCCAGTTTGGCCAGCACCTCCGGCCGTGGCAGCGGCCGGAAACTGCGGTTCCCGCCGCGACCGCCGCGCGGTCCGCCCCAGCCGTTCATCCGGTCGGCGGCCTCGCGATGGCGGATATAGCGGACGAGATCCTCGTCGACGAGCACCTTCTGCTCGCTGGAATTGGTGTCGAACAGGTCGAACATCCGCCGCCCGACCATCACGTGCTGCCACAGCGGCACCGGGCGGGTCTCATCGACCACCACCGCGGTATCGCCGCGCACGGTCTCCATCCACGCGCCGAACTCCTCGGCATTGCTGACCGTCGCCGACAGGCTGACCAGCCGCACATCCGGCGGCAGATGCAGGATGACCTCCTCCCACACCGCGCCACGGAACCGGTCGGCGAGGTAGTGCACCTCATCCATCACCACATACGACAGTCCGCGCAACGCGTCCGAGGAGGCGTAGAGCATATTGCGCAGCACCTCGGTGGTCATCACGACCACCGGCGCGTCCGGGTTGATGGACTGGTCCCCGGTGAGCAATCCGACCTGGTCGCGTCCGTGCCGCTCGGTCAGATCGGCGAACTTCTGATTCGACAGCGCCTTGATCGGTGTGGTGTAGAAACACTTTCCGCCCGCGGCCAGCGCGAGGTGCACCGCAAATTCGCCGACGACGGTCTTACCCGCGCCGGTCGGGGCACAGACCAGTACACTGTGCCCACCCTCGAGGGCCACACAGGCATTGCGCTGGAAGGGGTCCAACCCGAAAGTCAGCTCGGCGGAGAACTTGGCCAGCTCGCCCGCCTGCGACAGGTGATATGTCACCGTCAGAGGGTATCGGAGTAGTCCGACATGGGGCGCGCCGATTTCTCGGCCGGATCCATGATCGACTCGGCCGCGCTGATCGGCTCGGGTCCGGCGATCGAGGAGGCCTCCTCATCCGAGAGCGCCGCCAGGGCTTCGGCCTCCCGGCGCGCGCGTCGCCGATCGTTGATCCGGGACAACTGGATGGCGACCTCGAACAGCACCGTCAGCGCGAAGGCCAGCGCGAGCATCGAGAACGGATCCTGCGGGGTCACGATCGCGGCAAAGACGAAGAGCCCGAACACGATTCCGCGCCGCCACTTGGCGAGCTTCTCGTACTTGAGCACCCCGACCAGGTTCAATCCGACTACCAGCAGCGGGATTTCGAAGCTGACACCGAAGATCACCAGCAGATTGATGATAAAGCTGAAGTACTGCGAACCGCTCAGGGCCGTGATCTGCGCATTGTTGCCGATATTGAGCAGGAAGCTCAACGCATGCGCGACAACCCAATACGCCAGTACGGCACCGGTCACGAACAGCGCACTGCCCGAGGTGACGAACCCGACCGCGTACTTGCGTTCCTTCACATACAGGCCCGGCGTGATGAACGCCCAGATCTGATACAGCCATACCGGGGCGGCGAGCACGACACCCGCGGTCATGCCGACCTTCAACCGCAGCATGAACTGTTCGAACGGCGCGGTCGCCAACAGGCGGCAGGCGCCGTCGGCGGTCAACACGGCCCGCGACGAGGCGGGCAGCGAACAGTACGGTCCGGTCAGCACCGATCCGAGGCTTTCGATGCCGAAGATCGTGTGCGCATACCAGAAGAAGCCGAACAGCGTGGTGACGACGACCGCGGCGATCGAAATCAGCAGCCGACGACGCAGCTCCTGCAGATGCTCGACCAACGACATGGTGCCGTCGGGATTCGTCCTGCGCTTACTGCGCCGGGGATCGAACGGGATTCGCATGGTGGTGTGTTGGCCCCTGGGGTCGAAGGTGCCCGCGGCGGTCGGCGGGCAACAGCACTACACCCGGAGCGAGTTCGCACTCACCCCGGCGGCAACGCTTGGCTCAGAGCGACTTCGGCTGTGCCTGGGGCTCTGCTTGCGGCTGGGTCACCGTCGGCTGGACGACCGGAGCCTGCGGAAGCTCCGCGGCCGGTTGCTGGGCCGGTGCTGCACTCGCCTGTGCGCTGCTCTCGTTCTGCATCTGGCTGACTTCGCTCTTGAAGATGCGCAGCGAGCGGCCCAGGCTACGGGCAGCATCGGGCATACGCTTCGCGCCGAAGAACATCACGAAGACCGCGGCGATGATCAGCCAGTGCCAGATGCTCAGACTGCCCATAATTAACCTCCAAAGAATGTGGTAGCTCTGATGCTACCGGACTATGACATGGGGGAACTCCGGCGTTGATGTGCGTTTACTCCCCCGTCTCCCCGAGCCTTTTGCCGGTCGTAGGTGCCTCGACAGCACCGTCGCGGACCGGCGATGGAATGGTCCGCTCAGTGCTGGGCGAACCCGACGAGTTACCCATGTGCTCACGAAATCAGGCGTTCCTCGGGTCCGCCGCAGCGCGCAGCTGATCCAGCAATTCCGGTCCGGTCCAGGTGCGCCGGTCGCCGTGTTCGGCGGCCACGATCAGTTCGATGAGGCGCTGGTTCACCGGTGTCGGCAGTCCGACCATCGCCCCGAGGCTCACGATCTCCCCGCACAACCAGGAGATTTCGGTCTTCCGCCCGAGCGCGAGGTCATCGGCCATGGACGAGCGGGCCTCCGGATCAACGGCGAGGACCTTGGCGGCGACCCGGGTGAAGATCGCGTCCGGAACGGTGAGCACCCGGGCCATCAACTCCGGCGGCAGCGGTGTCAGCCGGGCCGGGCGAATGCGCGCCCGCTTCATCGCGGCGAGCGCCTCGCCCTGGGTCAGCGCCAGGCAGCGGCGATAGTCGCGGTCGGCCAGCTCCTCCCGCAAGGGGCGACCCGACAGTGCATTGATGGGGTTGTTGAGGTTGAGCAGCAGCTTCGCCCATTGCACCGGTAGCAGGTCCGGATGGCGACGCAACGTCAGGCCGGCCCGTGCGAAGACGTCGGTGAACGCGCCGAGCGCCGGATCGTCCGCCACCGCGAGCCCGCCGTCGGTGCCTCGATGGAAGCGGCCCTCGGCCTGGTGCACGACATTGAACATCACCATGCCCGCCAGCACCACGCAGGTGGGCAGGATCTCGCGGATCACCGCATCGTTGCCGATCCCGTTCTGCAGGCTCAGCACCACAGTGCCGGGACGGATCTTGCCATCGAGATCGCGCACAGCCGTCGCGGTCGCCGCCGACTTCACCGTTACCAGCACCAAGTCGGCGGATCCGACATCCACGGGGGTGGTCGCGACCCGGACCACATCGCCGGCCACCGAGACATCGCCGCCGTCCAGATCGGTGAGCCGCAGCCCGGACGCGCTGATCTCGTCCACTGCCCGCTGCCGACCGACGAAGGTCACATCGGCCCCGGCCGCCGCGAGCTTCCCGCCGACGAACGATCCGATGCTCCCGGCGCCGAGGACCAGCACCCGAGCGGGCACCATCATGTCACTCACGCCGATCCAGCCTCCGTGCGTTCATCTGGTCTCCAGGAAACCGGCCGCCTCATAGGCGGCAAGGGCGGCATTCGAGCGCTCACGTACCGCGGCGATCAATTCCGGCGGACCGAGCACGGTGACACCGGAACCGAAGCCGAGCAACAGCCGCGCCATCCAGTCCAGGGTCGCGAAACGCATGGTCGCCTCGATGCTGCCGTCCGGATGCACCGCCATCCGGTGCATCGGATACTGGTCGAGCACCCAGCCGTAGTCGCCGCGAATACGCAAGCGCGCCAATGGAACCGCGGGATCGTCCTGGAACAGGTCGAGTGCCGCGGACTCTTCGGTCGCATGGCTCGGTGGGCGGGCGGGCTCATCGAGTTCGGTGGCCGCCTCGATCCGGTCGAAACGGAACAGCCGCACTCCCTCGGCCTGCCTGCACCAGGCCTGCAAATAGCTGTTGTTGTCCACTAGGACAATACGAATGGGATCGACGACACGTTCGGAGACCACATCGCGACTCGCCGAGTAGTAGACCAGCCGCAGCGCGCGCTGGCGGGCCAGCGCGGAACGCACCGTCGCAACGGCCGGTGCCTCGGTCGGCGGCAGCTGCTCGCGGGATTCGGCGTCATCGATGGTCTTGCCGCCGACAATGGCGGATTCGAGTTTGGCGATCGCCGCATGCGCCGCGGTCGGATCGACCATGCCCGGCATATCCACGATCGACCGGAGCGCCACCAGTAGCGCGGTCGCCTCGGTGGAGGTCAGGCGCAGCGGGCGGTCGATACCCGCCGAAAAGGTGACCTCGATACTCTCCTCGGAGAACGACAGGTCGATCAGATCGCCGGGACCATAGCCGGGCAGACCGCACATCCACAGCTGGTTGAGATCGCTCATCAGCTGCTTGGTCGTAACCCCCAGGTCGGCCGCGGCCTCGGCGGCGCTGATGCCCGGATTGGCGATGAAGTACGGAATCATGTTCAGCAGCCGCGAGAGCCGAACCGAGAGCCGACTGCGCTCACTCATGACTGCACCTCGCCGGCGCTCGGCTCCGTCATCAGCGAAGGATGCTCAGCTGTGCTCATCGTTGGCTCGCTGCACTCGCTCATGCGGTGACCTCCGTATGGTCGAACACCGAACGCAGGCGCTCGACCACATCCGCGCGCAGTTCCGGTGGTGCCAGCACCACGGCGTCGGGCCCGAGCCCGGTGATCAAGCGCGCCAACCAGTCTCGGGATCGGATCGGGAGTTCGACGACCACACCGGTGCGGTCGCCGATGGACCGCTGCTCCAGTATCGGTCCGAGCCTGCGGATTTCGCGTCCGTGGCCATCGGCCACCCACACCGTCGCGGTGCCACTGACCGGGGCGCTGCCGGTGACTGTGCCGACGATCTCCCGCAGGTCGACGCCCTCGGGCTTGCCGATCGCATTCGGCGGGCCATAGGCGGTCACATCGTCGCCGATGCGCGATAGCCGGAAGCTGCGGACCGCTTCCCGGTTCCGGTCGTGCCCGACCAGATACCAGCGGCCGTTATGGGTCACCACGCCCCAGGGCTCGACATCGCGCATGACGTAGGGCTCGTTGATCGCACCCCGATGTTCGAAGCGCACCGCCTGACCGGCATCGATGGCGGCGAGCAGCTTGCCGAGCACCGCATCCGATCCGCGGGTGCGCGCTGGAACCGCGGGCACCGACGCCACCGCGGCATCGGTCTCCACATGAATCCCGGCCGCGCGCAATTTCAACAGCGCGCCCTCGGCCGCGGCAGCCAGTTCCGGCGACTCCCACATCTGCACCGCGACCGCGACCGCCGCCGCTTCCTCACTGGTCAGATCGATCTCGGGCAGCTCATAGGCATCCCGGTTGATCCGGTAGCCCTCCACTGTCGAATATCGGCTCACCTGCCCGACCTCCAGGGGAATGCCCAGGTCACGCAGTTCGTTCTTATCCCGCTCGAACATTCGACTGAATGCTTCGTCGCTGGCCGAATCCTCGTACCCCGCGACGCTGTCCCGAATCCGCTCCGCGGTCAGGAATTGCCGGGTCGACAGCAGCGCGATGACCAGATTCATCAGCCGCTCGACCTTGGATATCGCCACTCGACACAGGGTAATCGGCCCGCCGCCACGACCGCGCGTCGGCGCGCGATTCCCCCCATTCCGGTTACCGCGCCGCCATCATGGACCCATGATCATCGCGTTCTCTGTGACACCACTGGGTGATGGTGTCGATGTCGGCCGAGCCGTCGCCGAAGCGGTCCGAGTGGTGCGAGCCAGCGGCCTCCCGAACCGCACCGACGCCATGTTCACCACCATCGAGGGCGAATGGGACGAGGTGATGGCCGTGGTCAAGTCCGCCACCGATGCCATCCTCGCCGCGGCACCGCGCTGCAGTCTCGTGCTCAAGGCCGATATCCGCCCGGGTGTCACGGGCGCGATCACCTCGAAGGTGGAGACCGTCGAGCGCTATCTGGCGGAGGGCTAGCCGCGCCCGTGCCGGCCCCACCTGGGTACGGCCGAACCGCCTACATCGAGGCGATCAAGCGATCCACCCGCTCGTCGACCGAGCGGAACGGGTCCTTGCACAGCACCGTTCGCTGCGCTTGGTCGTTGAGCTTCAGGTGCACCCAGTCGACCGTGAAATCGCGGCCCGCCTCCTGAGCCGCGGTGATGAAGTCACCGCGGAGTTTGGCGCGGGTGGTCTGCGGTGGGGTGTCCACGGCGGCGTCGACGGCATCGTCCTCGGTGACGCGCTTGGCCAGGCCCTTGCGCTGCAGCAGGTCGAAGACGCCGCGACCGCGCTTGATGTCGTGGTAGGCCAGATCCAGCTGGGCGATCTTGGGGTCGGACAGCTCCATGCCGTAGCGGTCCTGGTAGCGCTGGAAGAGTTTGCGCTTGATCACCCAGTCCACCTCGGTATCGACCTTGGCGAAGTCCTGTGCCTCGACCGCGTCCAGGGTGCGGCCCCACAGGTCGACGACCTGGTCGATATTCGGGTCGCGGTCCCGGTTGCGCAGGTGCTCGACGGCGCGGGCGTAGTACTCGCGCTGGATTTCGAGTGCGCTGGCCTGCCGTCCACCGGCGAGCCGGACCGGACGACGGCCGGTCAGGTCGTGGCTGACCTCGCGGATAGCGCGGATCGGATTGTCCAGGGCGAAATCGCGGAACGAGACGCCCGCCTCGATCATCTCCAGCACCAGTGCCGCGGTGCCGACCTTGAGCATGGTGGTGGTCTCGGACATATTCGAATCGCCGACGATGACGTGCAGGCGGCGGTACTTCTCCGCATCCGCGTGCGGCTCGTCGCGGGTATTGATGATGGGCCGCGAGCGGGTGGTCGCCGAGGAGACGCCCTCCCAGATGTGCTCGGCGCGCTGCGAGAGGCAGAAGGTGGCGGCCTTCGGCGTCTGCAGCACCTTGCCCGCGCCGCAGATCAGCTGGCGGGTGACCAGGAACGGCAGCAATACGTCCGAAATGCGGGAGAACTCCCCCGCACGCACAACAAGGAAGTTCTCGTGGCAGCCGTAGGAGTTGCCCGCGGAGTCCGTGTTGTTTTTGAACAGGTAGATATCGCCGCCGATGCCTTCCTCCGCGAGGCGCTGCTCGGCGTCGATCAGCAATTCCTCCAGCACGCGCTCACCGGCCCGGTCGTGGGTGACCAGCTGCGCCAAGTTGTCGCACTCTGCGGTGGCGTACTCCGGATGCGACCCGACATCGAGGTAGAGCCGAGCACCGTTGCGGAGGAACACGTTAGAGCTACGGCCCCAGGAAACTACCCGGCGGAACAAATACCGGGCCACCTCGTCGGGGCTGAGCCGACGGTGTCCGTGGAAGGTGCACGTCACACCGAATTCGGTCTCGATCCCCATGATTCGTCGCTGCACACTATCGACATTACAGCCATGTCATGCACTCGCGTGGGGCTGCGGACAACCCCGATGCATACGTCTTCACAACAATTTCGCACGTGAGCGCAACGTTCAACCGAAAACCATCGCCCATGACAAAGGCCCTCCCGATAAATCGAGAGGGCCTTCGCGGTGGCACGAACCCGGTGAACTACTCCGACTTCGGAGCGTCCTTCGACTCCTCCTCGGCCGCGGCCGTCGCTGCCGCCGCCTTGGCCTTACTGCCCGACTTACCGCTGGTCAGCAACTGCTCCAAGGTCGGACCGGCAACCCGCCGGAAGGCACGCCGCGGCCGGGCCTGCTCCAGGGTGGCGACCTCGAGTGAGCTCACGCCCAGGACGCGCTTGTCCTTATCCGCGGTGCCCTCGGGCACTCCCGCCTGTAGCGCCTTGACCGCCACGGCGACGGCATTGGCCAGGTCGAGGCCGGACTTGTAGGACGCCTTCAACGCGGTCAGGATCGGCTCGGTCGTGCCGCCCATCACCACGTATTCGCGCTCGTCCACGATCGAACCGTCGAAGGTGATCCGGTACAGCACCGATTCCGGTGACTGCTCCGGATAGCCCACCTCGGCCACGCAGATCTCGACCTCGTAGGGCTTGAGTTGATCGGTGAAGATCGTGCCGAGAGTTTGCGCGTAGGCGTTGGCCAGTCCGCGACCGGTGACATCGCGCCGGTCGTACTGGTAGCCCTTCAGGTCGGCCTGCAGGATGCCGCCGCGGCGCAGTGCCTCGAACTCGTTGTACTTGCCGACGGCCGCGAACCCGACCCGGTCGTACAGCTCACTCACCTTGTGCAGCGTTGCCGACGGATTCTCCGCGACGAACAGCACACCCTTGTCGTAGGTCAGCACGATCACACTGCGACCGCGGGCGATACCCTTGCGCGCGAGTTCGGTCTTATCGCGCATGATCTGTTCGGCCGACGCGTAATACGGCAGTGTCATGCTGAGGCACTCCCCTCTTCCGCGGCCTCGCGATCGGCGACGATCGCCCGCGTGATCTCCTCCAACCGCGATTCGGTCACCTCATCGGCGCCCTCATCATTGATCACGATCGCCGTCGGGTAGATGCCGCGCACCAGATCCGGACCGCCGGTGGCGGTATCGTCGTCGGCCGCGTCGAACAGCGATTCGACGGCGATCCGCAACGCGCGGTCCTCATCGATTCCCTTGGCGTACAGCTTCTTCAAAGACGATTTCGCGAACATCGAACCCGAGCCGACCGCGGTGTAGCCGAACCGCTCCTCGCTGCGCCCGCCGACCACGTCGTAGGACACGATGCGACCCGCCTTATCCGGATCGGTGGCGTGCTGGTCGTAGCCGACCAGCACGGGAACCACCGCAAGACCCTGGAGTGCAGCAGGGAGGTTGTCGCGCACCATCTTCGACAGCTTGTTGGCCTTGCCGTCGAAGGTCAGCGAGACGCCCTCGATCTTCTCGTAGTACTCCAACTCCACTGCGAACAACCGCACCATCTCGATGGCCATACCCGCGGTGCCCGCGATACCGGCCGCCGAATAGGTGTCGGTGATGTAGACCTTCTCGATATCCCTGCTGGCCAACAGGTTTCCCTGGGTGGCCCGCCGGTCACCGGCGATCAGCACACCGCCGCGGAACGAGACCGCCACGATGGTGGTTCCATGCGGAGCCAGATCCTTCGCGGCGGTGCCACCGGAGATTCCGGTGGCACCCTCGATCGCGCCGAATCGGTTGGCTGGCAACAGTTCCGGTGCGTGCATGCGCAGGTGCTCGGTGAACGACGAGAGGGCGTGCCCCGGGTGGAGACGCAAGGGGTCACCTGCTGTCACTGGCCGCCCTTCTGCACATACGCGCGAACGAAGTCTTCCGCGTTCTCCTCGAGCACATCATCGATCTCATCGAGCAGGTCGTCGGTGTCCTCCGCCAGTTTCTCGCGGCGCTCCTGACCGGCGGCGTCGACGCCCTCCGGGCCCTCGTCCTCGTCGCCGCCCCCGGCGCGCTTGGTCTGCTCTTGTGCCATGGCAGCCGACCTCCTCTGTCCTCATCATGACCAGGGCTCCATTCTGAGCACGACCCTGATCATGAGCAATGTCCGTGCCCGTATCTCAACACTACCCAGCCATACCGACACTGTGCTCTGTTATCGCCCGTGCGGGCGCGGCGTGTTCGCGGCCCCTTGGCCTCGCGTCCGAGCCGTCGAGACTCGCGCCTGCGGCGCATGCGCTTCGAGAACTCCGACATGAGACTGGCCGCGAACCCCTCGCTCGTACAACTCGCTCCGTGCCGCGTATGTTCGCGATACTCGTTGCTACCTGGGCTTATTCGCCCATCTGGGCTAGGTGGTGAGCTGTTCGACCAACTCAGCGGCGGTATGCACCCCGTCGAGCAGCTTGCCGACGTGTGCCTTGGTGCCGCGGCGCGGTTCCAGGGTCGGGATGCGCACCAGAGAATCGCCACCAAGGTCGAAGATCACAGAATCCCAGCTGGCGGCGGCGATATCGGCACCGAATCGACGCAGACATTCGCCCCGGAAGTAGGCGCGGGTGTCGGTCGGCGGCTTGGTCATCGCGTCGAGGACCTGCTGTTCGTTGACCAGGCGCTTCATCGACCCGCGCGCGACCAGGCGGTTGTAGAGCCCCTTGTCCAGGCGCACATCGGAGTACTGCAGGTCCATCAGGTGCAGCTTGGGCGCGGCCCAGCTCAGGCCCTCACGCTTGCGCATGCCCTCGAGCAGGCGCAGTTTGGCGGGCCAGTCGAGCAGGTTGGCGCATTCCATCGGATCGCGTTCGAGCAGGTCGAGCACCATGGCCCAGTTCTCCAGGATGTCCTTGACCCGCTCGTCATCGTTGCCGCTGCGGGCCACGAATTTCTCCACCCGGTCCAGGTAGATGCGCTGCAACGCGAGTCCGGTGAGTTCCCGGCCGTCGGTGAGCGCCACCGTCGCGCGCAGGGTCGGATCGTGGCTGATCTGGTGCACCGCGGTGACCGGGCGGGCCAGTTGCAGATCCGACAGATCCTCGCCCGCTTCGATCAGGTCGAGCACCAGCGCGGTGGTGCCGACCTTGAGGTAGGTCGACATTTCGGCGAGGTTGGCGTCGCCGATGATGACGTGCAGGCGGCGGTATTTGTCCGCGTCGGCGTGCGGTTCGTCGCGGGTATTGATGATGCCGCGCTTGAGTGTGGTCTCCAGGCCGACCTCGACCTCGATGTAGTCGGCGCGCTGGGACAGCTGGAATCCGGCGTGGTCACCGGACTGGCCGATGCCGACCCGACCGGAGCCGCAGATCACCTGACGGGAGACGAAGAACGGGGTGAGGCCGACGATGATCTGGTTGAACGGGGTGTCGCGGCTCATCAGGTAGTTCTCATGGGTGCCGTAGGAGGCGCCCTTGCCGTCGACATTGTTCTTGTACAGCTGAAGCCGCGGCGCGCCGGGCACGCTGGAGGCGTGCCGGGCCGCCGCTTCCATGACGCGTTCGCCCGCTTTGTCCCAGATGACCGCCTCCAGCGGGTCGGTGACCTCCGGCGCGGAGTACTCCGGGTGGGCGTGGTCGACGTAGAGCCGGGCACCGTTGGTGAGGATCATATTGGCCGCGCCGACCTCGTCGGCGTCGATCACGGGGGCCGGACCGTTCATCCGGCTCAGGTCGAAACCGCGGGCATCGCGTAGCGGCGACTCCACCTCATAATCCCAGCGCGTGCGCTTCGCGCGCGGCACACCCTCGGCGGCCGCATAGGCGAGAACCGCTTGGGTGGAGGTCAGGATCGGGTTGGCGGACGGCTCGGTGGGGGTGGATATGCCGTATTCGACCTCGATGCCGATGATGCGCTGCATACGTCGAGCCTAGGCGACGCCAGCTCGCCGTTTGTCGGGACCGGCGGCATCGGCGATCGACGGTGGACCGCAATGTCATACCGAGGGTGGTACTTCCGAAGGATACGTGCAGGCCGCGGCGGCCCGGATATTCGGAGGATGACCGATTCGATCGTCGAAATCACCGGACGCGGGCGCAAGCCGGACGAGCCGATCACCGCCGCACCGACGGCCTCCGCGCGGCTGGTCGCCCTGGACGTGCTGCGCGGCATCGCGATCCTGGGCACGCTCGGCACCAATATCTGGATCCTCACCAATGCCGAGGGCCTGGTCGGGTACCTCGACGAACTGGGCAGGTCGGCAACCGGCTGGATGTGGGCAGAGCGGGTGCTGCAGCAACTGGCCCAGGGCAAATTCCTCGGATTGCTCACCATCATGTTCGGCATCGGCCTCGCCATCCAGCAGGGTTCCGCGGTGCGCGGTGGGCGACGGTGGCCCGGTAGCTATCCGTGGCGGGCCGGACTGCTGTTCCTCGACGGTGTGCTGAACTTCGTCTTCATCGCGGAGTTCGACGTGCTGATGGGGTATGCGGTCACCGGACTTGTCGTTGCCTGCATCCTCGCGACAAGTGAACGCGCGCAACGTCGTTGGCTGGTCATCGCGGCGGGCCTCCATATCGCAATGCTCACCCTCATCGGGATCGCGATGTCCCTTGCCGATCAGCAGGATTCGACGCGACGTGAAGCGCTGGACCCGAATCCCTATGCGGACGGATCATTCTGGGATCTGGTGCTGTTCCGGCTGGAGCATGCGGGCATGTTCCGTTTCGAGCCGATCTTCATCTTCCCGATGTCGATCGCGCTGTTCCTCGCCGGTGCGCGGTTGTTCCGGGCCGGAGTGTTCCGGCCGGAGGGCGCACGCCTGCGCCGCCGACTCATGATCATCGGATTCGCGATCGCCGCGCCGATCGACCTGGTGGTCGGCGTGCTCGGCGGCGGTGACCTGGTGTTGCTGACCAGATACGGTAGCGCCCCGTTCGTCGCCTTCGGCCTGCTCGCGGCGGTCGCCGAGTTCTACCTGCGCCGCCCGCGCGTCGGATTCGTCGGCAGGCGGCTCACCGAGGTCGGCCGTACCGCGTTGAGCTGCTATATCCTGCAGAATCTCGTCGCTTCGATCCTGTGCTACGGCTGGGGCTTCGGGCTGGCCGCGCACGTGTCCGCCGATGCCAGGGTGCCGTTCACGATGGGTATCTACCTGACGGTCGCGCTGATCATCGTGACCGCCGCGCACCTGTGGCTGCGCCGGTTCGAGCGCGGTCCGGTCGAGTGGATGTGGAATCTGAGCTATCGAGCGTTGGCCCGTGAACGCTGAGTCAACCCCGCGCTGATATATAACGCCGCAGCTCGAGGACCGGAAATCCGGAAAATGGCGGCCGCATGCGGCCGAGCGCGCGCCGGAAAGAACACGAGTACAGGACTACTCGTGTTCTTTTCGCGCGGGTGCCGGATTCTGGCGCTGCGTCACCAAAACTGGGTCGGCGTATCGATTTCAGTTGTATCGGAGGTGCGTCGTGTCGGAACCGGCCCGAGCAATGAGTAAGGACCACGCATTCGCCGAGCTCGAACGACTCGCCAGTGAGGACCTGATCCGCTTCGACGGGCCCGGATCACCGGCCCTGGTCGGATTCGCCGGATTCGACCCGCACTCGGGGCGGCACCAACCCGGCGGTCTCGCCGGGGTGATCATCCGCCGCGGCAACACCCCGGTCACTCCCAAGCACCTGGATCCGCGAAATGCGTTGGCGCTGGTGCGATTCTGTCGTTTCCTCGCCGCCAACTTCGGCGTCACCGAGCTGTCGGCGCTCGAGATGGACGGCGGCGGAAGGTATCCGGACGGCACCCCGCGCGTCGACTGTCACGGCCAGGGCCGCGCCATGGATTTCGCCGGGGTCACCATGCCGGTCGGTGATGTATCGCGCAGGATCACCG
This sequence comes from Nocardia sp. NPDC005998, assembly GCF_040614395.1. Lineage (NCBI taxonomy): Bacteria > Bacillati > Actinomycetota > Actinomycetes > Mycobacteriales > Nocardiaceae > Nocardia > Nocardia sp. NPDC005998. The sequence continues at coordinate 258,682 of NZ_JBEXUI010000004.1, read as the reverse complement.
TGGCGTCGCACTGGGGCACGGTCGAGACCGCCGTGACACCCGGTGGCAGCTGGCCCGGCGGCACCCAGATGCGCTATCGACTCGACGAACCCGATGCGAGTCCGCTCGGCGACCCGGACGGCGATCTCTTCGTCGCCGACTTCTTCCGCAGCGTCTACGATTTCGCGGCCAGTGAATGGCAGGACTGCTCCGACAGTCCCGATCCCGCGTGCGCCATCTCCACCATCGGCGATCCGAGTTTCATCCGGCATCCCGACCATCCCGACACCCGCTCCGTCGACCACATCCACTGCCAGATCGGCAAGTCGGGAACCGAGTGAGTGGACTAGCGTCGACGGTGTGACGCTGGCCGACCGATATCCGTTGCTGCACACGCCGACCCGCTGGGAATGGGGCGGCCTGGACGTCCGGTTCTCCACCGATCTGCCGCCCGACGAACTCGTCACCAATATCCATGTCATCTGCTTCGTCGGCACCGATATCGTGCTGTGCCGCGACGATCGCGATATTTGGATCGTGCCCGGCGGCACCCGGGAAGCGGGTGAATCGATCGACGACTGCGTGCGCCGCGAACTCATGGAGGAGGCCGGTGCCCGCCCGACCGGACCGGTGCGCCCGTTCGGAGCCCACCACACGACCACCGATCGCCCTGCGCCGCATTATCCTTGGCAACCGCATCCGCACAAGGCATGGCTGTGGTGTACGGCGGATGTGGTGCTGGATTCCGCGCCGACCAATCCCGATGATGCGGAGAACATTCTCGAGGTCGGCACATTCGCGCCCGATGAAGCAATGCGCCGGTCCCGAAGCGACGGCGACCATATGGCCGAATTGATCGCCCTCGCAATCGAATTCCATCGGGCATGATCACTTCGGTGCGCGACATCCATTTTACAAAACGCTACGGGGCGTTTCGATTCAGGAGTTGAGTGACCATTGAGTGCGATCATCGTCAGCCATGGCCTCGGAGCTCGCAGCGACAGTGTGTGGTTCCCCTACTTCGCGGCCAAGTTGGCCGCACAGGGACATGCGGTAACGATCCCGAATCTGCCCGAACCCGAAGCGCCCCGGCTGGATTCGTGGCGCAAGACCTTCGCCGAGGCGGCGGCAGCGGCGGGTCCGGCGCGCGATACCGTGCTGGTCGGCCACAGCATCGGCGGCGTCAATGTGCTGCGGATGCTCGAACAGCACGATGTCGCCGCGGCCGGGCAATTCGCCGGGGTAGTCCTGGTATCCACCGCCGCGCACGAGGTCGGCTATGACCTGCTGGCCGAATTCTTCGACGGACCGTTCAACTGGACGCGCATCCGCGGCGCGGCGCGTGAGTTCCGGGTACTGGCGGCCGCCGACGATCCGGTCAACGTGCCCGATCCGGTCGCACATGTCGGACTGCTGGTCCGCGGATTGGCAGCCAGCGCGGTGCTCACCGCCACCGGTAGCCATCTGGGCAACCATCCCGACGATCACATCGAATTGCCCGAGGCCGTTCGGCTGGTCGACGAAATCCTGGCGGCCACCCGATGACTCAGCAGCAGACGAACGAAAACCCCGGTCCTGCTACGCATTCCGCGGGGCCGGTCAAGTGGAAACTGTGGCTGCTGACGGTAGTCGGGATCTACCCGCTGCTCACCGTTCTGGTGACGGCTACCGGCTCCTTGCTCGAGCCGCTGGCGCCGCCGCTACGGCTGGCGATCATCGTTCCGATCGCCGTCGCGGCCATGGTGTGGGTCGTGATGCCGTTCCTCACCCGCCGCTGCGCGCGCTGGCTGACGCGATGACAACGGGTTCCGCACAGCCCTCGTCGCACCTCCCGCTGTAGCGGAACCCCTTCGGATCGGGCACGTCGAGACCGCGGTGGCTTGGGTGAAATCAGGTTGCGCCACATGAACTTTCGGATGCCGTGTACGAGATGACGCACCGAGGTTCGGCGACGACCGGGTCCGCGACACTACGACCTCACCTTGCCAGCGGATCGTGAACCAGCACACGAGTATTCGGGGCCCGCACTACTGGACAGCCCCGGGCTCGGAGGTTCCACTAGAAGTCACCCTCAGCGGGTCGCCGGGCGGAGTAGCCAGGCCCGCAATGCCGCGGTGACCTCGTCGGGGCGTTCTTCCATGATGAAATGGCTGCCGTCGATGCGGACGAGCGTGGCGTACGGGATGCGGTCGGCGAGTTCCTCGGCGGTGCGCATGGGGATGGCCGGATCGCGGTCGCCCCAGATCACGGTCGTCGGGCAGTCGATGGCATCGAGTCCGGCGGCCAATTCCGGCCGGATCCGGACGCGGTAGCCGGACCAGAAGTGCGCGTACCAGCGGCGGCCCGCGGCAGTATTCAGGAAGGCAAGGTACCGGTCCAATTGGGCGGTGTCGAAGGACCCGTTGCGCACGTAGCTTGCGAGACCGATGCGATGCACCCAGCGGATCGGTCGGGTGGTGAGCAGCGCACGCAGCAGTGCAGTGTGTGACAGCACCGTCAGCAATCCGAACAAAATGTAGTACGGCAGCGTAAAAACGCCATGGGCCCGCGAATTCAGAATCGCGAAGCGGCGCACCCGTTCCGGATGACGCTGCACAAAACCCGATCCGAGAAAGCCGCCGTAGTCGTGACAGGCCAGGTCGACGCGATCCAGGCCGAGGGCATCCAGCATGCGGCCGATACGTTCGACCTCGCTGTCATAGTCACAACTGAGCGCCTCATCCCGGTCGGAGGCACCCCATCCGAGCCAGTCCGGCGCGATGACCCGGCTCGATAAGGCGAGCGGCCCGATCTGGTGTCGCCACGCGGCGTGGCTTTCCGGCCAGCCGTGCAGTAGCACGAGCGGATCACCCTGCCCGATATCGACATAGCGCAGCCGCGCACCGTCGACTGTTACCTCCCGCAGTTCGAAGCTCGACTCCGCTTCGCTCTCCAGCTTCATCCTTGATCTCCCGTCTGTCCTGCGCCTTTGGGTATCGTCGCGGATATGACGCGGTCGGCACTTCCAGAAACGTGCGCTTTCGACACGGCGATCACTCCGGCGCGGCTATGGCTACGGCTCGGGCACGCGATCTACATCGGGCCCGGGATGGCCCTTGGCGCGCACTCCACCGCGATCGCCAGTCTCGGGGTGGGACTGGACGGCCCATTCCGCGTCCGCGTCACCGACGCTCCGGATATCAGCGCCCGCAGTTTTCTGTTCCGCGCCCGGGTCACCCACCACGTCCTGGATACCGACGTCCCCAAGCTCTTCTGCTTCTTCGACCCGACCTCGACCAGCATGGCCCGCTGCCTCGGCGGCATGCGGCGCACAGTCAACGGATACCGCACCGACCACCGGCACGAGGCCGAGTTGATCGAACTGTGCGCCGATCCGGCACCGGATATCGACCGGCTACTCGACCTGGCCAGCATCCCGGTCCCCACCATCCGCGATCCCCGCATCGCCGCCGTCGCCGAGGCCATCCGCGCCGATCCGACCCAACAGCAGCGCGCCGCCGAAAAGGCAAGTGCCGCAGGACTATCCACCTCCCACTTCCTGCGCACCTTTGCCGAACAGACCGGCACCAGCTTCCGCCGCTATGTGCAATGGGCGCGCATGCTGCGCGTTGCCAAGGCCTATGCCGCGGGCCATGACCTCACCCGAGCCGCCGTCGACGCAGGCTTCGCCTCCCCTTCACATTTCAGCGACACCTTCCGCGCCATGTTCGGCCTCACTCCAACCGCCTTCACCACCATCAATGGCGAACTGCATATCGACTGATCCGGTACGGGCCTATACATCGAAATAGAGTTCGAACTCGTAGGGGTGCGGGCGGACGTTGATTTCGGCGATCTCGTTGTCGCGCTTGAGCCGGATCCAGGTTTGGATGAGGTCGTCGGTGAAGACATCACCTTCGGTGAGGTAGTCGTTATCGGCTTCCAGGCGGTCGATGACGCTGTCGAGGCTGGGTGGGGTTTGGGTGACCTCGGCGGACTCCTCGGGAGTGAGTTCGTAGAGATCCTTATCGATCGGCGCGGCGGGTTCGATCTTGCGGCGAATACCGTCCAAACCGGCCATCATCATGGCAGCGAAGGACAGGTAGGGATTCCCGGAGGAATCGGGGCAGCGGAATTCGAGGCGCTTGGCCTTCGGATTGGCACCGGTAACCGGAATGCGGACGGCCGCCGAGCGATTGCGCTGGCTGTAGACGAGATTGACCGGGGCCTCGAAGCCCGGCACCAGGCGCTTATAGGAGTTCACGGTCGGGTTGGTGAAGGCGAGCAATGACGACGCGTGGCGTAGCAGGCCGCCGATATAGTGCCGGGCCAGATCGGACAGACCCGCATAGCCCGATTCGTCGTAGAACAGCGGCGTTCCGTCCAGCCACAGGGACTGGTGCACGTGCATACCGGAACCGTTATCGCCGAACAGCGGTTTGGGCATGAAGGTGACGGTCTTGCCCTCGGCCCACGCGGTGTTCTTGATGATGTACTTGTACAGCTGCAGATCATCGGCGGCGGCCAGCAGGGTATTGAATTTGTAGTTGATCTCGGCCTGGCCCGCGGTGCCGACCTCATGGTGCCCCTTCTCCAATTCGAAGCCCGCGTTCTGCAGGTTGGTGCACATCCGATCGCGCACGTCGACGTCGGCGTCGTAGGGAGCCACCGGGAAATAGCCGCCCTTGGCACGCACCTTGTAGCCGCGGTTGATCGAGCCGTCCGGATTGTATTTGGCACCGGTGTTCCAGTCGGCGGAGGAAGAATCCACTTCGTAGAAGGCACCGTTCATCTTTGTGTCGTAGCGCACGGCATCGAAGATGTAGAACTCCGCTTCCGGGCCGAAATAGGCGGTATCGGCGATGCTGGTGCTCTTCAGATACTCCTCGGCCTTGCGCGCGATATTGCGCGGATCACGGCTATAGGCCTCATGGGTATGCGGATCGTGGACGAAGCAGTTCAGATTCAATGTCTTCGCGGCACGGAACGGATCCAATTGCGCGGTGCGCAGGTCCGGCAGCAGCAACATATCCGATTCGTGGATCGACTGGAAGCCGCGCACCGACGAACCGTCGAAGGCGATCCCGTTATCGACCAGATCCGCACCGAACGCTACGGCCGGAATCGAAAAATGTTGCTGTACACCGGGAACGTCACAGAATCGAATATCGACGTATTCGACTTCTTCGGCGCAGATATATTCCAGCACTCCCTCGGTGGTTGCAGTCAAGGCTGCTCGCTCTTCCAGCACGGCTCGCTCCTCGCTCTCGCGGCGCAGGTTGTTCTATCCGCGGATGGCGAGGCGACCGTCCCATCACAACCGGACCGTTCACGGGGTCACGGCAGGTCCTGCTCGCCGAGTCTCACGATACGACCTCGGCATCGGCGGCGGACCCGAATCCAGGCGAGAAGCGGACCGATCCGGCGTGTCCGCAACTGCGGTACGGCCCAGGTCACCGCCGTATCGACCGATAATCTCGCCGAGAACGTCAACGAGCCGTCTGGGTAGCCCGGGCCGAAATTACCTGTCCCCCAATACCGCAGCAGCCCTGGCCATCTCTCGACTCCCCGGCCTGCGCCTGACACGCGATCGAGATCAACCTATGGCGGCATCGCAGAGCCCCAATGCCGCCCGATCTTGGTCTCACCGATCAGACAGCGCTACCGGTTCACCGCGACCACCGTCGCCGAATTGGCGAAGAATCCGGAAGTCCTGACGGCAATCGAGCAAGATGCGGCCGCCGCCAATGGCAAACTCTCCCGGGTGGAGCAGATCAAGAAGTGCATCGTGCTACCCGAGGTGTGGGAGCCGGGCAGCGATGTCCTGACGGCGACCGGCAAACTCGAACGCACCCCGATCGCCGCCCGCCACACGGATACGATCGAGCGCTTGTACTCGTAAGTCCGGGACGGAGAAGTTCATATGATGCCAACGCGGACCCGAGCCTTCGATGATCTGCACCGCAGAGCCACAGCACTGGTCGACGGGTCCTACGCGTCGATGCCGCCGTATCCGCGGCTACCGCAGTCACTGGTGGAGACCGATTTCGCGCGCGGCAGCAAGCTCAATGTCGATCTGTTCTTCGAGTATCTGCGCGGGGGCACCGACCCCTCGGAGGAGGACACCAGGGAACTCGTCGAGTTGGCCATCGACCGGCTCCGCGATGGCACACCCCTGTCGGAAGTCCTGGACCACTATCGCCTCGGCGCGGCCTTCATCTGGGAGCGGCTGCGCGAATCGGCCACCGCCGCCGAGCTGGACCTGATGCTCGATGCCGCACTGGTGCTGCTGAAGTACATCACGCTGGTGACCACCCGCATCGCCACCGCGGCCACCGAGCGCGTACACGATCCGCGCTGGGAACTGGTGGAACGGCGCCGCGGCATCGCCGACGCCCTGCTCACCGGGCGCGATCCGGTCGAGTTGGCCAATGATCCCGTCATTCCGGTCGCCGATGCGTTTCTCGTCGCGGTCTTCCGCTTGCGCGGCACCCGTGGCGGACACGCGTCGGCGCTGCGGCACCGGGTGGAGGCGATTCCGGGGGTCTTCCTGCGGCCGGACGCGGGCGGATGGACCGCACTGATCCCACTGCAATCCGGCGACGACGGCAGTGCCGCACTCGGTGGCCTCACTGCGCGACTGCCCGCTCATCAGCCCGATCAGTCGCCGCCGTACTGGGTCGGTGTCGGCGCGGCGGCGAGCAGGGCGGAGATTCCGGCCCAATTCGCCGAGGCGCGGGTGCTCGCCGAATTGGGCCGCTGCCTGGAGCGTCGCGAAATCCTCTGCCGCCGCACGAATTTGCAGTTCGAGTACACGGTCGCGGTCAGCGATGCTGCCCGCCCGGGCCTGGCCTCGGTGCTCGCACCCCTGGACACCCAGCCGATGCTGGCGGAGACACTCGAGGTGTTCGTCGACAGCGGGTTCAACCAGTTGGCGACGGCGCGACAACTCAGCGTGCATCGCAACACCGTGACCTACCGGCTGTCCCGCGTACACGAACTCACCGGCCTGGACCCGCACCGTCCCGCCGATGCGATGACGCTGTCCGCGGCTCGGCTGGCCCGCCGTCTCGAGTCCGCCGACTTCGCCCCCTGACTGCCCGAACGCGCACTCGGCCGACCCCGGCTATGCTGGCGCGTCTTCCTGCACAACGCGGGCGGCGACCGACCCCCCGCATTTCCCGCGCGCCCGATTCCCGGACCCCCTACTGCCCGTGCCTTGATCACCGAGTTCCTCGAACGCGTCGCCGTTACCCTGACAGCGGCCGGGTGACCGGGATAGTCTCCGTGAGGGATCCGATTCGGGATTCGCAGTCACCCGGGAGCATCCGATGATGAAGGCTCTGGTTACCAACGGGGCAGCCACCTCCGCCCGATCCGTGCACTATGCCTCCGGGACTCCCGGTGAATTGCATTGGGAAGGTACCGCACTGCTGCGCGCTGGCGTGCTGGCCTTCGGCGGCAGCATCGGCCCCACCGCATTGCACGCCCACCACGCCGTACAGGTGCTCGCCGCGTGCACGCCGGTGGTCGTGGTGGATGCCAGCGGCAATCGGCATCACGGCACCCATGTCATCGTGCCCGCCGACGCACCGCATCGCATTGCCTCCGGCGCCGAACGCGGCACCGCCATCTATCTCGACCCCGAATCCGTCGCGGGGGCGGCCGCCGACCGCAGGGCCCACAACTACGGCTGGGCCGACAGCGCACATTCGCTGCCGATCGACCCGGAGCGGGAAACCCTGGCAGAGCTGGTCGCCGAGGTCGTCGACGATCTCGAACGCGATGATTCGCAGAATATCGAGCGGGGCCGCCACGAGGCGGTCACCGAGGCGCTCGAGCTGCTGCCGTCGCTGGTCGGCGACGGACCGATCCGCGGTGCGGAGGTCGCGCGTCGGGTCGGCATCTCCGCGACCAGGCTCACCCACCTGTTCACCGAGCAGGTCGGAATTCCATTGCGCCCGTACATACTATGGCTCCGACTACATGTGGCGATCTCCCGCGTCCGCTCCGGCGACGACCTGACCGCCGCCGCCCACGCCGCCGGATTCGCCGACAGCTCCCATCTGACCCGCACATGCCGCCGCACCTTCGGTCTGCCCCCGTCGGCGCTGAGTCGCCGCGTCCAGTGGGATCTCGGCGACGCACCCTAGGTCGACCGAATTGTTCAAGTGATCGCGGGCCTCGCCGACCAGGCTTGGCCTAATGACCACCGCTATCCGCACCCCCATACAGCGTCTGGCGCGCTCGACCAACTCGTCTACCCGTTCACAGCGGACGGCGGCTGCGAAATGTAGTCCCTACGTGGCCGATCGATGCCGCAGGAACCAGGCCGTGGATTCGCGCTTGCACAGCAGCACGATGATGGCGAACGACAGGCACAGGCCCGTCAAACCCGGCAGCGGGCCGACGGCCATCAGACCGAGGCACAGGAATCCGGAAACGGCCGCGAGCGCAACGCCGACCACCTGCACGGTCCGGCCTACCATGGCGAAGGCGAAGGCGACACCGCCGAGCAGCCAGGCGGACAGATAGCCGAAGGCGATCGCGCCCCCGAGATCCGGATTCCCGGTAATGATCGAGACGCCGATCAGTGCCACGCCGAGTCCGGCCAGGAACCAGGACAGGGCCCGGGCCATGCGGACCGATGGGGGCATGATCTCCGGTGATCCCGCGAAACCGTAGTGGCGCGGGTCGTAGTCGGCATATTCGGAACTCGCCGGGTCATCGGAGAAAGAGTCGTACGAATTCACGGCACTGCTCCTTCGATAGATGAGGACATCATCAATTCGGTGAGCGCCGGGTCACTATATCGCCGGGATGGGTCGACGGCCGGTAAGCTCTTGGCATGTTCTCGCGGGTACATCTGATGGCGTTTGCGGTTGTCGCACTCGTCGTCCCCGCATTCGCCCTGACGGCTCCGGCGAATGAACCGGCGGCACTGGCCGTCTTCGGTGTCATCGCCGCATCGCTGGCCCTGACACTGGGCGCATTGCGGAGCCCGCAGCTGCCGGTGGCGCTGGCCCACTCGGGTCCGCCGCCTTCGGCGCAGCGCCGCCGCCGGGGTTCCTTCCTGCGCCAGAGCAATCCCGACACCGCGGGACGGCCGCGCCCCCGAGCACCCGGATCCGCCACCGCGTAGCGACTGCTCGCGAGTCGCTGCGTACCGCCTGGTCTTCAGGCGATTCGGCCGACCGTTCCCATCGACGTGCGCACATTCGCACAGTCAGGTGCTCCCATGCTCGACTTCATCTACTATCCGGTGTCCGCCATTCTCTGGGTGTGGCATACCGCCTTTGCCGCCGTCCTCGGCCCCGCCAGTGGCATCGCCTGGGTGCTCGCGGTGATATTTCTCGTCATTACCCTGCGGGCCGCGCTGTTCTTTCCGTTCCTGAAACAGGCCCGCACCCAGGCGGTCATGCAGCGATTGCAGCCGCGCGTCAAAGCCATTCAGCAGAAATACAAAGACGATCCACGTCGCAAGAACACCGAAATCCAACAGCTGTTCACCGATAACGGCGTCAATCCCTTCACCAGCCTGATTCCACTGGTCGCCCAGGTTTTCGTCTTCATCGGACTGTTCCATGTGCTGCGCTCATTCGACCGCACCGGCACCTTCGACTACCTACCGGTCGGCCGCGCCGCAGCCATGACGGCCGAACAGAATGCCGCCACCGCGAATTATCTCTTCGGCCCCACCGATGTGCAGTCGTTTCTGCACGCCGACCTGTTCGGTGCGCCGCTGTCGGCAACGCTCGCCGGTGCGGGCGAATTGCTCTCCACCGTGGCGATCGTGGCGCTACCGCTGATGCTGATCGCCGCTGTCGCAACGCATTTCACCGCACGTGCAGCAATGGGTCGCCAGACCGGGACCACGGCGGTCCCCTTCATGCGCACTCTCAGCCTGTGGGTGTTCCCCGCCGCCGCGATTGTCGGCGGCGCGATGCTGCCGGTGGCGATCCTGCTGTACTTCGTCACCAACAATGCATGGACGCTGGCGCAACAGCATGTCGTCTACCGACGCCTCGATGCCGAAACAGCCGCCGAGGCAACGCAGGTCGCCGCGCGTCGTGTTGCCGCGGCCCCGAAACCCGGCGTAAAACCCGAGCGGCAACGGCGGTAATAAATCACTCGCGCGCCCCGGTCGTGATGCCTATGGTTGTCGAAGATCGAGTCAAGGGGCGCACCGGAATCTCCGGCCCGCGTTCCCCGTGTCGGGCTCGGTCTCAACCTGGCGAAGGGCGAAAAGCCTGGATGGGGTTCGATTCCTCTGCGATGCCACTCGGTTCCGGTCGGATACGGAAAGCGGCTCTGCGGGCTCCGCGGCTCCGGCCGCGGGACGCCCCCGCCGCGATTCCGTGACCGGGACCGGGTGACATTCGAAATAGCAAGGCCAACAACGACACACACCGCGGGAGGAGTGAAGATATGTACACGACGGTTATGGCATGGCAGCGGACGCTGCTGTACCGGGACGGCACACTCGAGCGAGTGCTCGAGCCGGGACGCCACCGCTACGACGACAAGCGCTGCACACTGATCGTCGTGGATATGCGCCCCCGGCTGCTGACCGTCAGCGGCCAGGAACTACTCACTCGCGACGGCCTCGCGCTGCGGGTCAGCTATGCGGTGAACTGGCAGGTCACCGACCCGGAGCAATTCACCACCGGCGCACAGTACCCGGAGCAGGTGCTCTTGATGCCGAAACCCCCTGCCCACTGGGACAGGGGGTTTCGGTGACTCGACAGGGGCTACTTACGCCTGACGAGCCTGCAAGTAGTAGGTGGCCGACATCGCCTTCAGCACCTGCCGGATGACCGGTGGCGCCCACCGCACCGACGGGTCGCTCTGCACCACCGGATCGATGAGCAGCACGACCGTGCGCTTGGTCTCCAGCTCGAAACCGCCTGCGGCCGTGATGTTTTTGACCCAGTCGACATCGCGGCCGTACGTCAGCGCGATGCGATAGACGCCGTCACCGTCGAACGCCACCACCGGAGTTCTATAGGGGCGCCCAGATTTTCGTCCTTTGTGGACGACCATGCTCATCGGCGGAACCCGACCGGCCAATCGGCCCAGGATCGGATTGGTGACATGGCGGTTCAATTTCGCAAGTGCTCGCGGAAGCACCATCGGGAGCGGTCCTCTCTCAGGGTGGAGTGCGGTGATCAGGTTACCCTCGACCGGTGGCTGTGCACCCTCACTCGGAGATGATCGCCGTCTATGACGCCGCGGGCCGCGAGATCGGCGCGGCCGACCGGGCCACCGTCTATCGCGACGGGATCTGGCATGCCAGCGCGGGCGTGCTGGTGCGCTCCGGCGACGGTGAACGGATCTATGTGCACCGTCGCACCGAGACGAAGATGGTGTTCGCTGGCATGCACGACTGCCTGGCCGGTGGTGTCGTCGATCCGGGCGAGACCCCGGCGCAGACCGCGCTGCGTGAACTCGCCGAGGAACTGGGCATCATTCTGCCCGCCGACGCGCCCCCGCTACCGCTACGGGCCCGCGCGTCCTGGGACGGTATCTGGCAGGGCGCACCGATGCGGTGTCATCTGTTCGCCTATGAGCTGCGCTACGACGGACCCATTCGCCACCAGCCCGAGGAGATCGCGGACGGCTGGTGGTGGACCGATGCCGAACTCCGCGCACATCTGGCCGATCCGACGTGGGCGTTCGTACCCGACACCCGCATCCTCACCGGCCAACTTCTCGCCTGATATGGCATCGGCCCATCAGGGTCGTAGACCTGATGGGCCGATGAGCCGCAAATCCGTCAGGCGGCACTGCCGCTCATAGCACCCATGACCTGGGTAAAGAGGTTTGCGACGACTTCGAGGAGCTCCATGTACATTCCCTTGCTGGACCCGATATGAAATTTGCATTCTGCATGATCGAGATGTCCAGCAGGTAAGGAGGCCGTGAAGTCGGGCGACTACCCCGAGGACGCCACCGATCCGGCCCAGGCGGCGAAGGCGCCCGGATTGCGGGTCTGCAGCAGGACCCGGCCGGGTCCGGTGAAGTCGAAGACGAAGCCCTCGCCCGACTTCAGCGACTGGATGGACCGCCCGGAGACCGCGCGCCGGATGGTGAAGTTCATGGCCAGGTCATAGGCCACCACATGCCCGGTATCGATGGTGACCGGCTCACCCGGCTGCAGATCGATGACATCGATTGCGCCGAACACACCGACGACCACCTCACCGTCGCCGTGCGCGCGCAGACCGAATCCGCCCTCACCACCGAACAGGTTCGCGAAACCACCCCACTTGCCCTCCACCTGGACGCCGTGCGAATTGGCGATCCAGCCGCCGCGGCTGATGAAGAACGGCCGATCGGGCGTGATCTGCAGATTCAGCATGTCACCGGGTAGTGCGGGTGCCACGTCCACCCAGCCGCCCTGCGGCGGTGCGGTGAAGGTCGAGACGAAAAACGACTCGCCCGCGAGCACCGAGCGCTTCAGCCCGGCGAGGATGCCGCCTTCGGCCTTGGCCTGCAACGAAACTCCCGCCGAATGCGCGACCATGGCGCCGCTCTCGACCCGCATCGGCTCGCCGCCCGCGAGGAAGCACCGAGCGACCGCAGAGGCCGGACTATGACGCAGTTGTACCTTCATACGCCGACCCTACCGGCTGATTCGCACCGAAAGGCGGGCCGAATCGAGGCCGATATCAGGGGGTTTCGGGTCAGCTCAATGAACGCAGCGTTTCCTCGTCCCTCGCGACCACCGCGCCACCGTCCGGGGTGAGCACGATCGGGCGCTGGATCAGCTTGGGATGCGTTGCCAGCGCCTCGAGCCACTTATCCCGATCGGCCGGGGTGCGTCCCCATCCGGGCATGCCCAGATCCTTCGCGATCTCCTCACCTGTCCTGGTGATGTCCCACGGTTCGGCTCCCAGCCGCTTCAGCACGGCGCGCAGTTCCGCAACGGTTGGCGGATCATCGAGGTAGCGCCGCACCGTGTACGCGACGCCCGCCTCGTCCAGGCGCGCGGTCGCGTTGCGGCTCTTGGTGCACCGCGGGTTATGCCAGATCTCGGTCTGCCCAGATGTCATGGCTTCCAATTAACCATGGCCGCCGGGTTTCGGTCCGCACCGGCCGACCGAAACCCGGCGCACCTGGGGGCGCGCTGGTATCTGGCCGCCTGGGATCGCGACCGCGCGGACTGGCGCACCTTCCGGGCCGACCGCATCCGCCCCGTCACACCGACCGGGCCCCGATTCGAACCCCGTGCGCCTGCTCGGCGGGGATTCCGCTGCACATGTCGCCAGCGGTGTGGCCCGCAGGTGGCCGTCGCGCCATCATTCGGCTCGCGGTGCCCGCCGAATCCGATACCGCTCGTTCGGCGGCGATCCATGGCACCGTCGAGCCGATCTATGCGCACAGCTGCCGCTCGGATATTGGCGCGGACTGCCCGCAGTCGCTGGTTCCTGCTCGCCGCGATCGACGCCGATTTCCGGATCGAGGACGGCGACGAGCTGGCGGCACATCTGCGTCGGATCATGGTGCGCTGCCGCTCCGTGCTCGACTGAACCGATTACAGGTGCATCCAGTTCGGCCACACCTCGGACCACGAATGGCGCAGGCCGGTGCAGGTCCATACCGTGACGTCCTGGGTGTTGCCCGGGTAGCCGATTCGGCTGTCCACCTTGGCGACCGGCGCGCAGTTGTCGAAATCCCAGTGCAGGAGGCCATCGTTGACGCCGACGGCGATGACTGCCGACGCGGTGTCGGGGGGTGTGCCGAAGTATCCGAAGCCGCGGCTGGGGCTGTAGATCGGGGGCAGGTTGGCGCGCTCGAATTGGTCCAGCGCGCTGGCTTGCCAGTAGGTGTCGGTGACGATGATGGCGTCGGCGCGTTCGGCCGGGGTGAGCGAGTCATAGGCCTTGCTGACGGCGGAGGTCAGCTCCGGCCAGCCGAATTCGCCGTAGACGCCGATATTGATGGCGGCCTCGGCGGCATTGGCGGGCGGCTCGACCTGGGCGGCGCCGCGCCATGGAGTCGACCAGAGCAGAAAGCCCGTGGCCACCGCGGCGAGCGCAGCACCGGCACCGGCGACCCAGCGTCGCGGTACGGGATCCAGTCGACACGCCAATTCATGGAGACCGACCGCACCCGCGGCGAGCACCACACCGTACATCCCGGCCATGTAGTAGATCCGCCCGCCGACCACCAGAAAGGTGGCGACCAGTATCAGCAGGGTCGCGCCGAGGAACAGGTACGGCCGCAGCGAGGTATGGAACAGCAACGCCCACACGCCGTACATCAGCAGCACCGCGCCGAAGTACCCGGCCAGCAGCACCGCGAGCGGCACGAACATCACCCGACCGCCGAGAATGCCCTGTTCGCTGCTGATCACCCCGCCCATCGACAGCTGCGGCCAATCCTGGCGTGCCTGCCAGATCAGCGACGGCACCGTCGCCGCGACCACGATCGCCCCGCCGAGCCACAACAGCGGCCGCCGCACCAGTTCGCGCGGGCCGCAGATCAGCGAAGCCACCGCGACCGCGATCCAGAAGAACGGAATCAACCATTTCACCTGCATATCGACCGCGGTCACCAGGGACGCGCACAGCAGCAGGCGATCGCGGCGGGTCCGCACCCAGCGCACGATCAGCCAGGTGATGATCACCCAGAGCACGGTATCGACCGCATTGGTCGTCAGCATCTTGCCCTGGAGCAGCAGGTACGGCGAGGTCGCGTAGCCGATCGCGGCGAAGATCTGCGCACCGCGGCCGCCGCCGAGTTCCCGCGCTATCACCGCGCACAGCACGACACCGAGCACGGTCAGCGCCACCACCGGCAGCCGCAGCACGAAGAAATTGCCCGGTGCGATCGTGTCAATCAGGCGCGCCAGCATCGGCAGCACCGGCCCCTGATCGGCGTAACCGAACGAGGGCCGCCGCCCCGCCGCGAGAAAATACAGCTCATCGCCGAAATAGTCGTACCGGCTCGCGGAGAACAGCAGGACCGCAAGCGCCAGCGCCGCGACTGCGCCGACGCCAGCGATCGCCAGCGCCGGACGCTCCTCGGGCGAGGTGGCCAGCTTCTGACGATCTTCGATATCGGTCACGCCAGCTCCTGGAGGAGTTCCGAGGTGGACGTATCGAATCTAGCGGGAAATGGCCGTCGCGGACTACCCGCATGGTCGGTCCGCGCGGCCTGCCATTACCGCACGTATTCGTCGGCGATATCGAGCACCTCGTCGACAATATCCAATCCGGTGCGCAGCTCATCCGCCGTCGTGGTGAGCGGCGGTGCGATCTGAAAGCGGTTGCCCGCGTTGAACGGCCACAGCCCGCGTTCCTTGGCGGCGGCGGTGACCCGGTTCATCGGTTCGGCGGCCGAACCCGCGGCGGCGAACGGAATCAGCGGTTCCCTGGTCTGTGGGTCGCGCACCAGCTCCAGCGCCCAGAAGAATCCGAGACCCCGCACCTCGCCGACACTGGGATGGCGAGATGCCAAGTCCGCCAGCCCCTTTCCGAGCACATCGGCGCCGACCGAGCGGACATGGTCGAGAATGCCGTCGCGTTCGAAGACACCGATCGAGGCAACGGCCGCCGCGCAGGCCAGGGGGTGGCCCGCGTAGGTCAGCCCGCCGGGATAGACCGTATTGTCGTAGCGCTGAGCGATCCGCTCGGCCATCAGCACACCGCCGAGCGGGACGTAGCCGGAGTTCACGCCCTTGGCGAAGGTGATGATGTCGGGTGCCACGTCGAAGGCCTGCACCGCGAACCACTCGCCGACCCGGCCGAATCCGACCATCACCTCATCGGCGATATAGACGATGCCGAATTCGTCGCACAGCGCCCGCACACCGGCGAGATATCCGGGCGGCGGCACCAGAACACCGTTGGTGCCGACGACGGTCTCCATGATCAGCCCGGCGATGTGCTGCGGCCCCTCCAACTCGATGACCTGGCGCAGATGCCGCAGCGCCGCCGCCGTCTCTTCCTCGGGAGTTGTTGTTTCCCAAGGAGATCGGTAGGGATACGGCCCGAAGAAGCGGACCACGTCGACATTGGTCGGCTCCGCACCCCAGCGCCGCGGCTCACCGGTCAGACCGATGGCGACACCGGTGCCGCCGTGATAGGAGCGATAGGCAGCCAACATTTTGGTGCGGCCAGTGTAACTGCGTGCCAGTCGCACCGCATGTTCGACGGCCTCGGCACCACCGGTGGTGAACAGTATGCGATTCAGCTCGCCGGGTGCGCGTTCGACGATCAGCCTGGCCAGTTCGCTGCGCGCCTCATTGCCGACGGTCGGTGAGATGGTGGTGAGCTTCTGCGCCTGTTCGATGATCGCGGCGACGATATCCGGATGCTGGTGGCCGATATTGACATTCACCAGTTGGGAGGAGAAGTCGAGGTAGCGCTTACCGCTCTCCTCCCAGAACCACGAACCCGACGCGCCGACGATCGGGACCGGATTCAGTGTGGCCTGGGCGCTCCAGGGATAGAAGACATGATCGACCACCTATTTGCCGCCTTCGGTCAGGGTCACCTGCTGCGGCGTGAATCCCGATCCGGTGACGTCGGTGCCACCGGATTTCAGCAGATCCAATGCCTTGGTGACGTATTCATTGGTGAACGCGCCCGCGTCGGGATCCTTCTTCAGCACCGTGACACCCTCCTGATTCTTGGTCTCCTTGGCGATTTTCACGGTGCGGTCCCACGCGGTCTTATCGATCATGCCGACACCGTTGGGCGAGGGCCAGATCAACTTGTTGACCTCATTGATCTGCCACTGCTGATGGGTCGAGCCGAGGGTGCTGCCCGCGGCCACCGTGATATCGCGGCACTTGTCGACATGGTCGCGGCAGAACGCCCAGCCCTTCAGCGAGGCCGTAATGAATTTCACGGTCTGGTCCTGGTATTTCGAATCCTTCAGCCTCTCCGAATTCGCCCAGATCGCGTCCTGCAGCATGGCCACGCCCTCATCGTTCCAGTCGATGGTGGCGAAATCGTCTGCGGTGTAGAGCTTTCCGGTAGCCGGATTCTTTGTCTCCAGCAGCTGGGCGTACTCGTTGTAGGACATGGCCTGGGCGGCATTGATGTCCTTGGCGAGGAAGGCGTTCATATCGAACTGCTGCTGGACCAGCTTCACGTCCCTGGCCGGATCAATGCCCGCCTTCGTCATTCCGGCGAACAGCTCGAATTCATTGCCGTAGCCCCAGTTTCCGACGGTCTTGCCGCGCAGTGCGGCCGGGCCCGAGATATTGTCGGACTTGAACGAGACCTGCTTGGTGCCCGAGCGCTGGAAGACCTGGGCCACTTCGGTAATGCCCGCCCCGGCCTCACGGGAGGCGAGCGCCTTGGGCACCCAGGCGATCGCGTAATCGGCTTGGCCCTGCGCCAGCACCGTCTGCGGCACGATATCGGTACCACCGTCGAGGATTTCTACGGAAAGGCCCTGCTCCCGATAGAAGCCCTGGTCCACGGCGGCCAGATAACCGGCGAACTGGCCCTGTTTGAACCACTGCAGCTGTAACCGGACCTTGGTCAGCCCTTCGGCGGTGGTCCCCGAGCTGTTGTCGGTGGTGCTGCAGCCGGTCAGCGCGGCCGCCACCAACGCCGCCAGCGCGAGACAAGCACGCAAACGCCCTGTGTTACTTCTCATTTCGATCTCCCAAAGATATTACGAATCAGGATGGTCCGAGGTCGGCGGGTCAGTTGTTCGAGGATCAGCACGACGGCGAGGAAGAGCAGGCCGACGATCATGGCGCCGACCACATAGGCCCACGCCCGTGGATAGGCGGTATTCGCCGCGGCCGAGGTGATCCGACTGCCGAGCCCGTTCTGCAGGCCGCCGAAGTATTCGGCGATGATGGCCGCGATCACCGCCCCCGGCGCCGCAATGCGCAGACCGGTGAACAGGTACGGCAGCGCGGCGGGCAAGCGCACCATGCGAGTGATCTGCCAGCCGCCGGCCGCATACGAGGTCATCAGATCGGCATGCACCTGCGGAACCTGCCGCAGACCACGCGCGGTGCTGACGAACATCGGGAAGAACACCACAATCGCGACCACCATGCGGCGCGGAGTGTCGGTGGTGGTCGAGTACATCGAATTCAGCAGCGGGGCGAGCGCGACGATCGGTACCGCGGCCGCCGCGGCGGCCAGCGGCGTCAATAGGCCCTCGACCAGCCGGAACCGCACCGCCAGCATGGCCGCGACAATGCCGAGGACGGCGCCGACCAGTAATCCGATGAGGGCATTGGTGCCGGTGGCGGTGGCGGCATCGACGATGCGGTCGAAATTCTCGGTGAACTGTTTCGCTATCGCGGTTGGTGCGGGCAGCAGGAACGAGGGCACGCCGGCCACTACGGTCAGCACCTGCCACAGCGCCAGGCCGCCGACGCCGAAAACTACCGGTGGTAGCCAGGTTCTCATCGCATATCCCGTCCCGCCACGATGATGTCGGTGGCCTCGTGTCCACCGCGCAGCGCGGTGCGAACCGCGGCGACGGCCTCGAAAAAGGCCTCGCTGGAACGGATATCGTCGCCGCTGACGCCCGCCTCACGGCCCCAGCCGCCGGTCGGCACGATCTCGGTGATGCGGCCCGGCCGCGGTGACATGACCACCACGCGGTCGGAGAGGAAGACCGCCTCGGGAATCGAGTGCGTCACGAAGACCACCGCGGCACCGGTCTCTCCGGCGATGCGCAGTAGTTCGCCCTGCATGCGTTCGCGGGTCATCTCGTCCAACGCGCCGAATGGTTCGTCCATCAGCAGCAGCGAAGGCTTGCGGGCCAATGCCCTGGCGATCGCCACGCGCTGTTGCATGCCGCCGGACAGTTCCGCCGGATAGCGGTGGGCGAAATCGGTGAGACCGGCCATTTCCAGGAGTTCCGCACTGCGCTTGCGTCTGTCGGCCTTGGGGACCCTGTGCAGTTCGAGGGGCAGTTCGACATTGGCCTGTACGGTGCGCCAGTCGAGCAGGCCCGCCTGTTGGAAGGCGATGCCGTAGTCCTGGTCGATCCTGGCCTGCCGAGCGGATTTGCCGTGTACGGTCAGGCCGCCGCTGGTCGGCTGTTCCAGATCGGCGATGATGCGTAGCAGGGTGGATTTACCGCAGCCGGACGGCCCGATCAGCGAGACGAACTCCCCCGCGCGCACTTTCAGCGAGACATCGGTCAGCGCGGTGACCGAACCCGCGTCGAAGATCTTCCCGACATTCGTGAGGTCGACCGCCGCGACATCATCGGCCTCGACGCCGACCGGATCCGATGCCTCGATCGGCTCGTCGGCCGCCTCGGTGTGCGCGGCGGCCGATTCCACTTTCCCGGTCAACGGGTACCTCCTGAAGAGCCGCGCGCCCCGGCGGGACGGCTGTAACGACGTAGTGCCAGTTCGGCCAGGCCGACGACGGCGGTGACGGCGACACCGAGCAGTGCCGCGGCGAGCACGGCCGCGTACAGCCGAGCCGCATCGCCGGTGGCCTGCTGTGCGAAGACAATGATCTGGCGGCCGATACCACCCGCTGTACCGGTGGAGATCTCCGCGACCACCGCACCGATCACCGATGCCGCCGCGGCCAAGCGCAATGCGGGCAGGAAATGCGGCACCGCGGCGGGAAACCGCAAGTGCACCAATGTCTCCCACCAACTGGCCGAGTAGCTGTGCAGCAGTTCCACCGACGCCTTCGACGGTGCCTGCAGGCCGCGCAGCATGCCGACCGCGACCGGGAAGAAGGCCAGATACGACGCGATGACCGCGATACTCATCCACGGCCGCCACGGCTGCCCGGCGATGACGATCTTGCCGCCCCATCCGGCCACCAGCGGCGCCAGCGCGATCAGCGGAACCGTCTGCGAGACCACGATATAGGGCAGCAATCCGCGCTCGACGAAGGCGAAGCGCTGCATCACCACCGCGAGGGCTGTGCCGACCAGGGTGCCGATCGCCAGTGCCAGCATCGCGAGCCCGAAGGTGAATCCGGCCGTGCGCAGCAGTGTCGCACCGACGGTGCCGGTGCCGTCCTTATCGCCGAGTACGGTGATGACCGACCAAACATGTGGCAGCGCAGCATCACTCGTGCGCGGCAGGATCCGGGTGTCACCGATGCTCACCCCGCGCTCGGGCACGAAGTACTTGACGAGCTCCCAGACCGCGATGACCAGCACCGCAACGCCGACCGCATAGCCGACCTGCCGTGCCCGCATTGCTCCCGCTCTCATCGATCACCCGCCGATACCGCAACCGGCTCCGCCTCGGACTCCGCGAGCACGAGGGTCACCACCATCGCGGCGATCACTCGGCGCCCTCCGTCGCAGTGACCGGATGCGCCAACCGCGGCAGCACCGACTCCCCGTACGCCTCCAGCGTGGCCGTCTTGGCGTCGTGCTGGAGGTAGACCGCGAACTGGTCGACGCCGAGCTTCTCCAGTTCGTGCAGCCGGGCCACTTGCTCGTCGGGCGTGCCGATCAGGCAGAAGCGATCCACGATCGCATCCGGCACGAATTCGGCGTGCGTATTGCCCGCCTGGCCGTGCTCGTTGTAGTCGTAGCCGCGGCGGCCCGCGATGTAATCGGTGAGCGCATGCGGAATATCACCGTCGGTACCGTATTTCGCGACGATATCGGCGACGTGATTGCCGACCATGCCACCGAACCAGCGGCACTGTTCGCGGGCGTGCGCCATCGCGGCGGCGGATCCGTCGGTGACGTAGGCCGGTGCGGCAACACAGATCTTCACCGATCCGGGATCGCGGCCCGCCTGCTCGGCAGCAGCACGGACCCGGGCGATCGTCCACGCGGTGATATCCGGATCGGCCAACTGCAGGATGAATCCGTCCGCGACCTCACCTGTCAGCTCGAGCGCACGCGGCCCGTATCCGGCCACCCACACTTCCAGTCGCGAGGCACTGGCCCACGGGAAGCGCACGATGGTGTCGTCGACGCGGGCGCTGCGGCCATTGCCGAGTTCCCTGATCACCTCGATCGCTTCGCGCAATGTCGCCAAGGTGGCCGGTTTGCCGCCGAGGGTGCGGACCGCGGAGTCGCCGCGGCCGATACCGCAGATGGTGCGGTTGCCGAACATATCGTTGAGCGTCGCGAAGGTCGACGCGGTGACCGTCCAGTCCCGGGTAGACGGATTGGTGACCATCGGGCCGACGACGACCTTGCGGGTGGCGGCCAGTATTTGGCTGTAGATGACATAGGGCTCCTGCCACAGCAGGTGCGAATCGAAGGTCCACACATGCGAAAAGCCGTGTGTCTCCGCCTGTCTGGCCAATTCGACCACCCGCGAGGCGGGAGGTGTGCATTGCAGCACCACACCGATATCCATGCGGCACTCTCCATTTCGGGTCAAGAACGTCGGCCGTTTCGAATGGAACGTGGGCCGTTCGAGTCGGCGGCGTCAGATCAAGTTCTGCGACAGTTCGCGGACGATGAACCGGCCGTGCCCGGCAGTGCCCAGATAAGCACCGTCATCGATGATCACGCGGCCGCGTGAGAGCACGGTGTCGACGTGCCCATCGATCTCGAAGCCCTCCCAGGCCGAGTGGTCCATATTCATGTGGTGGGTCTTGCCGAATCCGATGCTGGTGTGCCCGTTCGGGTCGTAGATCACGATGTCGGCATCCGCACCCGGGCTGATGACACCCTTGCGCGGGTACATCCCGAACATCCGCGCGGGCGTGGTGCAACACACCTCGACCCAGCGTTCCAGCGAGATCCAGCCGTTCTTCACACCCTGGAACATCAGATCCATCCGGTGTTCCACACCGCCGATCCCATTGGGGATCTTGCTGAAATCGCCGACGCCGAGCTCTTTCTGATCCTTCATGCAGAACGGACAGTGGTCGGTGCTGACCGAGGTGACCGCACCGGTGCGGATATAGCGCCACAACTCGTCCTGATGCCCTTCGGCCCGCGACCGCAGCGGCGTCGAGCACACCCACTTGGCGCCCTCGAAACCCGGTGCGCCCAACTGCTCTTCGAGTGAGAGGTACAGATACTGTGGACAGGTCTCACCGAAGACGTTCTGCCCGTTACCCCGTGCGGCGACGATCTGTTCCATCGCCTGCTTGGCCGAGACATGCACGACATACAGCGGTGCATCGGTCAACTGCGCCAACATGATCGCGCGGTGGGTGGCCTCCTCCTCCATCTGCCACGGCCGGGTGACGCCGTGGTAGTACGGCGAGGTCTCCCCGCGCGCCAGCGCCTGTTCGACCAGCACATCGATGGCAATGCCGTTCTCCGCGTGCATCATCAGCAGTGCGCCGAGGTCGCCCGCAGCTTGCATGGCCCGCAGGATCTGGCCGTCGGTGGAGTAGAAGACGCCGGGATAGGCCATGAACAATTTGAAGCTGGTGACGCCCTCGGCCACCAATTCGCTCATGCCCTTGAGGGATTCGTCGTTCACCTCACCGATGATCTGATGGAATCCGTAGTCGATCGCGCAGTTGCCCGCCGCCTTCTCATGCCACAGACCGAGGGTGTCCTGCACCCGCTCCCCTGGCTTCTGCACGGCGAAGTCGACAATGGTCGTGGTACCGCCCCAGGCGGCGGCGCGGGTGCCGGTCTCGAAGGTGTCGGACGCCTCGGTGCCGCCGAAGGGCAGCTGCATATGGGTGTGGCCGTCCACGCCACCGGGGATCACATATTTGCCGGTCGCATCGATGACCACGTCCGCCGATGCGGTCAGGTCGGCGCCGAGCGCGGTGGAGCCGGGCTGTAGGACCGCGACAATGGTTTCGCCCTCGATCAGCACATCGAGCAATTGCGATCCGGTAGCCGAGACCACCGTGCCGCCGTGAATGAATGTTTTCGTCATATCGATATCACCAGCCTCAGGGAGCCACCAGTGGTCCGTAGGCGTCGGGGCGGCGATCGCGATAGAACGCCCAGCGGTCGCGCACCACCTTGATCAGATCCATATCGAGGTCACGGACCACCAGTTCGGGATCGGTGTCCGAGGCGACGTCTCCGACGAATTTACCTTCCGGATCCACGAAATAGCTGGTTCCGTAGAAATCGTCATCGCCGTATTCCTCGATGCCGACCCGGTTGATGGCGCCGATGAAATATTCGTTGGCGACCGCCGAGGCCGGTTGCTCCAGCTTCCAGAGGTAGCCGGACAGGCCGCGTGAGGTGGCCGAGGGGTTGAAGACGATCTCCGCGCCCGCCAGACCGAGTGCGCGCCAGCCCTCCGGGAAATGCCGGTCGTAGCAGATATAGACGCCGACCTTGCCGACCGCGGTGTCGAAGACCGGCCAGCCCAGGTTGCCCGGTCGGAAGTAGAACTTCTCCCAGAACCCCTTGACCTGCGGAATGTGGTGTTTGCGGTATTTGCCGAGGTAACTGCCGTCCGCATCGATGACCGCCGCGGTGTTGTAGAGCAGACCCGATTGTTCCTGCTCGTACACCGGCAGAATCATCACCATGCTCAGTTCCTTGGCCAGGGCGGCGAATCGCTCGGTGGTCGGCCCGGGCACCGATTCCGCGTATTCGTAGAACTTCGCGTCCTGCAATTGGCAGAAGTACGGGCCGTAGAACAACTCCTGGAAGCAGATCACCTTGGCGCCCTGCGCGGCGGCCTGACGGGCGTAGTCCTCGTGCGCCTTGATCATGGACTCTTTATCGCCGGTCCAGTTGGTCTGGACGAGCGCGGCTCGAACGATTCCCATGCTTTGTTATACTTCACTGCGAACCAATTCGGTTGTGTTACAAGATTGCGGAAACAGTTTCGTAGCCGTAAACCTTGGGGCCGGTCATCGTTCCGGCGCTGTGCCCGACGCAGAATGACGCTGTGAACTTCGACCCCGCTACCGCGCCGCAGGTGCCCGCAGACAATGTGCGAGACACCCCGCAAGCACCTGCCGTAGCCGGGTCCGGCCTGTTCAACACCGATCTCGATGATCGAACCCCGGCGGGAATCGCGGCCGCGGTGAGCCGCCGGATTCGTTCCGGTGCCATCGCACCCGGGTCGAGGCTGCCGACCGTGCGCGAAGTCGCCCGCGAGTTGCGGGTCTCCCCCGCCACCGTCAACCAGGCTTGGCGGGCGCTGGCGGCCACCGGCGCAATCGTCGCGCGAGGGCGCGCGGGCACATTCGTCGGCGAACGCCCCGCCACCCGTCCGGCACCGCCGACAGGCCGCTACCAGCGCCTGCATCCCCCCTCGGATAGCGCCTTCCGCATCGATCTGTCCCGCGGCACCCCCGATCCGGAACTACTGCCGGACCTGGTCGCCGCATTGCACACGATCACCGAGCACGGTCGCGGCGGCGGTCTGGCCGCCGACTACCTCGATGCGGCCGTGCTGCCGGAGCTGGCCGCCAAGGTGCGCGCCGACTGGCCCTTCCGCGCCGAACGTCTCGCGGTGCTCGACGGGGCACTCGACGCCATCGACCGACTGCTCACCAGTCATGTCCGCCTCGGCGATGCGGTCGCGGTCGAAGATCCTTGCTTCCCACCGTTTCTCGACCTGCTCGCCCGTCTGGGTGCGCGGGCGATTCCGGTTCGTATGGACGAATCCGGCCTCCTACCGGACGATCTCGACCGCGCCGTGACCGAGCACGGTGTCACCGCCGTGATATTGCAGCCCCGTGCGCAGAATCCGACGGGTGCCTCGCTCACTACCGCCCGCACGCGCGAACTGACCGATATCCTCGCGGGCACCGGCACCCTCGTCATCGAGGATGACCACTCCGCCGGAATCGCCTCCACCGCATTGCGTTCCCTCGGATCGCGACTGCCGAACCAGACGGTGCACATCCGCTCGTACTCCAAATCGCACGGCGCGGATCTGCGTCTCGCGGTGGTTGGCGGTCCGGCCGATCTGCTCGACCCAATGATCGATCGCCGCATGCTCGGCCCCGGCTGGACCAGCCGCCTGCTACAGCGTCTGCTGCTCACGATGCTCGACGACGACACCGCCCTGCGTACCGTCGCGGCCGCTCGCACCGAATACCGCAGGCGCGCAACCGAACTCCGCCGTGCCCTGGCGCGCAGGGGCATCACCGTCGCCCGTGGTGACGGCATCAACCTCTGGTTACCGGTCGCCGACGAGAACGCGGCGATGATCTCCCTGGCCGCCGCGGGTATCAAGGCCGCACCCGGGCGCCCCTTCGAGGTCGAGGACCACCCGCACGGCGACCACCTGCGCATTACCGTCGCCGCAATCGCCGACGGCGAGTTGGACTGGCTCACCAGCGAACTCGCCGCCGCGACCACTGCCGCGCCCACCTACCGCCGTGTCCGGCGCGGCTAAGACCCCGGCTCGAGGTCGAAGCTGGTCGAGCCGCTATTTCCGGCCGGAATTATCGGCAGCACCACCGACGACGGGTGCTCGGCATCCTTATAGATGGTCTGCGTCGCGGGCTGTGTCCGGGCGCTGTCACCGAAAGGTTCGCCGGTATTCGGGTTCGGCGCGTACTGCGGATAGTCGCTGCTGCTGATGGCCACCCGGATCCGGTCGCCCGCGTTGAACTGATAACTCGTCGGCCAGATCTTGATGGTGAACGCATACGGCTGACCGGGCACCAGGGCGGCGGGTTCGGACAACGAGTCCCGGAATGCGGCGCGGATGATGCCATTGTTGAGGTTGACCGCCGATCCGTCGGATGCGACCACTTCCAGCCGCGCGACGAAGTCGGTATCCGGTGCGGTGGACGATGCCCACAACTTGACGGTGATCGGACCGGTGACCTCGGTATCCGCAGTGAGTGGATCGCTCGTATAGGTGAGCACATCCGAACGCTGCTCGACCGCCGACTGGTCGAACGGTCCCTGCGGGCCCGAGCCCACCGAACAGCACGAATGTCCGCCGATACTCGGTGCCGGAGAGGCCGGGTCGTAGACATACCGGTCGAGCGCCGCGGGTCCGTTCGGCGCCCGCTCGACCAGTTTGCCGACCCTCCCGGCCACGCTGTTGGCGCCACTATCGGCGAAGTAGTATTCCTTCCACTGTGTTTGCGGCAGCGGCCAATTCGGCGCCGACTTCCAGCGATTCGCGCCCATGAGGAAGTAGTCGACGCGCGGTTTACCCGATACGCCGTTGTCCTGTCCCTTCAGGAAGTGGTCGAACCACGCGAGCATCAACTCGTTGATCGGACTGTCGCCGACCGCCCCCAACTGCTCGAGTCGAGGCGCGATCGTCGAGGTGGGCCGTCCCCAACCGAGGTGGTCCCACGGGCCGATCACCAATCGCTGGTTCTGCCGCGCCTGCGGGTCGCCGCCGCGCTCGACCATGCCGGTGAAGTTCTCCACGCCGCCCGCGAGGAAGGCGTCGTACCACCCCTCGATATCGAGCACCGGCACCCGCACATTCGGGTAGCGGTCGCGGATGCTCCACTGCTTCCAGTAGTCGTTGCGCACCGAGTTGCGGATCCAGTCGAAGTACCACGGCGCGACGGCCGGATTGCCCGGTTGCAGCGGCGGAAAGTCCTTGTACGGGCGGTAATTCAGCCATGCGGTGATGTTCTGCAGATCCGTGCCCAGTTGGTCCGCGGTGGCCTTGTCGGCACGCTGCTCGGCGGATTCGAGTCCGATGGTGCCCATGGCCCATGGTTCGACAAAGCCGAGCCGGTATGCGCCGCCCTCGTAGGTCCAACCGTCGTAATAGTCGGAGGCGGTATTGGCGGGCACGATGGTGCTCAGATGCGGTGGCGTCTCGATGGCGGCAAGCCATTGCGTGGCACCGACATACGACGAACCGTACATACCCACCTTGCCGTTCGAACCGGGCAGTCGCGCGGCCCATTCCACCGTGTCGTAGCCGTCGTGGGTGTCATTGCCGAATTCGGTGAAGGTGCCCTCGGAATTCCCGATGCCGCGGACGTCCTGGACGACCACCAGGTAGCAGTGCGAGGCGAACCAGTCCGGCGGTCGATAGCGCGAGGGCTGGATCTGGGCTGCGGATTTGCCGTACTGGGTGCGCATCAGCACCACCGGCACCGGATCGCTGGTCTGCGGACGGTACACATCGGCGCGCAGGATCGTGCCGTCGCGCATCGTCGCCGCGACATCGGTCTGCTTGTCGACCGCACACGAACCCCGGTCTTCGTTGGGCGGCCAAGCACCCTTATACGATGACGATTTCGTATCCGTGCTCGCGGTGCACCCGCCGACCAACGCACCGACGCACACCACGGCGGTGAGCAGACGAACGATGGCCCACCCGCCACCGGGCCGCCACCCCTCATCGAATCGCTGCGCGATGCTGCCGAATGCGTATCCGGACAAGTCGATACACCTCCTGCGGAGGCGGTATCA
Source organism: Nocardia sp. NPDC005998 (assembly GCF_040614395.1). NCBI lineage: Bacteria > Bacillati > Actinomycetota > Actinomycetes > Mycobacteriales > Nocardiaceae > Nocardia > Nocardia sp. NPDC005998. The sequence continues at coordinate 231,502 of NZ_JBEXUI010000004.1, read as the reverse complement.
CCGGAGATTCAGTACGTGCCGAGCCATGGGTCGATCAGATGTGCCTCCGTCGCAGCCATGCTAACCGACACCTCCAGCCGCTTCCGCTGATTTTCCGCCCGGCCCAAGAGTATTCACCGGGCTGAATACGTCCGCGTTCCTGTTGCGACGCAGTCGTAATGCACCATCTCGTTCCGCGCGCGGCGCCGAGATGGAATGATCCGCTGAGCATCGCCCGATGCGATACCTAACAGAAGGAGACCTCGACCGGTGAGCAGCGACGTGCAGGCGCGGCAATTCGACCACCATCAGCCCACCAGGCGCCAGCCTCGCAGAGTCGGGTCCGCCCTGCTACGGGGCCTCGGCGTATTCGCTGTCGGCACCGCCCTCGCGATCTTCGCCGCGGGCGGCGTCTCGGCGAATCCGGGCAGCGCGCCGGTCGCCGGATGCGTGGCCCCGGATATGGTCAAGCCCGAGATCAAGCAGTGGGACGCCGAACCCGCGGTGTCGATCAATACCGGCGCGACCTACACCGCGAAGCTGGAGTCCACCTGCGGCACGGTGACCATCGCCCTGGATGCCGCCCGCGCCCCGCGCACGGTGAACTCGTTCGTATTCCTGGCCGGGCAGAGGTACTTCGATCACACCCAGTGCCACCGCATGACCACCAGCGGCATCTTCATCCTGCAATGCGGTGATCCCAGCGCTACCGGTATGGGCGGCCCGGGCTACCAGTTCCCGAACGAGAACCTCGACGGCGCCACTTACCCCGCTGGCACGGTCGCCATGGCCAATGCCGGCCCCGACACCAACGGCAGCCAGTTCTTCCTGGTGTACAAGGACTCGCCGCTGCCGCCGAACTACACCCCCTTCGGCAAGATCACCGGCGGAATGGACGTCCTGGAGAAGGTCGCCAACGCGGGTGTCGTGCTCGGCACCGAGGACGGCCGTCCGAACGCCGATGTCATCCTGAATTCGGTCACCACGACCCAGAGCTGATCGATTCACCCCCGGTGGCGGTGCCGTTTCGTGCGGCACCGCCACCGCTGGTTCTGCCGAGATGCGACCTCATAAGACGTCCCTAGTGGTTGCGAGAGGCGATGGGGCGGGACGGATTTGCGACCACAGACTTGACTTGGAGTGCACTCCAAGTCATAGCGTTGGATGCGCACAGTCGTCTAGAACCAGAGGATCACTTCATGGAACTCGGTTTTCATCTACCGATATTCGATATCGATGGCGGTACGACGGCCATCGCCGGTGAACTCGCCAGGGTGGGCGCCGCGGCGGAGGCGTCCGGTGCGACCTGGCTGTCGTTCATGGACCACTACTTCCAGATCGAGCCGACCGGTCTACCGGCGGAGTCGAACATGCTGGAGGGCTACACCACGCTCGGCTACCTGGCCGCGCACACCTCGCGCATCGAACTCGGCCTGCTGGTCACCGGCGTGACGTATCGGCATCCCGGTCTGCTCGCCAAGATCGTCACCACGCTCGATGTCCTGTCCGGTGGCCGCGCGGCACTGGGGTTGGGCGCCGCCTGGTTCGAGCGCGAGCACCAAGGGCTCGGTGTGCCGTTCCCGCCGATCGCCGAACGGTTCGAGCGGCTGGAGGAGACACTGCGGATCTGTCAGCAGATGTGGGACCCGCAGAACAACGGACCCTTCGACGGCAAGTACTACCAGTTGGCCGAGACGCTGTGCTCGCCGCAGCCGATCAACCGGCCCAAGGTGCTCATCGGCGGCAGCGGCGAACGCAAAACGCTGCGGTTGGTCGCACAGTACGGCGACGCCTGCAACCTGTTCGGCTCCTCCCCGGAGGAGGTCGGCCACAAACTCGACGTACTGCGACGGCATTGCGACGAAGTCGGGCGCGACTACAACGAAATCCGCATAACCATGATGGCCAATAATCCGCGCCCGGATCCGAACACTCGCGACGAATTCGTTCGGCAGATGGCCGATTACGCCAAACTCGGCGTGCACACCGTCATCATCATCCCGACTACCGGCTCCCCGGCCGCCTGGATCGACGCCATGGCTCCCGCCGTTTCCCAGCTCGCCGATCTCTGAAACCGGTCTCGCTACGGCACAGGCCTTTTCGACACCCCAGACGCGCGATCGTCTCCGTGTGGTGGCGAAAGGGCCTGTGCCGTCGAGGATGTGACGCGCCCGACTCGCGCAGGGGTAACCGCAACAGCGGGATGTGGATAGGGTGCTGACATCTGTACCGAACAGAGGAGCGGGTATGCACGCGAACTGTCGGAGCAGGCCGGGCGTCTCGTATCGCGTGCGCATTCGCGCCGGTCTCGCGGGAATGGTCGCCGTCGTGCTCGGCGTCGCAGGCGTGGCGACCGCAGGTGCGGCGCACGCCGACCGTGCGGTGGGCGAACTGGTGTCTTCGATCGCGCAAACGCCCGGTTGGGGCGGGTTCGATCGGGTCTCGGTGCTCGAATATGTCACCGAAGGCCCGGCCGGTGCCACCACAACGGCGACGGGATTGCTGTTCACTCCGATTGGCACACCGCCGCCCGGTGGTTGGCCGGTCATCGCCTGGGACCACGGCACCAGCGGCATGGGCCCGCAATGCGGAATCACCACCAAGCAGGCCAGGGGTGACGCCTCGTATCTGCACCGGCTGCTCGACCAAGGCTATGCGGTGGCCGCGCCCGACTATGTCGGCTTACATCCCGGTGCCGCGACACCACATCCGTACCTGCAATCGCGCACCGAAGCCACCGCGACCATCGACCTGGTTCGCGCCGCACGCACCGCCGATGCCAACCTGTCGACGAGGTGGGCGGTCGTCGGTGTCTCACAGGGCGGACACGCGGCGCTGAATACCGGCGCCCTCGCCCCGACCTACGCCCCCGAACTCGACTTCCGCGGCACCGCGGCCTTCGCACCACCCGCCAACCTGGAGCACACCATCGCCCTGGCGGGCCCATACGTGCCCCAAGTACCCGTCCTGGACGGCGTCACCGCCAATATCGCCGCCGCACTCGACGGTATGCGCTTGGCCTACCCCACCGCCGATATCGACAGCTACTTCACCCCGGCCGGCATCGCCCTCATGGACCGCCTGGCCACCCTGTGCGTAGCCGATTGGCCCGCCCAGGCCACCGACCTCCCCCTCGGCTCCTTACTCGCCAAACCACTGCTCACCGGCGACTTCCCGGATCGCCTGGCCCACTACCTTTCCGTCCCCACCTCCGGGTACCGCCAGCCGCTACTCATCACGCAGGGCCTCGACGACACCACCGTCCCTTACCCCCTGACCGCCGCCCTACTCACCGAATTGACCGCATCCGCAACCCGCTACGAATTCCACACCTACCCCACCGGCCACCAGGGCATCGTCGAAGCCTCCTGGCCCCAACTCATCCCCTACCTCACCGGCCTGTTCACCTAGACGCACGAATCCCCCTCCGACGCAACAGATTCAGCCTGGCAGGACGGATCGAGATGGATACCTCCCAACGCTATCGCCACTTCGCCGAGGTCGAAGCACGAGGCAACTCGCACGGTCAGACGCTGGACTGGTTCGTCGACGGGCTCCGGGCGTAGGTCAGGCGGGTGTGTTGTTCAGGAAATGGACCGCTTCCCACAGGTGGTCGTCCGGGTCGGCGAAGTAGCCCGCGTAGATGCCCCAGGGGCGGGTCAGGGGTGGGCGGACGATGGTGCCCGCCCGCTTGTTCGGCCTGGTGCAGGATCAGGTCGACGTCTTCTCGACTGTCGAGGAACAGGCCCAGGCTGATCGGGGATCCCGTGACGCGTTCGGGTGGGATCCCGGCGTCCAGTGCCAGGTCGGTGCGGGCGTACAGGGACAGGATGAGGCCGTTGTCCAGGGTGAACATAGCTACCGAGCCGCCCGGGTACTGCTCGTCGCGGACGAATTCCGTGCCGATGATGCCCGGTGAGGACAGGCCGAGGCCGTCCCGGTAGAAGTGTAGGGACCGTTCCAGGTCGCGCACGGCCAAGGTGATCGCGTTGATATTCGCCTTCATACCGATCCTCCTGATGCTCGAACAGTGGCCGGGGCAATGGCCCCGGCCACTGTTCAGTCAATGCGAGCGGAATCCGGAAGTCTTGAACGAATCGGACGCGCCCGGCCCGGCGGTTCAGTCGAGGCGAAGCATATCCGGCCAGACCCGCGACCAGGGCTGGCGTGCGGTACAGCGCCAGATGGTTACGTTGCGGGTGACATCCGGGTAGCCCAAGCGTGCGTCGACGCGTCCCACCGAAGCCAATTCACTACAGGCCGTGTGCATTTCGTCCTCGGCATTGCCGACCCACAGCACCGTGGTGGCGGAATCCGGCGGAGTGCCGAAGTATCCGAAGCCACGGTTGGGGCTGTAGACGGCGGGCAGTCCGTAGCGCTGCCTATCGATATCCAAAGCGCTTGCCTGCCAATAGGAATCGGCAATGATGACGGCATCGGACCGTTGCACTTCCGGCAGCGCCAGATAAGCATCAGCGGTCGCCTCGCGCAGTTCCGGCCAGCCGAACCTGCCATAGAGGCTGATTTTGATACTGGCCTCGGCCTGGCTGTCGACCGGATCGATGGACGACTCGGGCTGCCACGGCATAGCGAAAGCCGCGATCGCCGCCGAAACCGCGACGAGCGCAACAGTCACGTACCTGCGCCGCCGCGCCGTATTCGCGGTCCAGCGCACCGCGCCCGCCGCCATTACGGCCGCATAGCATCCGGCCGCGTAGTAGGGGCGACCGTTGGTGGCGATGAACACCACCATCAGCAGCGGCGGGACCACCGCGAGGAATCGATACAGCCGCAGCGATTCCCAGCGCAACAGCGCCCAGATCCCCGTGATCAGCAGTACCCCACCGAGTAGACCGGCGAAAGCCAGCGCCATCGGCAGCCAGGTGTACCGGCCGCCGGCCGTCGACTGCTCCGCCGCGACCACCGCACCCAATCGCAGCTGCGGCCAGTCGTGCTCGATCTGCCACATCAGCGTCGGAACCGTCACCAGCACGACCAGCCCCGCACCCACCCACAGCACCGGCCGCCGCAGCAGCTCCCGCGGACCATAGATCGCCACCCCGATGGCGACCGCGACCCAGAAGAACGGAATCAGCCATTTCACCTGGATATCCAGCGCGGTAGCCAGCGCTGCCCATAACAACAGACTGTCGCGGCGCGTGCGCACCCACCGGATCAGCAGCCAGCTGATCAATACCCACAGCGCCGTGTCGATCGTATTGGTAGCCAATTGAGTTCCCTGCACGAGCAGGAACGGCGAGGTCGCATACGCCACCGCGGTCAACACCTGCGCATTCCGCGACCCGCCGAACTCCCGCGCGATCTGCGCACTGATCAGCACCGCGGCAACCGTCACCAGCGCGGCCGGAATCCGCAGGGCCACCAGCGATCCCGGCGCGATCAGATCCATCAGCCTGGCGATCGCGGGCAGCACCGGCCCCTGATCAGCATATCCGAATGCGAGTCTGCGCCCGGCCGACAGGAAATACAGTTCGTCACCGAAGAACCCGTACCGCCCCAGCGAGGCGAACAGCATGATCGCCGCCACCGCCGCGATCGCCCCGACGCCGAGCCAGGCGAACGGCGGTGTCGCCGCGCCGCTCTCGCGCTGCTGAACTTCGCTTTCCATCAGATCAGTCATCGCTTCCCCTCTTACCGGTCGCCACATCGAATAACCGGCACACATGGGCCGAATAGGTTGTCATATCGAAGTCCTTGTCCCGAATGGCCCGCCCGGCCGCGCCGTCGATGGCATCACGGATCGACATGGCCATTACCCGCGGATCGAAGTCGCCGAATTCACCGCGCCGCTGCCCCTCCCGCATGATGTCGACGAGCGGCTGGATGATCTCCTGTTCACCCTCTGCCGAGGCGAAGCGCGGCTTGCCGTCCGCATCACGCAGATTCAGCACCACGTCGATCAGCGCCGCGACGTACCTCTTATTCGCATCGATGAACTGCAGATTCGACCCGATATAGGCGAGCAACTGATTGTGCGCACCCTCCGCGGCCATGACCGCGGGCGCGATGTGCTCGCCGGCGGACACATACAGCTGGATGACCAGCTGCTCCATCAGCTCGTCCTTCCCGGCGAAGTGATACGAGATGACTCCTTTGGAGATCCCGGCATGCTTGGCGATCCGCGCCAGCGAGGCACTGCCGTACCCCACCTCGGAGATCACCTCCACCGCCGAAGCAATGATCTGCCGCCGCCGCGCCTCCTCGATGAACGACCGCCGCTGACCAACCGTCTCATTTTCTGGCCGCACGGCCAAATTTTAGGCGGCCCGGATGAAAGGCCACATCAACCCCAAGGATGACTCCCACCTACCTCGCGAGGATGACCGAGCGATCACCTGAAGCGGCCCCTGCTATTCGCGACCACCCCGGTGTGGGATCACCCCCTGAAACGCCGAAAGGCCGCGCTCCCAGCGGAAGCGCGGCCTTCGGTTCGAAACCTACAGGTACTGGCCCGTATTCGACTCGGTGTCGATGGCGCGGCTGGCGCTGGCGTTCTTGCCGGTGACCAGCGTGCGGATGTAGACGATCCGCTCACCCTTCTTACCCGAGATGCGAGCCCAGTCATCGGGATTCGTGGTGTTGGGCAGGTCCTCGTTCTCGGAGAACTCGTCCACGATCGAATCGTAGAGATGCTGGATGCGCAGGCCCGGATTGCCGGTGTCGAGTACCGCCTTGATGGCGTACTTCTTGGAGCGGTCCACGATGTTCTGGATCATGGCGCCGGAGTTGAAGTCCTTGAAGTACAGGACTTCCTTGTCACCGTTGGCGTAGGTGACCTCCAGGAAGCGGTTGTCCTCGCTCTCGGCGTACATCCGGTCGACGACCCGTTCGATCATCGCGCGAATGCACAGCCCCTTGTCGCCGCCGAACTCTTCGAGATCGTCGGCGTGCAGCGGCAGTCCCTCGGTCAGGTACTTCGAGAAGATGTCCTGCGCCGATTCCGCGTCCGGCCGCTCGATCTTGATCTTCACATCGAGACGTCCGGGCCGCAGGATCGCGGGGTCGATCATGTCCTCGCGGTTGGACGCACCGATCACGATGACGTTCTCTAGGCCCTCGACACCGTCGATCTCCGAGAGCAGCTGCGGCACGACCGTGGTCTCCACATCGGAGGACACGCCCGATCCGCGGGTGCGGAAGATCGAATCCATCTCATCGAAGAACACGATCACCGGCGTACCTTCGGACGCCTTCTCGCGGGCCCGCTGGAAGATGATCCGAATGTGACGCTCGGTCTCACCCACGAACTTGTTCAACAGTTCGGGGCCCTTGATGTTCAGGAAGAACGACTTGGCTTCCTTGGCATCCTCACCGCGCGCCTCGGCGATCTTCTTCGCCAGCGAGTTGGCGACGGCCTTGGCGATCAACGTCTTACCGCAACCGGGCGGACCGTAGAGCAGCACGCCCTTGGGCGGGCGCAGCGCGTACTCGCGGAACAGATCCTTGTGCAGGAACGGCAATTCCACCGCATCGCGGATCTGCTCGATCTGGCGACCGAGACCACCGATATCGCTGTAGTCGACATCGGGCACTTCCTCGAGCACGAGGTCCTCGACCTCGGCCTTGGGGATGCGCTCGAAGGCGAAGCCCGCCTTGGTATCGACCAGCAGCGAATCGCCCGGCCGCAGTTTGCGCACCGGAGAGTCGGGATCGTCGAGATCGTCGACCTCGGCGACCTTGGCCAGCGGACCCGCGAGCCACACCACGCGCTCCTCGTCGGCATGTCCGACAACCAGCGCCCGGCGTCCGTCGTCGAGGATCTCGCGCAATGTGCCGATCTCACCGACCGCGTCGTAGATTCCGGCCTCGACGACCGTGAGCGCCTCATTGAGGCGGACGGTCTGGCCGTACTCCAGGGTCGAGGTGTCGATATTGGGTGAACACGTCAGGCGCATCTTGCGTCCCGAAGTGAACACGTCGACCGTCTGATCCTCGTACACACCGATGAGAATTCCGTACCCGCTCGGTGGCTGACCCAGCCGGTCGACCTCCTCACGTAGCGCGACCAACTGCTGCCGCGCTTCCTTGAGGGTGTCCATCAGCTTGGTGTTGCGAATGGTCAGCGAATCGATGCGGGCTTCCAATTCCCGTGCGCGATCCGGCGAATCGGCAAGTTGCCTTCGGAGTGCAGCCGCTTCGGCGCGTACCGCCTCGAGCTCTCTCCAGGCCGCCGAATCCGAATTCTCGATGGGGCTCATGTGCTGCTCCTCCCAGTCCCGGTCTATCAACGCTACCGGGCGTGAACCGTTCTCGCTTTCCGACATGGTTTCGTCGTGATCACATCTGGGCCGCGATCGGCGGCGGAACCACCATGTTAGCCTGCCCTAACCAGGCCACGGCGACCTGCTTCGCCGACCGAACCGAAAGGTTGCTGACGATGCTCCTTCCCGCCAGGACACTTCGCATGTCCATGGTTATCGCCGCGGCGGCAATGGCCACTACCGTCGGCCTCACCGCCTGCGGCTCCGACGATAAGTCCGATGTCAAGGCCACCGCTACCTCTTTGTCCGCCGCGACGACCAGTACCGCGGGTCACGGCAGCGCCGCCGCGCCCACCGCCGAAGCGCTCACCGCCGTCCTGGACGCCCTTTCCGACCCGGCCAAGTCCACCTCCGAGAAGGCCGGGCTCATCGTCGGCGGCGAGAAGCGCACCGCCAATATCGACCAGATGAACAAGGCGCTCGGCGGCTACGGCAAGCTGACCTACGCGGTCGCCGATATCACCAGCAGCGGCAACACCGCGACCGCCCAGGTGACCATCACCTCACCGCACGGCACCGCCCCCGCCATGCCAATGACCTGGGAATATGTCGACGGCACCTGGAAGCTCTCGGATGCCAGCGGCTGCCTGATGCTCGGCTTTGCCCAGGCCCCCTGCGTTCCGGCCTAACCCTTCGACGGGCGGCGCTGCGGCTTCGGGGTGACCGTGCCCTCGGCTAGCCGCCGCGCGCTGACCAGGAAGGCGGTGTGGCCCTGCATCCGGTGCTCGGGCCGCACCGCAAGTCCGACCACATGCCAGCCGCGCACCATCGACTCCCAGGATCGCGGTTCGGTCCAGCACTCCTGCTCGCGCAGCGCCTCGACCACTTTCGACAATTGTGTGACAGTCGCCACATAGACCACCAGCACGCCGCCCGGGACCAGTGCCTTGGACACCGCGGGCAGCGCATCCCATGGCGCGAGCATGTCCAGGACCACCCGATCGACCGGCGGGCCGTCGTAGTCGGCGACATCGGCCACGGTGATCGACCAGTTGTCCGGACGCTCACCGAAGAAGGTCTCGACATTGCGGATCGCGTGCTCGGCGTGATCCTCGCGGATCTCGTAGGAGACCACCTCGCCCTGCGGGCCGACCGCGCGCAGCAGTGAGCACGTCAGCGCACCGGAACCCGCACCGGCCTCCAGCACCCGCGCGCCGGGGAACATATCGCCCTCGTGCACGATCTGCGCGGCGTCCTTGGGGTAGATGACCGCCGCACCGCGCGGCATCGACAGCACGTAGTCGATCAGCAACGGGCGCAAGGCCAAATACGGCGTGCCATTGGTGGACTGCACGACACTGCCCTCATCGGCGCCGATGAGATTGTCATGCTTGATACCGCCGCGATGCGTGTGGAACTCCTTACCGGGCTCCAGCACCACGGTGTAGAGGCGCCCCTTGGCATCGGTCAGCTGTACCCGGTCCCCGATGGTGAATGGCCCGGTCCGTCTGGCCGTCATGTATCTCCGTTCGCTGGTCGGTGCGGTCTAGCCGTACGGCACCGGCGTGTCGGTACCGCCGGATAGCCTGCCAGGTATGCATTCGCCGGTATCCACGCCCCCTGCCGACACCGCACGGGAGCCTGCGCACGATCGCCAGCGCCCGGCGCTGTCTCCTTCTCGGGCAATGGATTTCAAGCAGTGCCCGCTGAAGTACCGGTTCCGTGCGATCGATCGGATTCCGGAACCGCCGACGCGAATCGCGGTGCGGGGCACGGTGGTGCACGCGGTACTGGAGGATCTGTACGGACTGCCCGCCGCGGATCGACTACCCGCACGCGCCGCCGCCCTCGCCGAACCCGCCTGGGCCCGGGTGCTGGCCGACCGGCCCGAGATCGCCGAGTTGGTCGCGCAGGACGGTTTGGCCGAATTTCTCGACGAGGTCCGCACCCTCGTCGAGGCGTACTACCGGCTGGAGGATCCGACCCGGTTCGATCCGGAGTCGTGTGAGTCGCGGGTGGAGGTCGAGCTCGACGACGGGGTGCTGTTGCGCGGGTTCGTCGATCGGATCGATGTCGCGCCGACCGGCGAGCTGCGTGTGGTGGACTACAAGACCGGCCGCGCGCCCGGACTTGCCCAGGAGACCAAGGCGCTGTTCCAGCTGAAGTTCTACGCATTGGTGGTGCTGCGCACCCGTGGCATCCTGCCCACCCAACTGCGGCTGATCTACCTGGCCGACGAGCAGATCCTCACCTACGCCCCCGACGAGGATGAACTACTGCGCTTCGAACGCACGCTCTCGGCGCTGTGGCAGGCCATTCTGACGGCAGGCCGCACCGGTGACTTCCAGCCGAGCACCAGCTGGCTGTGCGGCTTCTGCAGCTACCAGAATCTGTGCCCCGAATTCGGTGGCACCCCACCGGCCTATCCGGGCTGGCCGGATGGTGGCACCGGGGAGTCGCCGGATGAAACCTTCGCCGACGCGGTCTCCGACTGAGCGGACTCGCGCTCAGCCGGTGAACAGATCCAGATTGAAGCCGTGCGAACCGAGTACGGCGATCACACCGATCAGGACGAGTACCCCGACCACATCACCGATCGCAATGAGCGCATTGCGAATCCGCCACCACGAGCCGACCTGCTCGATACTCGGTTTCACCGCGTCCTCCCCTGTGCTTCGTTCCCGAACGATCCGGCCGTCCGAGGTGTTCCGTTGTTTGTTTCGCCTAACACGCCCCAAGTGTTGACGGCGAATCATTAAGTTTTCGTGAGATCGACCCCGAACTAAATGCACACCGCGCACCAAGGCACGCCGCAGCGATGCTCGCCGGGGCGACCGGCGAGCATCGGAACGACGGGTTACCGCCGCGGATCTACCCGGTGAAGTTGTGGAACAGCAGCACCGACAGACCCAGTCCGACAGCCAGATTCACCACGGCCGCGGAGCCGAAGACCACCACCGGGCGCCAGCCCGCCTCCCGCAGCCCGCGCACGGAGAACTCCAGGCCGATGGAGACGAAAGCGAGGATCAGAAACCAGGTGCGCAGATCGTTGACGATCGCGATATGCGCCGCACCGGACTTCTTATCGGCCGACTGCAGGTACAGGGTGCCGATCACGGAGGCCGCGACGAAGCCGAGCACGAACTTCGGGAATCGTTCCCAGAATTGGCGCGCCGAGGGCCGGGCCGCGCCGGGGGTGCGTTCGACCCGGAGCGTGAAGTAGGCGGTCAGCGCGATCGCAACAATGCCGATCAGCGCGTTCTGCGTGGTCTTGACGATGGTGGCGATCTGCAGCGCCTTCTCCCCCGCGATTGCGCCCGAGGCCGCGACGGCCGCGGTGGTATCGATATTGCCGCCGATCCAGGCACCGGCGACCACGTCGGAGAGGCCGAAAACATCTGCAAGCCAGGGCAATACAAAGATCGACGGCAGCGCGAAGATGATCACCAGCGACGCCGCGTACGCGATCTGTTCGCGCTTGGCCTGCACCGCGCCCGCAGCCGCGATGGCTGCGCTGACACCGCAGATCGAGACGGCCGAGGCCAGCAGGGCACGCAGCTTATCGTCGAGGCCCAGGCGGCCACCCAGCCACCAGGTGAAGCCGAAGACCGTGGTGATCAGCAGCAGCGCCTGCACGATCGACGGTCCGGCGGCGGTGATCAGAATCCTCAGGTTGATCGATGCGCCGAGCAGTACGACACCGGTCTTGATGAAGAACTCGGTGCGGAAACCGGCCGAAAGGCGTTCCCGCAGATCGAGTTTCGCGAGTACAACATTTCCGATCAGACCGATGGCGATGGCATAGACTGGAAATTCGATCGACTTGGCCACCCGCTCGAGCGGAGTGTCGACCGCCCAGCGCGGCACGTGGGTGTCGAAGTAGCGGGTCAGTGCGCCGAGCAGGATGACCACCGCGATACCGGCCGCGATCTCTGCCCCAGTTGGGCGCGAAATCGCTTGTAGTGCAGAGGTTTCGGACTGAACGGGGGCTTGCTCAGCAGTCACCGCGCTCGACTCGGTGGGGTCCGGCTCCGATGCTGCGTTGTCGGGCTCGGCGGCAACGCTTGCGGCGTCGCTCTCGGTCTCGGCTTCGGTCTCCGACATCACGGCACCAGCCAATCCGGGATCGCGCCGATCAGGACCAGGGCAATGAGGACCAGGCCGACGATTGCCGCCAGCCAGTCCTCATTCCACGCGAATGTGCTGCCCGAACGTTCGGCGGGCGGTGTCTGTGACACGGTGGTACTCCTTGCATTTCCTCATCGAGGCCGCAACGTACCAATCAACCGCAGGTCAGCGCACCGGTTGCAATCGCAGTGAATCGATCACTCGGATATAAGGACTCGGCCCCGCCGGACCGACGGGGCCGAGTCGCTCGAAACGTGTCAGAAGGCGCGGCAGGACCGAATATCGAAGGCCAGGATCGCCTTCGCGCCGAGTTCGGCGAGCCGGTCCATCACCTCATTGCCCTGTTTGCGTGGCACCATCGCGCGAATGGCGACCCAGCCCGGATCGGCGAGCGGGGATACCGTCGGAGATTCGAGGCCGGGCGTGATCTTGACCGCCTCGTCCAGCAGCTCCTTCGGGCAGTCGTAGTCCAGCATGATGTACTGCTGGCCGAAGACGACGCCCTGGATGCGCGCGATGAGCTGGTTGCGGGCCCGTTCCTGCTGGTCCGAACCGGCGCGCTCGATCAGGACACCCTCCGAATCGCACAGCGTCTCGCCGAAGGCGACCAGGTTGTGCTGGCGCAGGGTGCGGCCCGACCCGACCACATCGGCGATGGCGTCGGCCACTCCGAGCTGGATGGAGATCTCGACGGCACCGTCGAGGCGGATCACCTCGGCCTCGATGCCCCGCCGCTGCAGGTCGCCGAGCACCAGATTCGGGTAGGAGGTGGCGATGCGCTTGTCGTAGAGATCCTCGACCTTCCATTCGCGCCCGGCCGGGGCGGCGTAGCGGAAGGTGGAGCGGCCGAAGCCGAGTGCGAGCCGTTCCTGTACCGGTGCACCGGAATCCAGCGCCAGATCGCGGCCGGTGATGCCGAGATCGAGCTCACCGGAGCCGACGTAGATGGCGATGTCCTTGGGCCGCAGGAAGAAGAATTCGACCTGGTTGGCCGGATCGAGGACGGTCAGATCGCGGGCATCGGTGCGCCTGCGGTAACCGGCCTCGGCCAGGATCGATGTGGCCGATTCGGAGAGTGCGCCTTTATTGGGGACTGCGACGCGCAGCATGGTTGAGTCCTTTCGGGAAGAAAAACTACGGATCGACGCGCCGTCACAGATGTCGGTACACGTCTTCCAGCTTCAGCCCGCGGCCCACCATCAGCACCTGGACCCAGTAGAGCAGTTGCGAGATCTCTTCGGCGAGCGCTTCGTCGCCCTCGTGCTCGGCGGCCAGCCAGATCTCCCCGGCCTCCTCGAGCACCTTCTTACCCTGGAAATGCACGCCCGCGTCCAATGCCGCCACGGTCCCGGACCCCTCGGGGCGGGTGACCGCACGATCTTGCAGCTCAGCGAACAGGGTTTCGAAGTTCTTCACGATGAGCCATTGTTTCAGACCCGGGTGCGGGGCCGTCGCTCCGGCCCATAACGCAGGACATCCCCGTCGCCCGGCGTATCGGGGGACGGGGATGCGGTCGGCGGGGTCAGGCTCCGGCGAGCAGGGCCTGCAGGTCGGCGACGGCGGTGCGCAGGTGGTCCGCGAAGGCGTACATCTCGTTGGCGACCGCCTTCGGCGTGGCCAGATAGAGGTTCCACCGGTCCGGAAGCAGCACGTAGGCGATGCCGATGCATTTCGGACTGGTCGAGCCGAAGCCGAAGTATCGGATATTGACCGACGGTGCGGAACTGGTGCTCAGGTAGTCGTCGCGCATGATCGTCCAGCCGGGGCTGGTGTACAGCGGGATCGGTTCGGTGACGCCGAGTTCGGCCCCGCGGCGCCGCTGGATCCACTCCAGCTCCCACAGATGCTGTTCGGGCGCGTCACCGGCCTGGCACTGTTTGGCGCGGTCGACGTGCGCGCTCGCGGCGCTCAGCGCGGCGCGCAGCCGATCGGCGTCGGCAGCCGCCGGGTCCTGCATCGTGTCGACGAAGGCCACCATCTCCGGTGTCACCACGCGCATGGCCTCGGTGCGGCCGTTGCGGTACTGCCGGGTGGCGATGGATTCGTACGTGGCCCCGGTCAGCCCCTTGCTGCGCCGGTGCGCCAGTTGATAACTCAGCTGGGCAAAGGCGTCCGGTGAGATGCCGAGCTGCTTGGCCTGCGTCGTCCCGAAATCGAAAGATACTGTCGCGGTGGCATTCTCGGACGCGTAGTGGGCGAATGCCGCGCCCGCCGCGGCGATATCGGTACGCAGGGCCGCATCGAGGACGAATTCGATCGGCTCCACCACGGGCAATCCCTGCGCCTTCGCCCCGGACCGGGTGGCATGTTCGACGGCAGGGGCCTGCAACAGGGTGTCCACGAAGGACAGGATGGTGGTGCCGTCGAGTCCGCAGTGCTCGACATTGATGCCCGCCTGCCCGTCCCCGAAGACGATGAACGATACCGACTTGTCGAACCAGCGGTTGGCGCTGTCACCGTGCAGCAGCTCGTCACAGGCCTGCAGTTCGTCGCGCGGGGCGAAGTCCTCCAGACACAGACAGAACAGTGCCGTCTCAATGGTGTCCAACGCGGCCAGGTTGGCCGGTTCGGCGCGCAATACCTTTCTGCTGGCGGCCCATTCGGCCCGCGCCTTGGTGGTCAGATGTCCGACGGCGGTATCGGTGCGGGCCGAGCGCGCACCGGCCTTGAGCACCGCGCGCAGCCCGTCGGCGAGATCATCGAGCGAATACGGCGCACCATCCGGACCGATCACATCCATCCGGAACATGGTGCCGTGGAAGAACACCACGATGTGCCGGGCATCCGAGGGGCCGGGCCATTCGTCGCTGTAGGGCACCCGCACGGAATCCTGTATCTCTCCCGGAATCCGGGTCTCGGAGAACAGGTATTTGTTCTGCCACATCGACAGCTGCTGGCCACGCTGGGTTACCGGCGCGATCGCCTCGACATCGAGCGCCAACTTGTAGTCGACCGCGGCCGCGATGATTCCGGCCGCGCGCTCCACCTGCGATGCGCCGGTGGAGCTGGCCAGCGGGGTGTCATCGCGGAAGAGGAAGAAGAAGTTGGCGTTGAGCGCGATGCGATCGCGACGGCCCAGGTAGCGGGATGGCCAGAACAGATCCAGCCAACTGCCGACGCCGGGGGTGGCATCGTATTCGGCCAGTGCCGCATGCAGCGTCCGGCCGGGTCCGTCGGCGCGTAGCAGGTCGGCTACCGCGGCCTCGGTGGTGGCGAATTCATCGGCGGTGAGCAGTGGAGCACACCACTGCAGCAATCGCTCGCAGCTGTCCTCCAGCGTCGGCAGGGGCACCCGGGGCAGGTGGTCGTCGGCGGCGAAGGTGCGTTCGGTCAATGCGAGTCCTCGGGGTCGGGGTATTTCGGGAGCGGTCGCGAGATGTACAGGTTGGCGAGCAGCCAGCCTGTGCTTTCCTGGCCATCGGTGTCGATACCGCTGGCGGCCAAGGTATTCAGCACTTGGGTGCGTTCACTGTCGGAGGCGAATCTACGTTGTTCGAACACCCCGGGGGCTCGCTCGGTGCGGTAGCCGAGCGCGGCCAGTTCCGCGGCGATCGACTCGAAACTGAACATGCGTAATACGAAGTGTGCCATCCACGGCCGCCGACGCGGGTGCGCGAGTGCGACACGCGCCAGCGTCTTCTCGGTGACATATCCGACACAACCGGTCGAGATAACGATATCCGCGGCCGCCAGCGTACGGCGTTGCTCGTCGGTCGGTTCGGCGGCCTCCAGATCGGCGTGCACCGTGTCGTGCAGGAATCCGGCGGCGTGTGCGTAGGACAGTGCGGGGCGGGCGGCATCCATGCCGATGAAGCGGACGCCGGGGAGTTGGTCGCGGGCATCGAGGCGGGCGCGGTCGCGGGCGATGAGCGCGGCCTGGTCGGCATCCTCGGCCGTGCGGTAATGGTCGGCCAGATCGCTGATGGTGGTGTCGAAGCGCAGCAGGGCCGCGTTTACACCATAGGAGCAACCGATGTCGAGCACGGTCGGGGCGTCCACGCGCGCGGATGCGCAGTACTCTCGAATCTGTTGCTGGAAGAACGGTTTCGCCAGTTCCGGTATGCGGTAATCCAATTCGGACATCCGGGCGTAGTACTCGCGCGGATCGGGACGGTCGTAGATGTCGTCGAAGGAAGCTTTCCCGGTCGTGTGCAACGGCACTGGCATGTCGTCCCTCTCAGTCGAGCAACCGATCGCCACGGACGGCGGCGGCCGCGGCGGCTAGGTGATCGGGCAGTACCCGCCCGAACAGCTGGCGGGTGCGTTCCACGGTGCCGATGACACCGGGCCGATCGGTGTAGGCGAAGATCGCCGAATGCCGTGCCGTGCCGCCCTCGACCGGTGAAACGCGGTGCAGGGAGAAGCGGCCCTGGAACAGTTGCAGGTCGCCGGGTCGCAGCTCGAGGCGCCGGACCAGTCGCGCACCGGATCCGGTGAGCACGTCACGCACATCGTCGAACTGCTCGGCGTGGGGTGAACGGATATTCGGGCAGTATTCGAAGACGCCACCGGTCTCGGCGGGCTGGGTCAACATGCTGACCGTAAATTCGTTGGTGTCGAAATGCCAGGGATGCGACATGCCCGGCGCCACCACATTCAGACACAGTCCGGCCAGCGGATCGGCGAATTCGTGCAGTTCGGCCAGCCCGAAACAGTCCGCGACGAAGCGTTGGAACAGCCCGCTGATATAGAGCCGGTGAATCAGCGCGTCGACCGGAATGCGGTCGCGCGGGACGAACGCATTGCCGCGTTCGAGCACGATGCGCCCCGGATGGTCTTCCAGCAGTGCGGTATCCAGCGGAATGTTGTAGGCGTTGACCCGCTCGACCTGATAGTGCGCATCGGGGGCCATCGCCTCGCCCTCGGCGCGCAGGGTCTCGATCAGCTCCGGGCGGATGAACTCGCGCAGCACCGTACAGCCGCCGTCGGCGAGTTCGGCGCGGGCCTGCGCCACGGCAGCTCGCCACGCTTCGCCGTTCGGATCCGCCAGCGGATACCGTGCCGTATCGACGATCTCGTCCAGGACACTCGTCGCTGCCATGGCGTAAATTTTGGTGCAGCGGCCGACGACACGCCCGGGATTCGACAAAGTTGCCGGTGACTACGGTCACACCTACCAGCAGCGCGCACTTGCGTTGCGGCACAGTAACTCTCGCTATGCCGAGGCGGAGTACCGATGCACGATCAGCGGGCCCGAGCGATCATGGACGGTCCAGATGCGGCTCGATCGGCCAGCGCGCGGCTCAACCTCGAACGTGCAGAGCGTCTTCCAGATCGTTGATGTTCAACCCTACCAACGAATCACGGAATACCCGCCCCGGCGCGTCCGAAACCGCTATCTCACACGGGATCACGATCACCGCACAGCCCGCCGCGGCAGCCGCGGCCGCGCCGGTCGGCGAATCCTCCAGTGCCACACAGTCTCGCGGGTGCACGCCGAGGAGTTCGGCGGCGCGCAGATAGATCTGGGGCGCGGGCTTGCCGTGCTCGACCTCGTCACCGCAGACCGATACGTCGAAGAAGTCACGGCCGAGGGTATCCAGCCCGAATTCGGTAAGCGACCGCTTGGTATTGGTGACCAAGGCGGTCGCCAGCCCCGCGGTGCGCACCATTGACAGCGCATCCTTCGCACCGGGTCGCCATGGGATCGGGCCCGCCATCAACTCGGTCACCCGCCGCTCGATGAATTCGCCCGCGGCGCGCACCGTCTCCGGCGTCGGGTCGATGCCGAGGCCGTCGAAGATCAGCCGCAGCGCGTTCGGTCCCGATGCGCCGATCAGCGCATGCCGCAGTCCATCGCTCATCTCGTGGCCGTGCGCCCGTGCCAGCTCCCGCACCGCGATATCCCACAGCTTCTCCGAATCGAGCAGTGTGCCGTCCATATCCCACAGCACACCGGCAAGTCGCGCCGTCACCCGATTCGTCTCCTCAACCTCTACAAACCCGACGCGGCGATCAGCAACCGCCCATTATCCGACGAGACCTGGATCCACCGGTTCTCCGATGTGGTCGAGCCGTTCTTCAGGCTATAGGTAAGCGAAACCACCGCCCGATTCTCCCCGTTCGGTGTGACGCCGCCCACGCTCACCGAGCGCACGGTGGACCAGAACTGCGAATAGGAGCCGAAGCCGCCGGTCTGGCCCTGGTAGGCGGGCGTGAGCTGGGACCACGCGCCCTGCACATTGCCGGGCAGCATCCCGTAATAGCCGGAGATGAATTGGGAGACCCGGTCCGCGGTGGCCGGGCCGAACGGGGTGGTGCTGACGGTCGTCGGCGACACGGTGGTCGACGGCTTGACCGGCGAGGTCGGCGTCGGCTGAGCCGTCGTGCTCGGCTGGGAGTTCGACGCCGCGGTGGTCGCCGGTGCCTGCTCCGGCTGACCGGGTTCGATCGCGATCGGCGACTGCGGGCCGTTCTCCGGATTGTTCACCGCGGGCGCTGAGGTCGAGGAGCCGCCCGCCGTACCGCCCTGATCGTCGTTCTTCAGCGACGACGTGATCACCACAACCAGTACGAGCACCGCGACCGCCGCGGCGACCGCCACCGCGATCAGCCTGCCGCGACTCTGCTCCGCGCCGCCGCCACCGCCACCGCCACCGCCACCGCCGGGCACGGTGCCCCCGGACCTCGGCGGTGCGACGGTGACCGCCGGTGCGGCGGGTCCGGACGGTGTTGCGGCGACCGCATCCCTGGCCCCGGCCGCCTGGCCAGCGCCGGGCTTGTTCAGCACTGTCGTCGCGCCCGCGTCGGCGTCGGTCGTAGCGGCGCCCGGCGCTGGCATAACCTTCGTCGCCGCTGGCGTGCTCGCCAATGCCGGGGCGCGGCCCGCCGCAACGGCTTCGAGCGCCTCCTTCGCCTCCCGCATATCGGGCCTGTCATCGATCGAGGCGGACAGCAATCGCATCAGCACCGGACCGAGTTCCCCGGCGTGCCGCGGCGGCGGCACCTGCGCCCGCGCCGCCGCGTGCAGCACCGCGAGCGCGTTATCCCCATCGCCGAAGGGTGGGCTGCCCTCGACCGCCGCGTACAGCGTGGAGCCGAGTGCGAAAACATCCGAGGCCGGTTCCGGATCCTCGCCGCGCGCCACCTCCGGCGCGAGATAGGCCGGTGTGCCCGCCAGGAATCCGGTCGCGGTGACCGTCACATCGCCGACGGCGCGGGAGATGCCGAAGTCGGTGATCTTCACCGTGCCGTCATCGCCGACCAGCAGATTCGCCGGTTTCACGTCCCGATGCACGATGCCCGCCGCATGCGCCGCGGCCAGCGCGGCAGCGGCCTGGGCGCCGATGCGCGCCACCTCGGTCGGCGCGAGCGTGCGCCTGCCCGACAGCTTCGCCGCCAGACTCGGCGCGTCCATGTACTCCATGACCAGCCAGGGCTGGCCGTCCTCCTCGGCGACATCGAAGACGGTGATCGCATTGGGATGGTGCAGTCGCGCGGCGATGCGGCCCTCGCGCATGGCGCGCAGTTTGGCCTCCATCGCCTGTGTCCGGGACAGCCCCGGCCCGAGTAGCAACTGCTTCACCGCGACCGTGCGGCGCAGCCGAACGTCGGTGGCCCGCCACACGACACCCATGGCACCAGTGCCGATCGGATCCGTCAGCCGATACCGTCCAGCGATCAACCGGTCCGCTGTCATGGTGTTGAGCCCCTCCTGCTTGCCCGCCGAGCCATCTCGCACTCCGCGCGTAAGCGGAAATCCTCGAAAATGCTACGCGCCGAACTACATTGCACCCGAATTGCAGCAGGACGCTCGCATCCGCCGACTGCCCCGGATGCAGTACCAACAGTTCCGACTTTGTCATACCTGACCGACATCCATCCACCGCCACGCGCACCCGAAGCCGATACCCCAGGTCAGGCGGGTGCGGCCGTCGAGACACGCCCGCGCGTCGCGGGTCCTCGTGTCGCGTCGCGCGCCCTTTCCGCCGCAATTGATCTCGCATATCACGAGGTAATCAAGGCCCTGAACGCATCGAGCGAACGCAGTCCGATGCGGCGAGAATCACACCGTCGCGTCCGGTCGGATAACGAATTCGGATCGGAAACAGACCGATCGGCGTTGCCCGACCGCGCCCCGGCGCGTCGACGGCGATCAACCCAAGCCCGCGGCCCCGGGTATCCGAGCCGAGCGTGCCGGTCCGACCGAATCCGTCAGGCGTTGAAGTACTTCGCCTCCGGATGCAATAGGACGAACGCGTCCGTCGACTGCTCCGGGTGCAGCTGCAGTTCTTCGGAGAGCACCACACCGATGCGATCGGCCGCCAGCAGGTCGACCAGCTTCGCGCGGTCTTCCAGGTCCGGGCAGGCGCCGTAGCCGAAGGAGTAGCGGGCGCCGCGGTAGCCGAGCTTGAAGTACTCCAGCACATCCGACGGATCGGAGTCGGCCACCGAATGTCCTTCCAGCACCAGCTCCTCGCGGATGCGGCGATGCCAGTATTCGGCGAGCGCCTCGGTGAGCTGGACACCGATGCCGTGCACCTCGAGGTAGTCGCGGTAGTTGTCGGCCGCGAAGAGCTCATTGGCGAAGTCGGCGATCGGCTGCCCCATGGTGACCAGCTGGAACGGCAGCACATCGACCTGACCGGTTTCGCGGGCGTGATCGCGCGAGCGGATGAAGTCGGCGATGCACAGGAAGCGGTCGCGCTGCTGACGCGGGAAGGTGAACCGATAGCGCTGCGGCGCGTCCGGATGCGGCTCCGTCAGCACGATCACGTCGTCACCCTCGGAGACAGCCGGGAAATATCCGTACACCAGCGCCGCGTGCTGCAGCACGTTCTCGGTGGACAGCCGGTCCAGCCAGTAGCGCAAGCGGGGCCGTCCCTCGGTCTCCACCAGCTCCTCGTAGCTCGGTCCCTCGCCGCCACGCTGGCCGCGCAGACCCCATTGGCCCAGGAACAGCGCGCGTTCGTCGAGCAGTCCCGAATACTCGTGCAGCGAAACGCCTTTCACCACCCGAGTGCCCCAGAACGGCGGCACCGCGACCGGCAGATCGACGGCCACATCCGAGCGCGCCGGCACCTCGACCGGCACCTCGACCGCTTTGCGCTGTTCGGCGATCCGCTTGGAGCGCTCATGGCGCGCCTTGCGCTCGGCCGCCTTCTCGCGTTCGGCGATCGCCTCCGGACTGTCCGGATCGATTCCGCCGCCGCGCTTGCGCGTCATGATGTCGTCCATCAACCGCAGGCCCTCGAAGGCGTCGCGGGCATAGTGCACATCGCCCTGGTAGACCTCGGTGAGGTCGTTCTCGACATATGCGCGGGTCAGCGCGGCACCGCCGAGCAACACCGGGAACTGGTCGGCGACGCCCTTGGCGTTGAGCTCCTCCAGGTTCTCCTTCATCACCACGGTCGACTTCACCAGCAGACCGGACATACCGATCACATCGGCCTTTTTGTCGACGGCGGCGTCGAGAATAGTCGCGATCGGCTGTTTGATGCCGAGGTTGACGACCTCATAGCCGTTGTTCGAGAGGATGATGTCGACCAGATTCTTGCCGATATCGTGCACATCGCCCTTGACGGTGGCCAGCACGATGCGGCCCTTACCGCTGTCGTCGGTGACCTCCATATGCGGCTCCAGGTAGGCGACCGCGGTCTTCATCACCTCGGCCGACTGCAGTACGAACGGCAGCTGCATCTGGCCGGAACCGAATAGTTCGCCGACCGTCTTCATGCCCGACAGCAGTGTCTCGTTGATGATCTGCAGCGGCGGCACCTCGGTCATGGCGGCATCGAGATCGGCCTCCATACCGGCCTTCTCACCATCGACGATCCGCCGCTCCAGCCGCTCGAACAGCGGCAGCGCGGCCAGCTCCTCCGCGCGCGAGGCGCGCGACGATGAGGCCGACACACCCTCGAACAGCGACATGAGCTTCTGCAGCGGGTCGTAGTCCGTGCGGCGGCGGTCATAGACCAGATCCAGCGCCGTCTCGCGCTGCTCCTCCGGGATGCGCGCGATCGGCAGGATCTTGGAGGCGTGCACGATCGCGGAATCCAGTCCGGCCTGGACGCATTCGTGCATAAACACCGAGTTCAGCACCTGGCGCGCGGCCGGATTGAGGCCGAAGGAGATATTGGACAGGCCGAGGGTGGTCTGCACCTCCGGATGTTTCTGCTCGAGCAGTCGAATGGCCTCGATGGTCTCGATGCCGTCGCGCCGCGACTCCTCCTGACCGGTGCCGAGGGTGAAGGTCAGCGTATCGATAATGATGTCGCTTTCGCGCAGACCCCAGTTGCCGGTGATATCGGCGATCAGCCGTTCGGCGATCTCCACCTTCTTCTCGGCGGTGCGGGCCTGCCCCTCCTCATCGATGGTCAGCGCGACCACCGCGGCGCCGTGTTCGGCAACCAGCTTCATCGTCTGCTGGAATCGGGATTCGGGGCCGTCGCCGTCCTCGTAGTTCACCGAGTTGACCGCGCAGCGACCACCCAGATGCTCCAGACCGGCCTGCAGGACCGGGGTTTCGGTGGAGTCGAGCATGATCGGCAGGGTCGAGGCCGTGGCAAGTCGCGCCGCCAGCGCCGACATATCCTTGGCGCCATCGCGTCCGACGTAGTCGACGCACAGGTCGAGCATGTGCGCGCCGTCGCGGGTCTGGTCCTTGGCGATATCGAGGCACTTCTGCCAGTCCTCGGCCAGCATGGCCTCGCGGAACGCCTTGGAGCCATTGGCATTCGTGCGCTCACCGATCATCAGGATCGAGGCGTCCTGTTCGAACGGCACCGCGCTGTACATGCTCGATACGCTCGGCTCGTGCACCGGTTCGCGGCGCGCGTCCAGCGGCGGCAGCGTCGGCTCCACCTCGCGCACCGCCGCGGTTACCTGGCGAATGTGCTCCGGCGTCGTACCACAGCAGCCGCCGACCAGGGCGAGTCCGAATTCGGAGACGAAGTCGCGCAGCGCGATGGCGAGCTCTTCGGGGGTCAGCGGATATTCCGCGCCGTTCGCGCCGAGCACCGGCAGACCGGCATTCGGCATGACCGAAACCGGAACCGTCGCATGCCGGGACAGATGGCGCAGGTGCTCGCTCATCTCATCCGGCCCGGTGGCGCAGTTCAACCCGATCATATCGATGCCGAGCGGCTCGAGCGCGGTGAGCGCCGCACCGATCTCACTGCCGACCAGCATGGTTCCGGTGGTCTCCACGGTGACGTGGGTGATGATCGGAATCCGTCGCCCCAGCTTGGCCATCGCGCGCTGACTGCCGGTGACCGCGGCCTTGACCTGGAGCAGGTCCTGGCAGGTTTCGATGAGAATGGCATCGGCACCTGCATCGAGCATGCCCAGCGCGGCCTCGGTGTAGGCATCGCGCAGGGCGGTATAGGGGGCATGACCCAGCGTCGGCAATTTGGTGCCCGGCCCCATCGAGCCGAGCACATAGCGCGGGGTGCCGTCGGCACTTGGACCCATCTCGTCGGCGATCTCACGGGCCAGCCGGGTGCCGCGTTCGGACAGATCGCGGATCCGGTCGGCGATATCGTAGTCCGCGAGGTTCGGCAGATTGCAGCCGAAGGTATTGGTCTCGACCGCGTCCGCACCGGCCTCGAAGTAGGCGCGATGAATGCTGCGCAGCACGTCCGGGCGGGTGTCGTTGAGGATTTCGTTGCAGCCCTCCAGGCCGCGGAAGTCGTCCAATGTCAGGTCGGCGGCCTGCAACATCGTGCCCATCGCACCGTCGCCGATGACGACACGCCGACGGAGCGTGTCGAGAAGCGTGGTATCGAACGCGGCGGAGCTGGACGCAGACATGTGATCAAGCGTAGTGGGCCGGTAGGACATGCCGAACCACCGTGGCGGTGTCGGGGACCACACCTGCCCAGACAGATGAACACCCGGTGCCGCGCCGACCGCGCAAATTCAACGCGACGTGCTCACACGCCGTAGGCTGACCGAGGTGAACTCCAGTGAACCTCCGGTATCACCCGAGCCGGAACTGCCGACATTGCGGGACCCTGTGCTGGTCGCCGCCTTCGAAGGCTGGAACGACGCGGGTGATGCGGCAAGCGGTGCCGTCGAGCATCTGGAATTGATCTGGGATGCCGAGCCGCTGGCCGAACTCGACTCCGAGGACTACTACGACTACCAGGTCAACCGGCCGACGGTGCGTCAGGTCGACGGTGTGACCAGGGAAATCCAGTGGCCCTCCACCATGCTCTCGGTCTGCTCGCCGCCCGGCAGCGACCGCGATGTGGTGCTGCTGCGCGGTATCGAACCCAATATGCGCTGGCGCAGCTTCTGCGGGGATCTGCTCGAGTTCATCGAACAGCTGGGTGTGCAGACCGTCGTCATCCTTGGCGCACTGCTCGCCGATACCCCGCATACCCGCCCCGTCCCGGTCACTGGATCGGCCTATAGCAAGGAAGCCGCCGAGCGGTTCAGCCTGGAGCAGACCCGCTACGAGGGACCGACCGGTATCACCGGTGTACTGCAGGACCAGTGTGTGAAGGCGGGCGTGCCCGCCGTCTCGTTCTGGGCGGCCGTACCGCACTATGTCTCACAGCCGCCGAATCCGAAGGCGACCATTGCGCTGCTGCACCGCGTCGAGGATGTGCTCGATATCGAGGTTCCGCTCGGCGAACTGCCCAAACAGGCCGAGGACTGGGAGACCGCCGTCAACGAGATGACGGTGGGCGATGACGAGATCAGCGAGTACGTGCGCTCGCTGGAGGAACGCGGCGACGCGGCCGTGGACCTGAACGATGCGATGGCCAAGATCGATGGCGACGCGATTGCGGCCGAATTCGAAAAGTACCTGCGTAGGCGGGGTCCGGGCAGCTTCGGACTGTAATCGGTTCGGGCCGTTGCAATTCGACTTCGGACAATTCACCGAAAGTTCGCCAGGGGGGCACTCGTAGGTATGGAAAGGCTTACCATCTAGACTTCTCCGGTGACTATTCACCGGATCGTCGCGCACCTTCGCACTTTCGACGACCGGATCGCCGTCCTCTGCTCTCGATCTCCATCGGCGGCCGTCACAGCAGCGGAATCGGTGCCGGATGGTTTGGAGCGGATCACCTATGCGCAGCTGGCGGCACTTGTCGAGGAGTATGCGCGACAGCTGGGAGCGAACCGGCGGCTCGTCGCGCTCAGGGCGCGCAATGATATCGACTCCCTCGTCGCGTATCTGGGCGCGCTGAGCGCGGGCTGCGTAGTCCTGCTCACCGCGGAGATGACCAGCGAATTGCTGGCCACCTACGATCCCGATGTCGTGATCGATGGCGACGTCGAGGTCCGGCGCGAGACCTCGACGCACCACCTGCATCCGGATCTCGCACTGCTGCTGAGCACTTCCGGCTCGACCGGCTCGCCGAAGCTGGTGCGCCTGTCCGCCGCCAACCTGCTGTCGAATGCGCAGGCCATCGCCGAATATCTGGGCATCGCCCCCGATGATCGCGCCGCGACCACACTTCCGATGTTCTATTGCTACGGATTGTCGGTCGTGCACAGCCATCTGCTGCGCGGCGCGAGCCTGCTGCTCACCGACCGATCGGTCCTCGACGACCAGTTCTGGGACGAAGTCCGCGATCACCGGGTGACCTCGTTCGCGACCGTGCCGTACACCATCGATCTGCTCGACCGCATCGGCTTCGACCGCATGCGGCTGCCCGATCTGCGCTATATCACGCAGGCCGGTGGCTGCCTCGCACCCGAGCGGGTGCGCGCGTACGCGCGGCTCGGCGCGCGCGCCGGATGGGACTTCGTGGTGATGTACGGCCAGACCGAGGCCACCGCGCGGATGGCCTATCTGCCACCGGAATTGGCCGGGAAACATCCGGACTGTATCGGTGTGCCGATTCCCGGCGGCCGGTTCACCCTGGAGCCGGTGCCGGACAGCGAGCACAAGGAGCTGGTCTATCACGGCCCCAACGTGATGATGGGCTATGCCTGCTGCCCGCGCGATCTCGCCCTCGGCCATACGGTCGAATCCCTGCGCACCGGCGATCTGGCGCGGCGCACACCCGAGGGTATGTATCAGGTGGTCGGCAGGCGCAGCCGCTTCGCCAAGATCTTCGGACTGCGCATCGACCTGCAGCGGCTCGAATCCGGTTTCGCCGCTGCCGGTTTCACCGCCTGTTGCACAGATAGTGGCGACCAGTTGGTTGTCGCCGTCGAGAGTCCGGCGGAATCGGTTGCGGCGGTGGCCGCCGAACTGTCCGGTCTGCCCGCCGCGGCCATCCGCACCTGCGCCGTCGCGCAGATACCGCGCTTACCCAATGGCAAGCCCGACTATTCGGCGATCCGGCAACTGCGCACATTCGAACCCGATCTGCCAATACGCGATATCCGCGCGCTCTACGCCATCGCCCTCGGCATCGACCCCGCCCTGATCCGCCCCGACAGCACCTTCGTCGACCTCGGCGGCAACTCACTGACCTACATCACCACCGCGACCCGCCTCGAGCGGGCACTGGGCCGACTGCCCGCGAACTGGCCGGATCGCACCGTCGCCGAACTCGAGCGGGTGCCACACGGCCACACCGCATTCGGCCGCTCGGTCGACACACCGACGCTGCTGCGCGCCGCCGGGATCGTCCTCATCGCGGGTTCACATATCGGGATGTTCGTGCTCTGGGGCGCGGCGCACATCCTGCTCGGCGTCGCCGGATTCAACTTCGCCCGCTTCGCCGTCACCATGACCCCGCGTGCCGAACGACTGCGCAACGCGCTGCACACGGTGGCGCTCATCGCGATCCCGACCGCCGCCTGGGTGGCGCTCACGCTGCTGTTCACCGATTATTACGGCTGGCAGAACGTGTTGCTGCTCAATAAGATTCTCGGCCCGCGCGACAGCCCTACCGCAGGGCACCTGTGGTTCATCGAGGTGCTGGTGCTGTTCATGGTGGTGGCCGCGCTCCTGGTGCGCGTGCCGTTCATCGATACCCTCGCGCGCCGCGAGCCGTTCTGGTTCGCCATGGGGCTGGTGGCCATCACCATGGTGTTCCGGATCTGGTCGTTCGGGCTCTATCCGGCAAAGGATGTGCCGTTTTCACCGCTGGCCTGCTGGTTCTTCGCCCTTGGCTGGGCGGCCGCGAAGGCTACGGCAATCTGGCAGCGGCTGCTGGTGAGCGCCGTGCTACTGATCTCGGTGCCAGGCTATTTCGGCGTTCCCGATCGGGAGCGGCTCGTCATGGCCGGACTGCTGCTGCTGATCTGGCTGCCCGCAGTACGGGTGCCTGCCCTGGTGGCCGGGGTGGCCGCGCTGCTCGCCGACAGTTCGCTATTCGTCTATCTGCTGCACTGGCAGGTCTATCCGCTGTTCGGGCAACACCATGTCGCAGCGCTGCTCGCATCACTCGGGGCCGGTGTGGTCGCGACGTGGTTGGTGACGAATCTGCGCCGCAGATCAGTCCTCGTCAAGAGCTTGTTCGCGAAGGGCCCCTTCTCGAACAGCGCAGCTCTCGATGGTCCACACCTGGGCCGCCGCGTCCTGGGCCAGCTTCGCGAGCAGAATGTCTCGCGGAATCGTCTGGCCGGCAAAGTGATCGAGTGACGGAACCACGACGTGGTGCGCGTCGGCCCGCTTGAGCTCCTGGGTCAGCTCGGCGAATGCCGTGCCGTCACCGGAGGTCGATTCGTGGAATGTTGCGGCGAAGCACAGTCCTTCTTCACGGGCGAGGCTGCTCATCGCATCCTCGAGTTCTGCACCGTGGCCATCGGCCAGATCGTCACGCAAGTATCCATAGATCAACGCTTCCACCCGAACCTCCATTGGATTGGGATCTCTCGCTGTTCTCTTCTGTGGATCTCCCCCGTCACCGACGGGTACTGCGCACGTGCAAGAGCAGATGTTCTTACATATGGGACTTGGCAAACCCTCCGCGCCCATATCCAGCATGTAGGACGCAAAACTGCGAGTGCAGGTGTCAACCCAGTGACATCTGTGTGCCCTATCCGGGCCACTGAGCGTTAACTGGTGCGATACTACAGATGTGGCCGCTGGAGACGATCGACCCGTCTGGGCTGTGCGAATGCGCTCCGAACGTGATGCGCGAGGATGGTCACAAGCCGACGCCGTCCGTGTGATGCGCGCGAAGTCTTCGCACAACCTGCCGACGGACAGTACCCTGCTTCGGAATTGGCGGCGTTGGGAGTCGGGTGAGTCGAGACCGGATGATTTCTATGCTCCGATCATCGCCGCCGCATTTGATACGGTCACGGCCGCGTTCTTTCCGAAGAACCGCCCGAACCGCGATGACGAATTGCTTTCGGCCACTGGTATGGACACGCTCGAGTTCATCGGCCGACTGCGGATGTCCGACGTCTCCTCCGCCACACTGGATGCCATCCGGATCACCGCCGAGCGACTGTGTTGTGAGTACCCGTATGCCGATCCGCACGATCTGCACGCCGAGGGCACGTCGTGGCTGCGCCGCATCACCTCACTGCTCGACGGCCGCCTGACTTTGTTGCAGCATCGGGAAATTCTCGTACTGGCCGGTTGGGTTGCGCTGCTGGTCGGTTGCGTGGACTACGATCTCGGCCGCCGTACCACCGCCGAGGCCACTCGGCGGGCGGCCCATTCGCTCGGCCAGGAGGCCGAGCACGCCGAAATCGTCGGCTGGAGTGCGGAAATGGCTGCTTGGTTCGCCCTGACCCAGGGCAACTACCGCGGCGCGATCGAGGCGGTCGACCCGGCGCTGCTGACCAGCGGCAAACTCGGTGTCGGTGTCCAGTTGGCCGCACAACGTGCGAAGGCCTGGGCCCGACTGGGGAATCGGCACGAGGTCGAGGCATCGCTGAATCAGGGTCGAGCTATTCTCGAGCGACTCGACCATCCGACCAATCTGGACAACCACTTCGTGGTCGATCCGCAGAAGTTCGACTTCTATGCCATGGACTGCTGCCGGGTCGCGGGCGAGGACACGCTCGCGGAATCCTATGCGCGCGAGGTGATCCGGAACTCGACCAGAGCCGACGGGACGGTACGCAATCCGATGCGGGTGTCCGAGGCGCATCTGACCCTCGCGGTGGTCGCCGTGCGCGCCCGCGATCTGGAGTTGGCGGTGCACGAGGGCATGCGGGCCTTCTCCGGGAAGCGCCGGTCGCTGCCGTCGCTGATGTGGATCGCAGGTGAGGCCGCGCGCGAAATCATCGAGCGGTTTCCCGGCGATCCGCGCGCCCTGGTTTATCTGGACCAGTTGCGTGCGCTGTCGCCCGGGTGATCATTTGCTCATCGGCATCTGTTGTTGATTCGCGGTAGTTTTGGCTCATCGCTTGTCTGAGGGAGGGCGATGAATCGAGTTCGCGTCATTGTGCGTCGCGATGCGGACGAATCCCTGCGGACCACGGTGCTGGAGGCGGATGCGCCGATCGCGGACCGGGTCGCGCCGCTGCCCGAACAGGTGGCGTTCGCATGGGATGTGGTCGGAGGTCAGCCCGAAACTGTGCGCAGGATGGTCTTCCAGATCGGTATGGCGCTGCGTGACGCGATGTTCGAACCGCGCACGACCTGGCATCTCACCCGGCTCGTCGACGGATCCGATACCGAGGTGGTATTCGATGTCGACGACAATACGATGCTGTTGCCGTACGAGATGCTGATACTCGCCGACGACCTGCCGTTGGCCATGCGGCCGAATGTGGCCGTCTCGCGTCGGTATTCCGGTGCCGGGCAGCCCGCCCCCGTTCTCGCGCCGGGACCGATGAAGATCCTCGCCGCGGTGGCCGCGCCGACCGAAACTCGCACGGCGAATCTCGCATTGGATGTCGAGGCGGAGATGCAGGCGATCCTCGACGCGGTATCGCAGGTGCCGACCGAGGGTGGCGGCGGTGTGCGCATTCTGGAAGTCGCCTCGCTGCAGCAGATCACCACGGCGCTGCGGGCCGAGGAATTCCATGTGCTACATCTGAGTGCGCATGGGTCGGCGACAGTGCTGGAGCTAGAGGATGAGGACGGCGATCCGGATGTGGTCGACGCCGCCGATCTCATTGCCGCACTGCGGGCATCGGGGCGGGCGCTGCCGTTGGTGGTGTTGTCCAGTTGCGGCGGCGTCGATGGGGGGCCCGCCGGATTGGCCCGCACCTTGATCGGTGGGGGTGTCGAACGGGTGCTCGTCATGCAGACGCAGGTATCCGATCGGTATGCCACACAATTGGCGAAGTCGTTCTACGCCGCGCTTTCCGGCGGATCGGTCGCCTTCGCGCTGAGTCGGGCGCGCTATGCCCTCGAACAGGAGCGGCTCGCCGATGCGGCGGACATTCCGCCCGAGTGGTTCGTGCCGACGCTGCTCACCGGGGTGGCGGACCGGCCGCTGTGGGATCGCAACGCGCCGCCGCGGCCACTCGGTCGGCGCACCCAGGCGCCGAGCGGTGCGACGGTGCGTGAGTTGCCGGTCGGATATCTCATCGGCCGCCGAGGACCGGTTCGCGATATCGTGCGGCTGCTCGACACCGCTGATAGCGGACCCGGCGCGGTGATCACCGGGATGGGCGGACTCGGGAAGACGGCGGTGGCCGGACGAGTTGCCGCGCGCATGCGCGAACGGGGCTGGCATATCGCCGAACATGTGGGGAAGTGGAATCCGACGGCGCTGTGCGCCGCGGTGCGCGCGGCCATTCAGGACGATCCGGCATTGCGTCCGGTGGCCGACGATCTTGCCCGCGATGGTGACGGACAGGTGCTCGAGCATATCCATCGGCTATTGGCCGGGAGCCGATTGCTATTGCTGTTCGACGATTTCGAGCAGAACCTGACCCGGCCGGACGGTGCGGCATTCCTCGATCCTGGTTTCGCCGAACAGTTCTCGCAGTTGTGCCGGGTCGCAACGACGGGACGGCTGTTGGTCACCTGCCGGTATCCGATTCCCGGTGGTCTCACCGAGGTCGGACTGACGCCATTGAGTCCGGCGGAGTTACAGCGAATGTTCCTGCGGCTCCCCCAGATCAGCGGTCTCGGACCGGGTGAGCGTCGGCTCGTCGCGCGGACCATCGGCGGTCATCCGCGGCTCATCGAATTTGTCGACGCGCTATTGCGCGGTGGGGACGGCACATTGCGACCGGTCGGTGAGAAGTTGCGCCGCTTGGCCGATGAGCATTCCGTCGATCTCGGTCCGGACCGGTCGCTGGCCGAAAGTCTGGATACCGCGGTGGTACTCGGCTCCCGCGATATTCTCGTGGACGCGCTGGTGGATCTGCTCGATGCGGCCGAACGCGAACTACTGCTGCAGATTTCGCTATCGCGGACGCCACTGCGGGATCTGGATATCTATCACGCCCGCTTCGGTCCCGACGCGACGCGTACTCAGCGCCGTACCGTCATGGCGACCATCGAAACTCTCCTGAGGTTGACACTGCTGACCACCGATGACGACCGATATGTCGTGCACCCGTGGGTCGCCCAGGCACTCGACACCTATCAAGGCCCCGAACGCATCAGCCGCCACAGCCGAGCCTATGCGATGCGACTGGCCCGAATCTCTGCCGGCTTCCGTGATTTCGACGATTACAGCGAGGCATGTCGACATCTGCTCGCCGCGGGCCGGTACGCGGAGCTCACCGAACTCGCCATCCCCTGCTGCCGGGAGTTGGATCAACTGCAGATCGCGGCGTTGCTCGGCGAGATCATGCCCACCCTGCCGGATGACACTCCCGGCTATCTGGAGCTCGGCGACCGCGAGGTGCGGGCTTTGCGCCGAACCGGAAACCTCGGTGCCGCAACCAATCGCCAAACTGTTCTGGTCGGTGTGCTGCGGTCCCGAGTCCAGTCCTCCCGGGGTAGTGCGGAATCTCGACGCGCACTCGTCCTCGGTCTGGACACCCTCGGTGAACTCGCCATGCTGGCAGGAGATCTCGGCACGGCCCGCGAGCATTACAGCCGGTCCCTGCGCACCGCACGGCATCTCACCAGCACCGACCCGCACAACGTCGATATGCAACAGGTCCTCAGCCGCGCACTGGAGAGCCTCGGCGATATCGCCGTGCGCAGCGGCGATCTCACTGCCGCGCTGGCCCACCACACCGAGGCACTGGCCATCCGACGCAGCCTCGCCGATAGCGACCCCACCCGTAGCGAACTGCGCCGCGATCTCGCCAACGCCTGCCTGCGACTCGGCGACCTGGCGATACTGACCGCCGATCTCGACGGCGCACAGCACCTCTACACCGAATCCCTCACCCTGCACGGTGGTCTCACCGACTCGGGTCCCGATGCCGCCGAATCCCGTCGCGGCGTGGCCATCGCACACGGCAAACTCGGCGACCTGGCCATGCGCGCGGGCCACGGCGATACCGCCAGCCGCCACTATCTGGAAAAGCTCCTCATCAGCAACGAACTGTCCAGGGCCGATCCCGGCGACACCGAAATCGCCCGCGATGTCGCCATTGCCATGCAGCAGATCGGCGATGCCGCGCTGCTGTTCGAAACCCCCGAGGAAGCGGTCACCTTCTTCACCGAGTCGCTGGCCATCCATCGCGAACTCGCGGAAAAAGATCCGGGCAATGCCGAATACCAGCGTGACCTCGCCATCGCCCTCAACCGCTGCGGCGACGTCGCCCTACAACTGGGCGAACTGCACAACGCCCGCACCCACTACACCCGATCCTTGGCCATCCATCGCAAATTCGCCGATGACGATCCCGCCAACGCCCGAAATCAACGCGACCTCAGCATCTCGCACGACAAGCTCGGCGACCTGGCCATGCGCACCGCCGACTATCTGTCGGCCGACCACCACTACACCCAATCCCTAACCCTGGCACAACAACTCGCGGCGGCCGACCCGACCAATACCGAAAAACAACGCGACCTGAGCATCTCCCACCATCAGCTCGCCAAGGTCGCCGTCGCCACCGGCGCCTACACCCTCGCCTTCCGGCACAACACCGCGGCCCTGACCCTCGCCCGTCGCCTCGCCGTGGCCGACCCGGAAAATCTACAGCTGCACCGCGATGTCGGCCTGATCCTGTCCGCCATCGGCGCCGCCGCCGAACGCGAGAACGACTACGACTCCGCCATCGAGGTCTACCGCGAGGCCCTCTCGATCGCCAAGGATCTCCTCGAAACCGACCCCGCCAGCCCCCGCGCCCTGCGCGATATGGAGTTCGCCATGACCAACCTGGATCGAGTCCTCGACATGGTCGAGCCGAACCGGGCCGCCGGCACCGGCATCGACGCCCTCATCGAACAGGGCAAGACCTTGCTCCGGCGCCTCCTGCCTCCGCCTCGGCAGCCATGATTCCGCAGGTAGCCGCAATCTCTGTAGCACCGTGTGCCGCATCCGCTGTAACGTCGGGTGTATGGCGGTGCGCATGAACATCTCGATGGATGACGATCTCGCCGCCCGGCTGCGGGCGGCCTCGAACGATAAGTTGAGCGACTACATCGCCAAGGCCGTGCGCCGGCAGCTACTCGAGGATGAGCTCAGGGCACTGCCCGATAGCACCGGGACCGAATGGGCGAACGACGCCGAACAGACCGCAGAGCACGTATTGTTCGGCCGTGCCAGCTGAACCCACCCGACTAGGCCAGATCTGGAATCTCGTCAGCCATATCTCCGGACGTCGCGCGACCGTGGTGATCGTGGACTCCGATGTGGTGATCCGCCAGCGTCCAATGCTGGTCGCGGCACCGGTGCGGGAGGCTCGCGAAGTACCGTCACGCCATCAATTGCTTACCGTCGCAATGCCGGAGAGCTCACAGGTGATCGCGTTGTACGACATCGCGATCGTTGCGAAGGACAGTCTCACCGAGCAGGTCGGTGAGCTCGCACCGGATGTGCTCGAACAGGTCAAGATCGGGCTGCGGGCTCGATTCGACCTGTGAGCGGCCGAGTGGCGAACCGCAGCAAACCGGACACAGCCACGCCGAATGGGGGTCGGTCGTAACGGCCGCGATCGACCCGCTACTACCCTGTTCCCGGTGACCGACTCCGTTGACGGCCTGCCGTATGCCGCACCCGCACTGTGGGATGAGCGATTGCGGCTGTTCTCCTTCGCTACGGCTGAGAAGCGGGCGGAGTATCTATGGGTGCTGCGGGCATTCGACAGTGCGCGCGCGGCGTATGTGGTGTTGTTGCACGCCGACGATGTGGCGACCTGGATCGAACGCAGCGGAGACGATGCGCCGCGGTTGACGGGAGCGGAGATCGGGCCGCTGCTGGATCAGCTGCACCACTGGGGCGTGGTCGAGCGCAGTTACGACGGAACGCGGGCGGCGACACTCGCGGAGTATCGGAATCGGCACTACGTCTATCAGCTCACTCAGGCCGGGTTCAAGGCATATCGAGCGGTCGCGGGGGTCCTCGAAGCGCGACTGGACGAGGCTGCACTATCGCGACTGGTGTTGCCCGAGTTGCTGGCTGATCTGAATACGCTCGCCGAAGCGAATAGGGCCGGTGACGCCGAGCGCGTCTACCGGACGCTGCGCCGTCTCGATGCCGCGCTCACCGATATGGCGGCGCGGGCCGCGCATTTCTACCTCTCGCTCGGCGATATGGTCCGCACCACCGAGATCACGCCGGAATCGTTCCTCGCGCACAAGGACGCGCTGCTCGCGCATATGCGTGAGTTCAGCATGGATCTGGCCCGTTTCGCGCCGCGGCTGGCCGCCGCTATCGGCGAGATCGAGGAGACCGGAGTCGGCGAACTGATCGAGCGGGCGGCGGGCTGCGACGAACGGGTGCTGCTGAGTGTGGCCGAGCGGCAAGCGGATTGGCGGGCGCGCTGGCAGGGATTGCGAACCTGGTTCGTCGCGACGGCCTCCGACATTCCGGGCGAATCGTCCTCGACCGAGGCCGATCGCCTGCGGGAGGCGACCATGAGCGCCATTGCCGCCGTACTGTCGCTTTTGCGGCGGGTCACCGAGACCCGCAAGGGCGGGGTGAGTCGCGAATCGGCACTGCGGCATCTCGCTGGCTGGTTCACCGCCGCGCCCACCGCCGACAGCGCACACGCGCTCTTCGACGCCGTCTTCGGTCTCGGCAGGCCACGGCACCTATCGCTGGAACATCCGGACGCGGAGCTGATCCCGCCGATCCGGTCCTGGTGGGAGGCGCCGCCACTGGAGATCTCGCGCACCCTCGCCGAAACCGGCAGGCCACCGCAGGCCGGTGCCCCGGCCCGAATTCAGCGCAACGACGCCGGAATCCGCCGACTGCGCGAGGCCCAACTCGAGGCACAGCGCGCCCGCGCGGAGGCCGCCAAATCCCTCGCCGCCGCCGATGTGCACGACCGCGTCCTCGACGAACGCGAGACCGAGGTGTTGTTGCGCCTGCTCGACGCCGCCTCCACCGCATGGGTTCCGGTCAGCGGCCGCGTCGACGGCACCACCGGCTCCGACAGCGGCGTCACTCTCACCGTCTCCGAACATCCCGGCTCGACCGTGGTCCACACCGCCCGCGGCCTCCTGCATTTGAACAACCGCCGACTCCAGGTCGAGCAGACGGCCCGGGGACGGCGCGCATGATCCACGCCCGCCGCGTCGACTCCCTTGCCCTGGACAACTACCAGCGCGCCGCCCGGGTCATCCTCGCCAACCACCTGGTCACCAGGACCTTTCCGGATCGGATCGCGCTGCCGCTGATCCGCCGCTGGGCCACCGAACTCCGCGAGGACCTGGCCGAACTGTTCGGCTACCGACTCGAGGTCACCGAAACGACCGCCCGGCTGTTCCCGGTCGTCGATCGCCTCGACTCCGGCAAACCGGCTCGCGCCGTGACCGACCGCGTCTTCGACCGCCGTCGCTACGCCTACCTGGCCCTGGCACTGGCCGCCCTCGGCCGCGCGGGTGATCAGATCACGTTGTCGGAGTTGGCCGATCAAGTGGCCGCCTATACCGGCCGGGTCGACGGCCTCGAACTGTCCCCGGACCGCGCCGCCGACCGCGATGCCTTCGTCGACGCCGTCGGCTGGCTCGCGCACCGCGGCGCGCTCACACTGGCCGATGGTGACGCGGGCGGCTGGGCCGCCGATCCGGAGGCGGGCGAGGCGCTCTACGACATCGACCGACCGGTGGTCTTCGCCCTGTTCCGCCCGCCACGCGCGCTACAGCATCTGCACAGCGTCAGCGGTCTGCTCACCGAGGACGCCATGGCGCACGGCCCGGCCGCCAATGCGGCGGCCGCCGACGCCGCGCGCCGGGTACGCCGCGGCCTCATCGAGCGTCCGGTCGTCTATGCGGATGATTTGGCCTATGACGAACGTCCGCTGCTGATGCAGGACCGGGTCGTCGCGGATGTCGAACTGTTCACCGGGCTGCGCGCCGAACGCCGGGCCGAGGGCGTCTCGCTGATCGATGTCTCCGGCCGCCTCTCCGATATCCGCTTCCCGGGCACCGGCACGCTGGCGCAGGTGGCGCTGCTGCTGGTCGGTGAGATCGCCGACCGCGTACTCGATATCGATCACCCGGTACCGGTCCGCCACGGTGCACCCGATCCGGCGGTCGCACTGGCCGAACAGCTCGACGGCGCCATTCCGGAATCCACCGTATTCGTCCCGCTCGCCGACCTCCCATCGACCGATCTCGAAGTGGTGGAACAGGATTCGGATTCGTATCCGGATACGGAGGCGATGGCCACGGTGCGGGCGACCTACCCCTTCGTCGAAGCGAGCTGGGTCGGCGAAACCGTACAGGCGCTCACCGACCGCTACGGTGTCACCTTCGCCGCGCAATGGCAGGCCGATGTGCCCGGACTGACCAGGGAGGTGACCGCCCTGCTCGAACGGCTGCGCCTGGTCCAAGTGGTCACGGACGGCCTGATCATCCTGCCCGCCCTGGCGCGCTACCGCGGCGCGGTCGTCACCGTCCGCACGAAGCGCGCCGCCGAATTATTCGTCACCGCCTCCGACAGCATCGGAGCCGACAGCGTTGGTACGGAAGGGATCTGAAACATGTCGCTCATCCACGGCGGAGTGCGGTTCGTCCCGACCCGCGCCGGGATCATCAACCTGTGGGACTACCGCGACCAGGAGTACTGCTTCGCCGACGGCAGGCTGGTACTGCGCGGACCCAACGGTTCCGGTAAGACCAAGGCCCTGGAGGTGCTGTTCCCGTTCGTACTCGACGGCCGGATCGAACCGCGCAGGCTCAACCCGTTCGCCGGTGAAGAGCGCACCATGAAGTCGAATCTGCTGTACCGCAAGCAGGAATCGGCATATTCGTATGTGTGGATGGAGTTCGCACGCGGTAAATGGGACGATCCGGAGGTCGTCACCATCGGCATCGGCATGCGCGCCACCCGCTCCTCCGATAAGGTCACCCGCTGGTATTTCGTCGCCGACGGCCGTGCGGGCGTGGACTTTTCGCTCATCGGCCCCGATGACCGGCCGCTCACCCGCAAACAGCTGGCCGAGCAGATCGGCACCGACGCCATCGTCGACCGTCCGGTCGAATACCGCAATGCGATCGACGCGCGCATGTTCGGCCTCGGCACCCAGCGCTACGACCAGCTGATCAACCTCATTCTCACGCTGCGCCGCCCGCAGCTCGCGAAAAACCTAGATCCGCGCGGACTTTCACAGGCGCTCACCGATGGTCTGCGCCCGCTCGACGAGCAGCTGATTCTGGACGCGGCCCGCTCGTTCAGCGATATGGAGGAGGTCGGGCGCACGCTCGAGGGGCTGGTCCACGCCGACACGGCCACCAGGTCCTTCGTGGGGGTGTACCGGAAATACCTTGCGGTACAGGCGAAGACCGATGTCGACCAGGTGCGCACCCGGCTGGACGCGGTGACCCACGCGAGCACCGCACTGTTCGCCGCCACCGCACTGCGCGAACGTCGCGAGGCCGAACGCACCGCCGCCGAGGCGCGCGCCGACGATGCCGACCGCGCCTACGAACAGGCCCTCGCCGACCGGGAAACCCTGCAGCGCTCCAGCGCCTACGAGGGCAAACAGCAGCTCGACGATCTCGCCGACGCGGTGCGCCGCCTGGAGACCTCGGCCGGCGTGCACCGGGATAAGGCGCTCAAGGCGCGCCAGACCCTCGATCAGCGTGGCCAGGAGGCCGAGCGCGCCAGGGCGGCCGTACAGCAGGCGGCGGCCGCCTTGGCGCGCGGTGAGGACGAGTTGCGTGCCGCCGCCGAAGAGGCGGGTATCACCTGGGCCGGATCGGCCGACCAGGCTCGTGGCGACCAGCTCACCGCCGCGGTCCGCGGACATGCCGAGGAGCGCGACGCCGATGTGCGCGCGGTCCGCAAGGCGCTGGGTCTGATGGATTCCGCCACGGCCGAACGGACTCGGGCCGAACAGCTCGCCGAACGGGCACGGGCGCTGCGCGAATCGGCCGCTGCCGAGGTGTCCGCCGCCGAGGCCGCCGTTGTACTGGCTCGCACCGAAGCCGCTGGCGCACTGCGCACCTGGTGGGATGCGCATCGAGAGGTGTACTCCCCCATTCGGAAGGGCCTTTTCGAGGCGCTCGACGCGGCATTGGCCACTGCGGGCTCCGATGCGGGCGCCGGTGTCGGCGAGGTGCTGGCCGAACGCGCCGAACCGCTCCTCGACGACATTCGCACCCGCCGTCAGGAAGCGCGGGCCAGCGCCGCGCTGGCCGGTGACCGTATTGTCGCGCTGCGCACCGAACGCGACGCCGTCGCGGGCCAACGCGACGAGGCACCACCGGTTTTCGCCGCTCGCGCCCGCAAGGCCGAGGGACGTGCGGGTGCTCCGCTGTGGCGGCTGGTTCGCTTCGCTGATTCGGTGACTCCGGAGCAGGCCGCGGGCATCGAGGCCGCCCTGCATGCCGCCGATCTGCTCGACAGTTGGATCTGCGCAGCAGCCGAACGCCCGGACTACACCTCCGATCAGTTCCTGGTTCCGCTACCGCCCGAGGCCAGGCCGTCCGGGCGCACACTCGCCGATGTCCTTGTCGTCGAGGATGATTCGGCCGACCTGACCGTGCCCCAGCAGGTCGTCGCCGATGTTCTCGCCTCCATCGCCCTGTACGACGAGGACTCAGATCTCGGCAGCGCGGTCGCGGTGAGTACCACCGGCGGGTTCCGCCAAGGGGTGCAGGTGGGTCGCCACCACAAGCCCGAGGCCGAATTCATCGGCGCCACCGCCCGCGCCAAGCGCCGGGAAGTCCGGCTCACCGAACTCGCCGCCGCGCTCGAGGCAGCCGAGCAAGCCCAGCGCCAAGCACAGGCCGATGAAGCCGCCGCCGCTGCCGAACTCGCGCGAATCTCCGCTGCCGCCAAGGCATTACCGCGCCCGTCGGCGGTCACCGCCGCCCTGCGCGCGGTATCGGAATCGGCGGGCATGATGCGGTCGCGCTCCGAGGTGGTGGCACAGGCCGAGCGCGACCTCGACCAAGCGGTGGCCGAGGCGTCCGCGGTGGAGAAGAAGTTGCGTTCGGTCGCCCAAGCGCACCGCACCCCGCGCGATGCCCGCGAGATCGATGCCCTCGCCGCCGCCATCCGCCATTTCGAGAACACCGGAACCGGCCTGCTGCGGCTGCGCGCCGACCACGAACGGGAGCGCGAACGCGAACGCGAGGGTTCGGACCGCTTCGATGAGGCCCGCGATCTGGCCGAGGCCTTCGCCGAGGAGGCCGAGGCCGCCGATGCGGGCTACCAGGAACAGCTGCGCAAGCTCGAAACGCTGCGCGAGGCACTGGGTGCGGGCGCCGCCGATATCGATCGCGAACTCGAACAGGCCCGCGCGAAGATCGAATCGACCAGGGCGGAGCAGAAGGCCGCCCGCAAGGCCGCGAATGCGGCGATCGAGGCGATCGGTGACGCCGAGGCGGCCTTCCGTACTGCACACGAATCGCTGGGCACCGCGCTCACCGAGGTGCTCGCCGATGTGCAGGCCCTCGCGCCCTACGCACAACCGGATCTGCTCACCTTGCTCGGCGCTCCCACCGACAGCCGCTGGCCCAGCAGCGATGCCGCCTGGTCGACCCCCGAACAGCTGCTCTACCGCATTTCGGCGGCCGGACCCGAGGCCGAACCACAGGTGCTGCCCGACGAGGTCGCCGAACTCTTCGACAATCTCACCGCCGCCACGTCATCCGTGCGGGCGGGCGAGGCCGCCCGCAAATCCACCCGCAGTGCGGTCACCTCGGCGCTGCAGGAATTCGATGCCGCGCTCGCCGGTTCCGGCCGCGACTACCGGCTGCAGTGGGATGCCGCGGACGGCCTGACGGTGGTCGGGGTCCAGGACGACAACGGTTTGTCGGCGCTCGCGGATTTCGCCACCCGCATCGATTCCGCCCGCCGCGATCAGGAATTGCTGCTCACCGATGCCGAACGCCGCATTCTCGAGGATGCGCTGCTGACCGGTCTGGCCCAGCAGATCCACGAACGCACCAGCGATGCACGCGATCTCATCGCCCGTATGGGCGCGGAGATGAAACAGCGCCGCATGTCCTCGGGCAATACGATCGGCGTGCACTGGGTCCTGTCCGACAGTCTCTCCGATGCCGCCCGCGCCATGTGCAAGCTGCTCGACCGCGACGCATCCTCGCTCGTCGCCGACGATCTGGCGGCGATCCGCGCTCACTTCGCCGCCGAGATCCGCGCCGCCCGCGCCGCGCATCCGGAG
Source organism: Nocardia sp. NPDC005998 (assembly GCF_040614395.1). Classification (NCBI taxonomy): domain Bacteria; kingdom Bacillati; phylum Actinomycetota; class Actinomycetes; order Mycobacteriales; family Nocardiaceae; genus Nocardia; species Nocardia sp. NPDC005998. The sequence continues at coordinate 190,694 of NZ_JBEXUI010000004.1, read as the reverse complement.
CGTTCGTATCCCGAAATCCTCGCCGCGACATTGGATTACCGGACCTGGCGGGTGTTCTCCTTCACCCTCATCTCGGCCGACGGCAGCGAGGACAAGCTGACCGTGGCCCGGCACAGCGCGCTGTCGGGTGGTGAGCAGTCGGTTTCGCTGCATCTGCCGCTCTTCGCGGCCGCGCACGTCATGCTCGATTCGGCCGACCCGCAGGCCCCGCGCCTGCTCGCACTCGACGAGGCCTTCGCGGGCGTCGATGACAACGGCCGCAGCGAACTGCTGGGCCTGAGTGTGCAGTTCGACCTCGACCTGTTCATGACCGGCTACGACTTGTGGATCACTTATCCGCACGTCCCGGGCTGCGCGCACTACGATCTCGCGCATTCGGCGGCCGAGAACACCGTCAGCGCCACGCTACTGGTATGGGACAGTGGTGATCTGCTCGCCGAGCACGACGGCACCGACCTCACCTCGGCCCTCGGCTCCCCCAACCGCCGCCGTGTCCCGAACGGGATCGAAGGCGGCCTCGCACTGGACAATATGCCGGGCGCTCCCGCCCGCGTTGGCTGAAACCCGAATGGATAGCAGTGTCTTCGAGCTCCACCCCGACCCACCGCAAGGTCGCCATCGCCACCCTGGTCGGCACCACCCTCGAGTGGTACGACTTCATGCTCTACGGCACGGCGTCCGCGCTGATCTTCACTAAGCAGTTCTTCCCGACGCTGAGCCCCGCCGCCGCGACACTGGCGGCATTCAGCACCTTCGCCGTCGGCTTCGGCGCGCGGCCGATCGGCGGACTGCTGTTCGGCCACTACGGCGATCGGATCGGCCGCAAGACCACCCTCGTGGTCTCGCTGATCCTCATGGGTGTGAGCACCACGCTGATCGGCGCGATCCCCACCTACGACAGCATCGGATTCTGGGCTCCCGCACTGCTGGTCGGCCTGCGACTGGTGCAGGGCGTCGGACTCGGCGGCGAGGGCGCTGGTGCGGTCGTGCTGTCGATGGAGCACGCGCCGCGCGGGCGGCTCAATCGGTACGCCAGCTTTCCGCAGATGGGCACACCGGCCGGACTGGTGCTGGCCAATGCGATTTTCCTCGGCACCAGCGCGCTGCTGCCGGAGTCGGCATTCCTGTCCTGGGGTTGGCGAATTCCATTCCTGCTCAGCGCGATTCTCGTCCTTGTCGGGCTCTGGGTACGGCTCGGCATCACCGAATCCGCGGACCATGCCGCCCTCATCCGGCGCGGCGAGGTCGCGGCCTTCCCGCTGCGCGACGCCCTGCGGGTGGGACCCGTTCGACTGTTGCTGATCCTGTTCGCCGCGATCGCCACCTCGGCGGTCGTCTATATCTTCATGGCATTCACCCTGAGCTACGGGACCAAAGCACTCGGATTCAGCCGAAACTTCCTGCTACTCGGCGTCATCATCGCCTCGCTCGTCTGGGCCGCGACCATGCCGCTGTGGGGCGCGCTCGCCGACCGCAGTACCACGCGTCGGGTATTCCTGGCGGGCACGGCCGCGCTGACGGTGTGGTGCGCGGTCTACTTCCCGCTGCTGAACACCGGAAACAAGGCCGTGGTTCTGCTCGCACTGCTCGGCATGGGGGTGACGCTACCGATCAGCCACAGCGTCGGCGGAATCATTGTCGCCGAGATGTTCCCGGCGTCGGTGCGCTATTCGGGCACCTCGCTCATCGTGCAGACCTCGGTGATCCTCGGCGGCGCGCTGGCACCGCTCATCGCGACCGCGCTGTGGACCGCTGGCTCGACCTCCACGGCGGTCAGCTGCTACATCGTCGCCGTCTGTGCGCTGAGCACGATCAGCACGGCCGTACTGTGCTGGGCGCTGCCGATTCGGACATCACCCACCCAGGATGAGATCTCGGAGCCGGTGCCCGTCGGCTGAAACCGCGGGCCGATCGGGTCGCTCGCGATGCGGAGCTACAACCCGAGCAAACTGCTGAGCCACGGCGGAATCGGAATCGATGGCGGAATCGGCAGGACCGGCGGATTCGGCAACGACGGCGCTGGAGCTCGGCCGCCGCCGTCGCTCGCATCGGCGCGCAGCGCCGGGCACATCCCGCCCGGTGTGGTGGCGAGTTCGAAGTGCCACCACTCGTTCTGATAGATCCGGCACAGGCCCCAGCGGTTTCCGTTCGTCTCCAGCCACTGCGCACCGGCCTGCGGCCCGACATCGATGGCCCGGCCCTGGACATGCGGCGACTCATTGGGCGGCAGCACCCAGCGGCGCGCTTCGTCGGGGCTGCCGTAGGTTCGCACTCCGTCGTCCCACAGCGCCTGCTGCTCGGCGGGCGTGCGGTAGCCGGAATTGATGTACAGCGAGACTCCCTCGGCATGCGCCTGGTTCTCCGCCATTGTGTACGCCGTGGCGAGCCCCGGCTCCAGGCCCTCGGTTCCGCTCGCGTTACTGGCCACCTCGCGCTGTTCGACCGGTGCGGCGGTCGCGGTGGGCATCGCCAGCCCGACGGCGACGATCGCCGGAAACAGGGCGGCAGGTATGCCCAGCCGGGCACGACGCGTCAGCAACATGCCAGCGATAGTAGCGACCCTGCCGCGAACCACCCCGCATCTACATCGGCTCCCCACAGCGGGCAACCCCGCTCCGGCGACCAGCACCCCGACCGCCGATCATCGACAGCAACACACCGGCGAATGCGCGGACACCACCGCGTCCGAACAGACACCATTCACATAGCTGTCCACATATGCACAGCACAATAAGTCACCAATGTCCGAAACATCCTGTGCCACGCCCGATTTGTCGCAGCGGAAATCCCGCTGTCCACAATGTATTCCAGTGTTGTGGATCACAATCACCAACTCCCAGCTACCGTCGAGAAACCGATAACCCATCCGCCTTCTCAGCCAACAACTCCACGAGAAGACCGACTGCGCTTGGGCCCCAGGAGTTTTGCCTGCAAGCCGACTGCCGCCGAACACAAAAGCACCCTTTGTCGGGATCCGCAGGCACAAACGGTGCGAATCCTGACAAAGGGTGCAGATTTCGACGGGGTGTTCGGGCCGGGCCACAATGCCCTCCCAAAGCTCAGGCGGGACGCGCCCACCCCGAGCGGCGAATCCCCTCCGCCGCATCACGATTGCGATCAATCCGCTCGTCGATCTCCGTCCCGTGCGCCCGGGCATAGGCGATCGCGATTTCGATCTTGCGCGCCTGCAGATCCGATAGCTGACTCAACACGGCGATCCGGCGTTCCACCGGTCCGTCGAGTTCCTGTAGGCGCGCAACGACTTCCCACACATCCGGTCCGGCGGCCAGCGCTGCCCGGCGGTCGGAGATGGGACCTCGAAAGACGATTCCGGGATAGTCGAGCTGATCGAAACCCTCTCGGATCAGACGGTTGAGCAGTGCGGTCGAACTTGTCCCCGCACGAGCGGCGCGTTCGGCCAACCTACGGCTGGCCGATTCCGAGATACGAAACGACGTACTCATAGCCCTCCTCGACCTCCATCGACACCAGTGCAGCGATGTTCCCCAGTTCAAGGGTGCCTTGCTTGGAGGGCAATGCCACCCGGCAATCGGGGGGACATTTCCGTGTCCGCGCCAATGCCCTGATGGGGCCGAAGGTTGACTCCGGCGGTGATCAGACGCGCTCGGCCGAACGCGTCCGCACGCGCAACGCAATCGGCTTCTGGGTTTCGGCGAAGAAGTCGTTGCCCTTGTCGTCCACAACGATGAACGCCGGAAAGTCTTCGACCTCGATCTTCCAGACCGCCTCCATGCCCAGCTCCGGATACTCCAGGACCTCGACGGACTTGATGCAATCCAGCGCCAGTCGCGCCGCGGGTCCGCCGATGGAACCGAGATAGAAACCGCCGTGTTCCTTACACGCCTTGGTCACCTGGGCCGAGCGATTCCCCTTGGCCAGCATGACGAACGACCCGCCGGCGGCCTGGAACTGATCGACATAGGAGTCCATCCGGCCTGCGGTGGTCGGACCGAAGGAACCGGAGGCGTAGCCCTCGGGCGTCTTGGCCGGACCCGCGTAGTACACGGCCATCTCGCGCAGGTATTCCGGCATCGGCTCACCCGCGTCGAGGCGTTCCTTGATCTTGGCGTGCGCGATATCGCGGGCCACCACCAGCGGGCCGGTCAGCGAAAGCCGGGTCTTCACCGGGTATTTCGACAGCTCCGCGCGGATCTCCGACATCGGCCGGTTCAGGTCGACCTCGACCACATCGCCGCCGAGGATGGAGTCGGTCTGCTCCGGCAGGTAGTGTGCGGGCTCGCGCTCGAGCTGTTCCAGGAACACACCCTCGGGTGTGATCTTGGCCAGCGCCTGCCGGTCGGCCGAGCAGGACACCGCGATCGCGACCGGGCAGCTCGCGCCGTGCCTGGGCAGCCGCACGACCCGCACGTCGTGGCAGAAGTACTTGCCGCCGAACTGCGCGCCGATGCCGAAGGACTGGGTGAGCTTGAAGACCTCTTCTTCCAGCTCCAGATCCCGGAAGGCATGTGCCGCCAGCGAACCCTCGGTGGGCAGCGTGTCCAGGTAGTGTGCCGAAGCGTATTTCGCCGTCTTCAACGCGAATTCCGCACTGGTGCCGCCGATGACGACCGCGAGGTGGTACGGCGGGCACGCGGCGGTGCCGAGCGAACGAATCTTCTCGTCCAGGAACTGGAGCATGCGCGTGGGATTGAGCACCGCCTTGGTTTCCTGGTACAGGAACGACTTGTTGGCCGAGCCACCGCCCTTGGCCATGAAGAGGAATTTGTACGACGGATGTGCGGGATCGCCCGGGGTGGAGTACAACTCGATCTGCGCGGGCAGATTGGTGCCGGTGTTCTTCTCGTCCCACATGGTGATCGGCGCGAGCTGCGAGTAGCGCAGGTTCAGCTTGGTATACGCGTCGAATACACCGCGGCTGATCCATTCGGCGTCATCCACACCGGTCAGCACGCCCTCGGACTTCTTGCCCATGACGATCGCGGTGCCGGTGTCCTGGCACATCGGCAGGATGCCGCCCGCGGAGATGTTGACATTCTTGAGCAGGTCCAGCGCGACGAAGCGGTCATTGCCACTGGCCTCGGGATCATCGATGATCCGGCGCAGCTGGGACAGGTGCGCAGGCCGCAGGTAGTGGCTGATGTCGTGCATCGCCTCGGCGGTGAGCAGGCGCAGCGCCTCGGGCTCGACCTGCAGGAAGGTGCGGCCGTTGTGTTCGAAGGTGTTGACGCCCTCGGTGGTGATCAACCGGTATGGGGTGTCGTCGGCGCCGATCGGCAGCAGATCTGAATAGCGGAAATCCGGCGCGGTCACGGACGCACTCCTTCGGGCGGGCCTGGGATCGGTCTACGCAGGCTGGTCACGAGCACAGCGAGCGTATCGGCCGATCACCGGCCGACCATTGCTTAGGCAAGCCTCACTCGATGCATCGCGTCAAAAGGTTGCACGTTCAACCCCAGCAGTGCTACCTCTCAGATCTGGCAGTTGTCGCGCGACAAACGCGGCACGACAATCCACCTGATATGTCAGAGTTTGGAGCGCACTCGTGACCGATCCCCACTGGCTCGATGATGTCGAAATGCGTGCGTGGGTGGGATATGTGCGCACCCGCGACCTCATCGCCGCCGCGGTCGGGCGCGACTCATCCCGGGAGTCGAACCTCACCTACGTCGAATATTCGGTGCTCGCCTATCTAGCCGACGCGCCCGACCACCGACTCACCTTCGCCGATCTGGCCACCAAACTCGAATGGTCGCAGAGCAGGCTCTCCCATCAGATCACCCGGATGGAGAAGCGCGCGCTGGTCGCCAGGGAACCGATTCCCGACGATGCCCGCCGTACCGCGGCGCGGCTCACCCCGCGCGGCGCGGAGGTGCTGGGCACCGCCGCGCCCGCTCATGTGCGCAGCGTGCGCAGACATATGGTGGACATACTGGACCGCCAGCAATTGGCCGCCCTCGCCGATATCTACGACACGCTGCTCACCCATCATCGAAGAGCCGCCGCCCCCGAATAGCCCGACCGCCGGTCAAGCAGACTGTACGGCGCCCGCCGGTACACCGAGCGCCCGTTCGAACCCGTCCGGCACCACCAGATCGCTGCGATCGAGCTCGCCGACACTGGTCTTACGCAGTCCCAACAGCGCCGAATCAATACCGCCACGCAGGATGTCGAGCACATTCTCGACGCCCGCCTGCCCGTTCGCGGCCAGGCCCCACAGATAGGCCCGCCCGATCATTACCGCGCGTGCCCCCAGCGCCACCGCCTTCACCACATCGCTGCCGCGCCGGATGCCGCCATCGAGCACCACCTCGATCTGTGACCCGACCGCATCGGCCACCACGGGCAGGGCCCGGATCGCCGCCGGAGTGCCGTCGAGATTATTGCCGCCGTGATTGGATACCGAGATCGCCGCGACACCGGCGTCGACTGCGCGCTGCGCGTCGTCGACCCGCATCACCCCCTTGAGCATGACCGGACCAGCCCACTGCTCGCAGATCCACGCCACATCGGCCCAATCCGGTGCTGGCGTGCCCATCCACTCGCCGTACGCACCGAAAAAGCCCGGTGCCGGTCCATCGCCGACGGCCATATTCGGCGCGGTGAGATCCGGAATATGCCCGGACCGAGCGTAAGTCGCGAGCCAGCGCGGCCGCGCCAGGGTCTGCGGTGCGAATCTCAGCATGGTTTTCAAGTCGAGCTTTTCCGGGATCACCGGGCTGCCCCAGTCGCGTCCGTGTGAGAAGGACCAGTCCAGGGTCAGGATCAGACCGACCGCGCCCGCCGCCTTGGCGCGCGACATCCGTTGCAGGATCTCATCTTTCGAACCGCACCAGTACAGCTGGAAGAAGGTCGCCGGATTCGCCGCGATGACCTCCTCGATGGGCTTGCTCGCGAAGGAACTGAGTCCCATGGCGATGCCGCGCGCCGCGGCCGCACGCGCTACGGCCACCTCACCGTCCGGGTGCACCGCCTGCACGCCGGTGGGCGAGATCAGCACCGGCATCGAAAGCTGCTGTCCCAGCAGGGTTGTCGACTGGTCACGAGCGCCGATCGGACCCGCGCAGTGCGGCGCGAAGCCGAGTTCGGTGAAGGCCCGCTGATTTTCCTCGATGGTCTGGCCGCGCTCGGATCCGGCGATCAGCGCGCCGTACACCGATTTCGGTAGTCGTTTCTTTGCCCGCCGCTGCGCTTCGGCAACGGTTTCGAACCAGGGGTTCACGAGAGGGGTCCTTTCGGGGAAGCCACCGGCCACCACAGCCGGATCTGTTCGTTCAGGTCAGTGGTCAGTTGCTGCAGCAGGGCATGGCCCTCTGCGGCGCTCGCGCCATTCGGATCGCCCAGTACGCCATTGGCGCTCACCGCGCGCACTCCCCCGGCACGCAGCAGCGGCAGGATCTCAGCCAGCGGCCGGGTATCGCCGGCGACGGCGAGCTCGGCACGGACGACATCGGGCCGCAGCGCCAATTGCATGGAGGTCTCGGCGCGGCCCGCGTGTGGATCACCCGGATAGCGCGGCATGTACACCCGCACGTCACGGGATTCACTGCGCAGCAGCGCCGCGGCCGCGCGCAGCGGTTCGAGATTGCCGCCGTGCCCGTTGACGAGCACGATGCGGTCGAAGGTATCCGTGGCCGAACGGCACAGCTCCACGATCAGCAACTCCAGGGCGGTCCGCCCGATCGACAGCGTGCCGGCGAAACCCGCGTGTTCACCGCTGGATCCATAGGGAATCGGCGGTGCCACGAGCACATCCGGGCGCAGTTCGGCCAATCGCGCGCACAATGCCACCGCGATATCGGTATCGGTCGACAGCGGCAGATGCGGTCCGTGCTGTTCGGTCGACCCCACCGGCACGGCCAGGATCGCGCCCGCGGCGGCGCGCTCACCAGCTTCCGGCCAGGTCAGCCGCGCGGCCACACTGTGGTCCGCGACACTTTCCAACATGCCGCGAGATTATCGTCAGCGACTGACATAATCAATACCGTGACAGATGCCAGGGTGCGGGGCCGTCCACGCGGCACGACCAAGCGCGAACTCGAACTGATCGCCATGCGACTGTTCACCGAACAGGGCTTCGACGAAACCACCGTCGACCAGATCGCCACCGCCGCTGGTATCAGCGGACGCACCTTCTTCCGCTACTTCCCGTCCAAGGCGGAAGTGCTCTGGTACCAGTTCGACGACGAGGTCGCGGCACTGCGCGCGGCCTTCGCCACCGTGCCCGATGACGAGCCGATGATGACCGCAGTGCGCCGAGTCGTGGTGAACGCCAACCGATATCGCGCCGAGGACGTGCCCGAACTGCGCATTCGCATGCAGCTGGTCGGCAGCGTGCCCGCGCTCGCCGCCACTGCTGGCGCACATTACGACGCCTGGGAGCGCGCGGTGAGCGCCTTCGCCGCGCGTCGACTCGGCGAACCCGAGGACGGCCTGCTCCCGCTCGCCGTCGGCCGTACCACACTGGCCGCCGCGCGTGCCGCCTTCGATGCCTGGCTCACCCGCGCCGACACTCACCTGACCGTCTACCTCGACGAAGCGCTCGCAGCCCTGGCACGTGGATTCGCGCCGCAGGCCGAGGGTTCGGATCTACCATCGAGCTAACGGCAGGTTTCACCGGCGACCGAGATGGGGTATGACTAGGCTCGGTATCGGCGCGCAGCCGAAGGTACGACTATCCCGACAATCCCGTCGAAAGGGGCTGGAATTTCCATGTCCGAGGTGTCCATGAGCCTTTCGGCGGATTCTCTGCCCGTAGGACCCGTCGACACGCTGCTTCCACAGCTGGTCGAACACTTGCGGCAGAACCGAACTGCGCTGCGCGAAGAGTGGGCCAGGCGGATCACCGATGCCCAGCTGCTGACCGCGATGACCCCGGAGGAGATCTTCTCCGAGGCGACCTCCATGTACGACAACTACGTCGAGGTGCTCGTGACCGGTAGCGTCGAGGCCTTGCAGGCCTACGCACGCGATCTGTCCGAACGCATCATTCCGAGAGGAGTCGACACCGACGAGGTCCTCGGCATCGTGCTGCTCCTGCGTGACGTGCTCGCTCGCTCGCTGTTCGAGAAGTACCAGGCCGACTTCGACTTACTGAATGCAGTCCTGGACGCCTACGAGCCCGCCGCGAACCGCATCGCGAGCACCGTCGCCATCTCGTTCGTGCAGGAGCGCGAACGCGTCATCCGCCAGCAGCAGGAAGCCATTCGCGAGCTGTCCACCCCGGTGCTCCAGGTCCGTGAGCAGCTGCTCATCCTGCCGATCATCGGTGTGCTCGACTCGCAGCGCGCTCGCCAGCTCACCGAACAGCTGCTGCGCGCCATTCGCGCCAATCGCGCGAAGGTGGTCGTCATCGATATCACCGGTGTGCCGAAGATCGACTCCACGGTGGCCAACCATCTGGTGCAGACCGTCGACGCGTCCGGTCTGATGGGCGCCAATGTGATCATTACCGGCCTGTCCTCCGAGATCGCGCTCACCCTGGTGACCATCGGCCTGGATCTGTCCAAGATGAACGCGGTCGGCGACCTCCAGGGCGGTATCGAAGAGGCCGAACGCCTACTCGGCTATGAGGTGACCCGGGTAACGGATCGCATGCTCACCGAGCGCGATGGGCGCTGATCGGGACCACCTATGCCGGTTCCGATACTCAAACAAGGCACCTATTTGATCGCGTCGGTTCAGTCAGCCCTGACCGACGCGGATACCGAACGTCTCCAGGACGACCTGATGAAACAGGTCAGCAAATACCGAGCACACGGAATCATCGTGGATGTCACGGCGATCGATGTGATGGATTCGTTCGCCGCGAGATCGCTGCGTACCATCGCGCACATGACGCAGCTCCGCGGTGCCGAAACGGTCATCGTCGGACTGCAACCCGAAGTAGCGTTCGCCATGGTGCAACTGGGCCTCACCTTCGAGGACATGCACACCGCCCTCGACCTGGAAGAGGGCTTGGCGTGGCTGAACCGCAAAACCCCGGCCCGCCGCCAGCGAGATGGTCGTGACAGTGGCCGCTGAGAACTTGGTGATCGTGGTCAAGGTGTCGGGTGACATCGTGATCGCGCGTCAAGCCGGACGTGAGCTGGCGGCCAAGCTCGGATTTTCTCTGACAGATGTGACCATGATCTCGACGGCGATCTCCGAGATCGCCCGCAATATCACCAGTTATGCGGGCAGTGGCGAAATACGTTTGCTGGTCGATGACCGAGAAGGTCGCCAGGCGCTGGTCGTCCAGGCCGAGGACCAGGGACCGGGTATTCGCGATATTGCCCGCGCGCTCGACGACGGATACTCCACCGGCCGCGGTCTCGGACTCGGCCTGCCCGGCGCGCGCCGTCTGATGGACCGTCTCACCGTCGAATCCGCACCCGGACGCGGCACGTTGGTTGAGATGTGGAAGTGGGTACCCAACGGTGCATGAGGACGGGATCATCGGCCGGATCGAATGGGCGGTGGCCGGTCGCGCCCTACCCGGCCAGCGGGTCTCCGGTGATCGCGGCGTCGTACTCGACGCGGGCGGCGGCGCGGCGCTCTTCGCTGTTCTGGACGGACTCGGCCACGGTGCGGCGGCTGCCGACGCCGCCGATCGCGCAGCGCAGGTGCTCTCGGAGAACCGCGCCGAACCACTGGATGTCCTGATGGTGCTGTGTCATCGAGCCATGGCCGATACCCGCGGTGCGGCAGTGTCTTTGGCGCTGTTCGGGACCGCCGATACGGTGCACTGGCTCGGCGTCGGCAATGTCGAATCCCGGATTCTGACCACTGGTCCCGCGGGACTCACCATGCGCGCGACAGTCTTGCTGACCGGCGGCATCGTCGGCTATCGGCTACCCCAGAACCTCCAGGCACAATCCATTCCGGTGCGCCCCGGCGATCTGCTGCTGATGTCGACCGACGGCATCGTCACCGAATCCGCCGACAGCGGCATCGATCTGTCCAAATCCACCGCCGAGATCACCGCCGAAATCCTGGCCAGGCATGCCAAGGACACCGACGACGCCTTGGTGCTCGCGGCACGTCATCGGGGCGGCGTACTGGCGGCGTCGGCGCCGAGCGAGGTGCAGACATGAGCCAGCGTAGCGAGCGAAAAGCCGTCACCGCGGTCACGACGGAGCCGAGCGCGAGCGAGGAGGAGACATGAGCGCGGCGCTGGCCGCATTTCTCGACGCCTACGCGGATGCGCTACGGCGCCACCTGGACTCACCGTCGCAGGCCGGTCTCGGGGAGGGGTACGAACTCGGCCGCCGCGCCCTTGTCGAGGGCATCAGCCTGCTCGATCTCACCGAAAACCACTATCGCGTAGTACAAGCCACGGAGTCGGGCACCGCGGGCGCGAGCGAAACCGCCAAACGCGCCGAAACCGCACTGGAATTCTTGCTGCAGACCCTCGCCGCCCTGGACATCGCCACCCGCGGCTATATCGACGGCACCCGCCGCGCCGAACAACAGCGTTCGCGCATCAATGATCTCGTCGGGCGCGACGCCTTCCGCACCGCGCTGGTGGAATCGCTGCAGGACGGCTTCTTCGTGGCCGACGCGCGCGGCACCATTATCGAGGTCAACTCCGCCTTCGGCGCGCTGACCGGATACGGCGCCGCCGAACTGCCGTTCCCGCTGCCGCATCCCTGGACAACTCGCGACGGTCCGCGATATCCCGATCTCGGCGCCGAGGCGCAGCGTTTCGTGATTCCGGTCAAACATCGTGACGGCCGCACCGTCTGGCTCGCGGTGAGCACCAGCGCGATGGTCGAACCGGAGAAGTACGAGCAGATCTTCGTCGGCACCATCCGCGATGTCACCGCCGAACACGATGCGCAGGCCCGCGATCAGGCGGCCTCCCGGCTTGCCACCGCCGTCGGTGCGGCGACCAGCGTGGTGGAGGTGCTCGCGGTCGGACTCGACGAGTTGCGACGCACCGTCGGCGCGGAGACCGCGGTGGTCATGGTGTGGCCCAACCGAAATACCGGACCGGAGGTGTATATCTCCGGTGCCGAGGGCATTCCGGAGGGCACGGTGCTCGACGCCCGTGCGCGGGCACTGCTGGACCGGGCCCGGCGCAGACCGGCGCGCAGTCTGTTCGCGATTCCGGAGAGCACCGCGAGCTCCGAGGGCATCGTCGCCCCGCTCGGTGAGACCGGCGACGCGGCGCTGTGGCTGCGCTTCGCCGCGCCGCGCGCCATCAGCGCCGCGGACTGGACGCTGTTCTCGCTGCTCATCGGCCATCTCAGCCTGGCGGTACAGCGGGCGCGCAACTTCGATCAGGCGCGCTCGACCTCGCTGACACTGCAGCGGGCAATGCTCGGTCCGATCGAACTGCCGCCGCGGTTCTCGGTGCACTATGAGCCAGCGCTACCGCCGCTGGAGATCGGCGGCGACTGGTACGACGTGGTTCCGCTGCGCGACGGCACCATTGGGGTCGTGGTCGGCGACTGTGTCGGACGTGGTCTGTCCGCTGCCGTCGTGATGGGCCAGTTGCGTACGGCGGCAAGGGCTTTGCTACTGCGTGGCGCCGGCCCGGCGCAGCTGCTCGCGGAACTCGATACCGTCGCCGGCCGGATCCCCGGCGCAATGTGCACGACCGTATGCGCCGCCGTGCTCGACCCGGTGCGCGGACTGGTCCGCTACAGCAGCGCGGGACATATGCCGCCGATTCTGGCCGACGTCGGCCAGCCCGGCAGACTGCTCGAGGGCGGCCGGGCGGTGCCGCTGGCCACGTTCGACACGCCACGGCGGCCCGAGGCCACCACGGCGCTGACCCCGGGTTCGACGCTGGTGCTGTTCACCGACGGCCTGGTCGAACAGCGTGGTGTCGATATCGATGACAGCTTCGCCAAAATCTCGGCGGTACTCGCAGATACCGCGGGTAAATTGCCGCGTGAGGTCGCCGACGCGGTGCTCTCGCGACTACGTCCGGCCGCTGGCTACGATGATGACGTCGCCATGGTCGTATACCGGCAACCGCCCGCCGCGCTGCGGCTGGAGATTCCGGCCGATCCGGATCAGCTCTCGGCCATGCGCAAGCGGCTCAAGACCTGGCTCGCCGCTGCGGCAGTGCCGCACGACCTCGCCTCCGACCTCATCGCCGCGGCCAACGAGGCGTGTAGCAACAGCATCGAACACGCCTACCGCAATGGCGGCGGGCGGGCCACCCGGGCGATGAGCTCGACGGCCGAACTGCTCGGCCGGGCCACGAGCCCCGCCGCGGCGGCCACCACCGACCCCGGAATCGTCGAACTGACCGCCGAATGCGATACCCAACAGGTCGTCATTCTGGTCACCGACACCGGAACATGGAAACCACGCTCGGCCGACCCAGGTCCGCGCGGGCGCGGCATCGATATGATGCGCGCGCTGACGGAAGAATTGGAGATAGATCACAGCGGATTGGGCACCCGCGTCCGCATGTCGGTAACCTTGCCCGCGATCAAATCCCCAGTGGCGAACCCCCTTCGCGGCACGAACCGCCAGATTTCTGGATGACGAATGCAGCGCGAAAGGCGGGTTCATGGCAGATTGTGATGATGTGACCACCAACTCCGGAGATGCGTACCCCCTCGCGGACACGATGACCACCACGGTCGAGGCACAAGATGGCGCGACCGTTCTGACGGTGTCCGGCGAAGTCGATCTGGCGACCGCACCAGCGCTGGAGAACACCATCGAGGCCATCCTCAATGGCAGACCAGCGGTGCTGATCATCGACCTGACCGCGGTCAGCTTCCTCGCCTCGGCGGGGATGGCGACGCTGGTTGCAGCGCATCAGCGGGCCGCAGACGCGACGACCATCGTGATCGTCGCCGACGGTCCGGCCACCAGTCGTCAGCTGAAGATGACGAGTTTGGATCAGGTGTTCGCGCTGCACACCACCCTGGCCGAGGCGCTCGCCAGTCTGCGTTGAGAGCGGGCCGGATGTCGTCGTCGCGACGGACTCCCGGCCCTGGATAGACCGGAATCCCGGCCTCCGCCGCGACGGCGGGGCCGGGATCGGTCGTTTTCAGCTCAGCACAGTTCCCGCAATTGCTCGATCAACTTGACCCGCTCGGCCGGGGTCGCCGCCATCGGCACCACATTCAGCACGGTGACACCCGCCTCGCGGAACGCGGCGAGCCGCTCCTTCACGAATCCGGCCGGACCGACCAGAGAGATGTCGCGCACCAGATCGTCCGGGACGACCTTGGCGGCCTCTTCCTTCTTGCCCGCCAGGTACAGCTCCTGGATCCGATCCGCCTCGGCGCCATAGCCGTACTTGGTGGCCAGGGCGTGATAGAAGTTCTTGCCCTTGGCGCCCATGCCGCCGATGTAGAGCGCCAGATGCGGTTTCACGAATTCCAGTAGCGGCGTGACATTCTCGCCGATGGCGAGCGCGGGACCGGCATAGACGTCCAGCTCGCCGAGGATAGGATCGCGTTTGGCCAGACCGGCATCCAGCGATTCACCCCAGATCTCCTTGGCCTTCTCCGGCAGGAAGAAGATCGGCTGCCAGCCCTCGGCGATCTCCGCGGCCAGCTCCACATTCTTCGGGCCGAGCGCGGCGAGCAGCACCGGAATGCGTTCGCGCACCGGGTGATTGATCAGCTTGAGCGGCTTGCCCAGACCGGTGCCCCGATCGGCGGGCAGCGGGATCTGGTAGTACTTGCCCTGGTACTCCAGCCGCTCCCGGCGCCACACCTTGCGGCAGATCTCCACCAGTTCCCTGGTGCGTCCGATGGGCGCGTCGTAGGGCACGCCGTGGAAGCCCTCGATCACCTGCGGGCCCGACGCGCCGAGGCCGAGCACGTACCGGCCATCGGAGACGAAGTCCAGGCCAGCAGCGGTCATCGCGGTCAGGCTCGGCGTGCGGGTGTAGATCTGCAGAATGCCCGAAGCCAGCTGCAGCCGTGTGGTCTTGGCCGCCAGATACCCGAGCGCGCTCACCGCATCGAACGAATAGGCCTCCGGCACGAAAACAATGTCGAGTCCGGCCTGCTCGAGGTCGGCCACCTCGGCGGCCGCCTCTTTGAAGCCGCCCGAGTAGTTGATGCTCAATCCGATCCGCATAGCACTCAACATAACCGCAGCTACGCGCCGGGCCTGCACCGGCCACCCCGGTGCGGGCGGTAGCGTATTCGCGGTAGTTCTTCACTGTCGTCGCAGGAAAACGAAAGGCCACTCGCCGTGTCGCAGCCCTCCTTCGCTGAGGCCAACCTCGCGCAGTACCTGACCGATCTGGCCGCGAAGGTGCCCGCACCCGGCGGCGGCGCCGTCGCCGCACTGCACGCCGCACAGGGCGCCGCACTGGTGGCGATGGTCGCGCGCTACACCACCCGGGCCAAGGATGCCGAGCACCGGCCGATCGTCGACCGCATTATCGCGGCGTCCGATGCGGCCCGCGAGCGCGCACTGGCACTGGCCGATGCCGACGCGGCCGCGTTCACCGCCGTCGGCAACGCATACAAATTGCCGAAGGACACCCCGGAGCAGTCTGCCGCACGGGCCGATGCGATTGCGGCGGCGTTGATCGAGGCCGCCCGGGTGCCCGCCGCCGTCGTCGACGAGGCCGACGAGGTGCTCTCGCTGGCCGCGGAATTGCTGCCGATCGGCAATCCGAATGTGGTCACCGATATCGGTGCCGCCGCCGACGCCGCCCGCGCCGCGGCCACCAGCTCGCAGCTCAATATCGAAATCAATGTCGGCTCGCTGAGCGCCGAACAAGGCGATAAGTTCGCGACGGTGCTGATCCGCATCGACGAGATCACCGCCCGCGCGGACGCATTGCACGCCGACGTATTGCACGCCGTGCGCGGCTGAGTCTGCAACCGAACGATCGTACTCGCGCCTGGTCGTTTGTCCGACTCGGCGCCGGGTACGCCACCCCTAGAAGCGAAAACTGTGGATCTGGACGGCCGTTACAGAACCGGTACGTCGAGTTGATCATGAAGTCCTAGAATGGATTTCTGCGTCCCACACCAGCGTGAAGGGGTGGAACCATGCGGAGCGCACTCAGATATTTCTTCCTCGCGGCCGTCGTCGTGGCCTTGGCCGCGTTCGGGTCCGGAGCGGCGATCGCCACCACCATCCTCAAACCCGGGGTCGACACCGTATCGGCGATTTCGCCGTCGACAGGCCAGGAAGTAGGCATCGCGACTCCGGTGACGATTCGATTCGCCGCACCGGTCGCCAACCGCGAACGGGCCGAACGGTCGGTCGAGATCCGGGCCACCGCCACACTGCCCGGCCGTTTCTCCTGGTCGAGCGATCGCGAACTGACTTGGGCGCCAACGAGTTTTCTGCCCGCTCGGGCTCTGATCACGGTACAGGTCGGTAACGCACGCACCGAGTTCCGCACCAATGCGGGCGTGGTCGGTGACGCCGATATGTCGGCGCACACCTTTACCGTGAGCATCGGCGGGGCGGTGGCCCGACAGATGCCCGCCTCCATGGGTAAGCCCGGCTGGGAGACGCCGACCGGCACCTTCCCAGTGCTGGAAAAGTTCCGTTCGGTCGTGTTCGACTCGCGCACCATCGGCATTCCGCTGAGCTCGCCCGAGGGGTACGTCATCAATGGCGAGTACGCCGAACGCCTCACCTGGGGCGGCGTTTTCGTACACTCCGCACCGTGGTCGGTGGACTCGCAGGGCTATGCCAATGTCAGCCACGGCTGCATCAACCTGGCCCCCGATGACGCCGCCTGGTACTACGAAAACGTCGGCGTCGGCGACCCGGTGACCGTGCACTGGTGAGCCGTAAACAATCTGTTTTCCTGCGCGACACCGGCCCTCATTTTCGTCGACCGCAGCAAGCGTGGCAGTATCCTGCCGGGGTTGATACAACTGCGGGACACACTTGACGGTATGACCTGATGAAGGTGGGCTATGGATCGACCGGATATGACCTCGCGGGAGAATACTGGCCCGCAACCGAGCATTGCGCCGCAACAACCGCTCGGTGACCCGAGGGCATACCAGGATCCGAACCATCCCATGCCGCACCGCCGAATGCCGATTCCGCAGGTTCCGGCGGCTCCCGATCAGGTGCCACACCACCAAGATCCGGGCCCGCACCGCACTGGCCCCATCGCACAGCCACCCGAAAGCCGGATCAGGCCGGGCTCGATGCGCCCGGCTCCGGCGAATCGTCGCGGCCCGATCCAGAACCCCGCCGACCAGGCCCCGATGCATACCGACCCGCTCCGCCACGTCCCGATCGACGCGGAGCAGACCGGGCCGATACCCCGTCTTCCGATCGACCGACCCCCTGTCGACACGGGCCCGTTCCGCCGAATTGGGGCCGATCTATCATCGACCAATACCGGTCCGCACCAAGAGGTTCCGATCGAGCGGGCACCGCTGAATTCCGGACCGCTGCGACGAGTACCCATCGAGCAGGCACCCACCGACTCCGGACCGCTGCGCCGGGTACCGAACGACCAGAGCGCAACCCCCTCCGGGCCGCTTCGCCAGGTTCCCGACGCGCCGACGCCGATGACAACGGACCCGTTCCGTCGCATAACCGGTCACCAAGGTCCGGGTGCGCAAACGCCGAATCCGCGGGGCCCCGGGCAGACCGGCCCGATTCAACGGGATCCGATCCAGGAGCCACCCACCCACCGAGCCCCGAGCCCTCCGGTCTCGATGCGTCAGGCACTTCCGCAGCACCCCACCGCTTCGGACCCGAGCCAACATGGATCAGCACCGCAATACCCGCAGCCACCCGCACCTGCGCGGCCACACGCGCCGACCATGCCGGAACCGACCCGCCACGCTCCGGGATCGCAAAATCCGATGCAGCATGCGCCTACGGTGCACGGCCGGGGACGACGAGTACCGATGCGGCAGAACCCTATTCATCCAGAGGTCAGCAATAGGTCATTCGCCGAGCAGGATCCGACGGGACACGCACCCACCATGCAGGCCCCGATGGGGCAGCCAACGATCCAGCGAGATCCCCTGCGCCAGAACCCGATCCACTCGGATGCCGCCGCATTGCACCACACCCAGCAAGGCCCGAACCACGGCGCGCCACCGCGGCTACAGCCGCTCGCCTTGCCGGATCCCACCCCTTCAGCGCAAGATCCGATGCGGCAGAACATGACTCATGTTGGCAACGGGGAACTCGACGAGCAGGGGCGCGACTATCAGGACAACTGGTCCGAGTGGGTCGAGGAGCTTCCGGAGGAGAAGCCGCCCGCGCCGGATTACTTCCGGCACGAGGAAGCGCTGGCGGCCATGATCGATCGGTCGGGGCGGAATCGCTCGACGCGACGGTGGCTGCCCGTCCTCGTCGGGTCGGTCGCCGCCGCCGGGCTATTGGTGGTGGCCTTCGTTCAGCTCGACCCGAATCCGCAACCGGCGACGGTGGCCTCGTCCAGCCCGAGCCAGATCGCGGTTGTCGATCCGGCGCCCACCGCGCAATGTCCGGCCGAACAGGTCGGCAGCACAATTCAGGGCAATGGGGCGGGCGGTATGGATTCCGGACCGGCCGTCATCTTCGCCTTCCAGTACGCGTATTACGTCACCCGATCCGGCGAGGCGACCCGAGAGTTCGTGGCTCCCAACGCATCCGTCTCCCCCGCCACGACGATCCAGCAGGGCATCGACGGGATTCCGGTGGGCACGACACACTGCATCACCGTCACGCCGGGTGCCTTCGTCGGCCAGTATCTGGTGCAGGTGACCGAATATCGACCGGATTCGAAGTCGATCACCTACAAGCCCCAGGCCGTCACGACCGCGCGCATCGGCAGCCAAACCCTCATTACCGCGATCAGCGCCGCCAAATAGTCAGACCGGCGAATTCCACGGCACCAGTACGATCTTCCCGCGAACGCGCCCGGATTCACTCAGGTGGTGCGCCTTGACCACCTCGGCCATCGGCAGCACCTGATCGATCTCGACCCGCAACCGCCCGTCGTCGAACAAGGCGGACAGCTCCCGCAGATCGCTGCCGGACGGTGTCACATACAGTCGCTCATATCGCGGATCGTCGTCGGCATCATTGCCCTGCGCATCGATCAGGCGTCCGCCGTCCGCGAGTACCGGCAACGATCGTGACCCGTACTCGCCACCGACGAGATCGAAGACCACATCGATATCGCGCAACGCATCCGCGAAATCGGCTGTCGTGTAGTCGATCACCTCGTCCGCTCCCAGATCGCGGAGAAACTCGTGATTGGCGGTCCGGGCCGTACCGATCACATGCGCGCCGCGGTTCCGCGCAATCTGCACCGCGAAATGCCCGACACCGCCCGCCGCCGCATGCACCAGAACGCGTTGCCCGGCTACGACTTCGGCGAGTCCCTGCCAGGCCGTGAGCACCGCTGTCGGCACTGCCGCCGCGTGGATGTGGTCCAGGCTCGCCGGTTTCGGTGCGAGGATATCAGCCTGCGCCACAACGTATTCCGCATAACCACCGTGACGGCTGAGCACCATGCCGTAGACCTCGGCGCCGACCCCGAACTGCTCGACGCCCGGACCGACCTCGGCCACTATCCCGGAAACATCGAAACCCAGTGTGAACGGCGGATCTCCGAGTTTGCGCACCAGCCCGGACCGAAGTTTCCAGTCCGCCGCATTCATGCCGGTGGCGGCGACCCGCACCACCACCTCACCCGGCCCGGCATTCGGCCGATCGACCTCGACGATTTCCAGGACCTCGGGAGCACCGAATGTTCGTTGCGTGATTGTCAGCATGCCCACGATTCTGCGTTCACCTAGTATCCAAGGGAAAGAAGGCACTTCAATGATCCCGAGGTACCCGATGGATACCATCGTCGACTGGTCCGACTCCGATAACCTGGTCAAGGCTTATCTGACCAACTGTCCGGCGCGCGAAGTGCTCACCGTGCTCGCGGACAAATGGGTGCTGCTGGTCCTCGGTGTGCTGCGCATGGCGGGCGGACCGGTGCGCTTCAATGACCTGCGCCGCCGGCTCGATGGCATCACCCAGAAGATGCTCACCCGCACCCTGCGCAATCTCGAGCGCGATGGCCTGGTCCGCCGCGCCGTCTACCCCACCGTCCCGCCGCGTGTCGAGTATTCGCTCACCGAACTCGGTGCCAGCCTGGGTGAGCTGAGCCATGCGATGGGTGTCTGGTCGGTTCGGCACCACGGCGAAATCCTCACCGCCCGAGACGATTTCGACACGCGCGCGGCAGCGGAACCCGAACCCGTCTGAAGCTGGCAAGCCGTCATGCCCCTCAGTAGGGATGCCGGCCGAGTCAGGCGGCCCGCAGGAGGTCGCCGCCGGAGGCGAGGGCGGCGTAGCGGCCGTCGGCGTCCATGAGTTCGCGGTGGGTTCCGCGTTCGATGATGTGGCCGTGGTCGAGGACGACGATCTGATCGGCGTCGCGGATGGTGGAGAGCCGGTGTGCGATGGTGATGGTGGTACGGCCTTCCGACAGTGCGTCGATGGCCGCCTGCACCTCCTGCTCGGTCCGGTTGTCCAGCGCACTGGTGGCCTCGTCGAGCACCAGAATCGGTGGGTTGCGCAGGATCACCCGCGCCACCGCCAAGCGCTGCTGCTCACCGCCGGAGAAGCGGTATCCGCGTTCACCGACCAGCGTGTCGTAGCCATCTGGCAGGCTCGCGATGTGATCGTGGATCTGCGCGGCCCGCGCGGCGGCGTATAGCTCCTCATCTGTCGCATCGGGTTTGGCGAAGCGCAGATTGTCCGCGACCGATGCGTGGAACAGGTAGGTCTCCTGTGACACCACACCGACGGTGGCGGCGAGATCGGCAAAGGACAAGTCCCGCACATCGATTCCGTCGATCTGCACCGACCCCGATGTCACATCGTAGAGCCGCGCCACCAGGTATCCGAGTGTGGTCTTACCCGATCCGGTCGCGCCGACAATGGCCAGACTGGACCCGGCGGGCACGGTGATATCGATGTCCCGCAGCACATCCCGGGTGCCCGAGCCATACCCGAAGCCGACGTGATCGAAGCGCACCTCACCCTTGACTCCCGAATTCGGCACCGGTACAGGCTTTATCGGCTCCTCGAAATCAGGCTCGAGATCCAGGTATTCGAAGATCCTGCCGAACAGCGCCATCGAACTCTGCACCTGCACACCGGTGTACAGCAACTGCACCATCGGCCGCAGCAGACTCGTCTGCAAGGTCGTGAACGCCACCAGCGTGCCGATCGATACCAGCGGATGTCCCGCCGCGACCGTCAATCCCGCTGCCCAGTAGACGACCGCGGGCATGGCAGCCATGACGATCTGAATCGTCGACTGCCGCCACCGCCCCGCCATCCCGGACCGGATCTCCAGGTCGACCAGCCCGCGCGATTCCTTCGCGAAATCGTCGACCAGTGCGGGCGAGCGCCCCATCGTGCGCCCGAGCAGAATGCCGCTCACCGATAGCGATTCCTCAACAATCGCCGACATGCCCGCCAACTTCTGCTGGCGTTCCGCGGTGATCTTCCTGCGCTCGTCGCCGACGCGCCGACTGATCCAGACGAAGAACGGCAGCATGATCAGCGATACCGCGGTGAGCCGCCAGTCCAACGCGATCATCGCGATCACCGACGCGATCACCGTGGTGAAGTTGGAGACCAGCGAGGTCGCGGTGGAGGTGACCGTCGACTGCATGCCGCCGATATCGTTGGCGATCCGCGACTGCACCTCGCCGGTGCGCGTAGTCGTGAAGAACGACAACGGCATTCGCTGCAACTGCGCATAGACCGCGGCGCGCAGATCGTGCATGACCTCTTGGCCGACCGCGGTGGAGATGTAGGTCTGCAGTACGCCGAAGACGGCGGTCAGGGCGGCGACCGCGACCATGCCCGCGGCGAGTGCGGTCAACAGGCCGGTGCGGCCGTGCGGGAGGGCGTCGTCGAGGATGCCGCGCAGCATGAACGGCGATGCCAGCGCGACCAGGGAAGACAAACCGACGAGCGCGGCGACCAGCGCCAGGCGCGCTCGATACGGACGAAAAAGCCGGACGATCCGGCGAAGTTGATGTGGGGGCTGCACAGGCGCCTCCTTCCGAAGCTATGTCATCAAACTGAGCATGGCTCATAATTGTTCCCGAAACAATGAGTTATGCTCAACATCGTGGAAACCGCTCCTGATCCCGACCTCCCCGAGCTGTTC
This sequence comes from Nocardia sp. NPDC005998, assembly GCF_040614395.1. Taxonomy (NCBI): domain Bacteria; kingdom Bacillati; phylum Actinomycetota; class Actinomycetes; order Mycobacteriales; family Nocardiaceae; genus Nocardia; species Nocardia sp. NPDC005998. Next base: position 168,634 of record NZ_JBEXUI010000004.1, on the reverse strand, counting down.
CTGCGCACCGCCAAGCGCATCCGCCGCAACCAGGTCGCCCGCCTCGCACCGCTTGGCATCACCCCTGGTCAGGCACGTGCGCTGCGTATACTCGGCCACCACGACGAGCCGCTGCGCATGGCCGCACTGGCCGATCACCTCGGCATCGTCCCCCGCTCCGCCACCACCGTGGTCGACGCCCTCGAATCCACGCACCTGGTCTCACGCACCCCCGACCCCACCAACCGTCGCTCCACCCTGGTGACCCTGACCGATTCCGGTCGCGCCGCCATCTCGCAGATGGCCGCCGCCCGACGGCAGGCCGCCGAGGAAGTCTTCGCCACCCTCCGACCCGAGCAGCGCGAAACCCTTCGCGACCTGCTCTCGACGCTCGATGCAGCCGCGACGAGGGCGTGACCGTCCGCCATTTCTCGCCGATGCGCGATCCACACCAATAGACTGTGATGTGCGCCACATTAGACCTTGACGCGCTCTTGGACAGCACGGCCGGTACGTGCAGGTGCTGCCGCGGAGTCGATGCGCGGATCGCGTGACCAACTCCGTACACAAATAGTCGGGGCCTGGTAGCTGGAGATATGCGATGACCCGAACAGCGAGCTCCGATATCCGAGCATTGCGGTCCAGGATGGCTGGGCCGGTATTCGCTCCCGACGATGCGGGCTATGACACGGCCCGCGCGGTCTGGAACGGCGATATCGACAGGCGACCGGCCGTGATCGCCGAATGCCTGTCCCCCGAAGACGTGGCCGCGGCACTTGCTTTCGCCGGGGACCACGCGCTCGAGGTATCGGTTCGCGGCGGTGGCCACGCGTACAGCGGCACCGCTGTCGGCGACGACGGGCTGATGATCAATCTCGGGTTGATGAATCGCGTGCTGGTGGATCCAGCAGGTGCGCGTGCCCGGGTCGGCGGCGGCGCGACCATGGCGGATATGGATGCCGCGACTCAGGTGCACGGGCTGGCCGTGACCGGCGGGGTGATCAGCGATACCGGCGTCGGCGGGCTCACACTCGGCGGTGGTATGGGCTGGCTGACGCGCATGTTCGGGCTGACGATCGACGACCTGATGTCGGCCCAGGTCGTACTCGCGGACGGCCGGATTGTGCAGGCCTGCGAAACTGAGCACGCCGACCTGTTCTGGGCGCTGCGTGGTGGTGGCGGCAACTTCGGCGTCGTGACCGAATTCGAGTTTCGGCTGCATCCGGTCGGACCCGAAGTGCACCTCGGCTTTTTCTTCTGGGGGCTCGAGGACGGGGGCGCCGCGCTACGGCTGTTCCGCGAGTTCATCCCGACGCTGCCACTGCGCTCCGGAGTATTCGTCGGCGCCGGATTATCCGCGCCGCCAGCGCCTTTCGTGCCGGAGCAATTCCACTTGGTGCCGGGCTATCTCCTCATTGTCGCTGGTTTCGATACGGCCGAGGAGCACACTCAGGCGGTGGCCCCGCTGCGCGTCGCGCTACCGCCGCTGTTCGAATTCATTACGCCTATTCCCTATGTCGGATTGCAGAGCCTGCTCGACGACTCCGCGCCTTGGGGCGCCTACGGCTACGAGAAGAGCCTCGACCTCGATGATTTCTCCGATGAGGTAATCGCGGTCATCACCGAGCATGCCGGCAACAAGGCATCACCACTATCGTTCATGCCCATTTTCACACTCAATGGCGCCTTCACCGGCGTCGGCGAGAGCGACACCGCATTCGGCGGCGCCCGCACCGCGCACTATGTGTGCAATATCCAAGCCGCCGCCCTCGACTCCGAAACCCTCGCCACCGACCGAACCTGGGCCCGAACGATCTGGGAAGCACTGCGCCCCTTGGCTGCCAACTCCGGCGGCTATGTCAACTTCATGTCCGACGCCGACGAGAACCGGGTCCACACGTCCTACGGCGCCACCAAATACGCCAGACTGGCCGCCATCAAAACTCAGTACGACCCCGGCAATGTCTTCCACCGCAACGCCAACATCAAACCCGGCTGACAGATAATGGGTTCAGACCAAGGGGTCCGGGCCGACCAGCATGTCGGCAGCGACGATGCGGAGCCCGTCCACCTGCTCCGCATACAGCGCGACACCCGCATGGCTCGCCGCGTCATAGCATGAGAATGTGCTGCTGAGCGCATTCCACCGCCCGCTCCGAATCGCCACCGCCCTGCTCCTGCTGGCCGGAGTCGCGCTGGCCGCGTTCGGCAGCGCGGCCTCGCTCACCCACCACAGCCCAGCCCGCGCCGCCGGCTTCCTGATCGTCGCCGTCGCATTGGCCAGCGTCGCGGTGCTGGTGCTGCGCGGCTACCGATGGATCATCGCCATCACGACCGTGGCTTTGGGCGGTCAGTCGATCGCGGTCGCCGCGACCATCTGGGAATTGATCCACGGCATCGACCCGATCAAATCCCGTCAGCTACACGACCTGGGCGTCACCCCCACCACCGGCGTAGCCATCAACCTGATCTACTCCAGCACCGCCGTACTTCTGTTCACCTGGTTCGCCTTGCGCTACTACCGAATCCGCACCAACGCCTGGCGGTAGTTCGCCAAAATCTCACTGCGGCAAGGAAACTCGACAACCCGCAGTCGCCACGATCGCGTCCGCCATGAACCCGGTACGACACGTCCGGGCGAGCGGCGAACGATCAGGCCGTGCGGGCCTTTTCGGCGGCGGCGACTACATGACGCATCAGGAGAGCGGTGGTTACCGGCCCCACGCCACCGGGAACGGGGCTGAGACCGGAGGCCTTGCCGCGTACGGAGTCCGCGTCGACGTCGCCGACGATTTTTCCGTCGGCTGCTTCGTTGGTGCCGACATCAATGACAGTGGCGCCTTCGCGGATGTGTTTGCCAGTGACCAGGCCGATGCGGCCCGCGGCGGCTACCACGATGTCGGCGGCAGAGGTCACGGCCGGGAGGTCCGTGGTGCGGGAATGACAGATGGTGACGGTGGCGTTTTCCGCGAGCAGCAGTTGGGCCAGTGGCTTGCCGACAATGTTGGAGCGGCCGACCACGGCGACATGCTGACCGGCGAGCGGGATTTCGTGATGCTTCAGTAGTTCGATGACGGCCTCGGAGGTGGCGGGGACGAAGCCGTCCAGGTTGGAGGCGAGCAGGCCGAGGGACAGCGGGCTGACGCCGTCGACATCCTTGGTGGCGGCGATGGCCGAGCTGACATCGTCGAGGGTGACACCGGCGGGCAGCGGGGTCTGCAGCATGATCGCGTCGATGCCGGTGTCCGCGCTGCGAGCGGTCAGTTCGTCACGGATCTGCTGGATCCTCGCGTCGGCACCGAGATCGATGGTGTCGCAGGCGATTCCGAGACGTTCGGCGGCCTTGCGCAGCGAGTTCACGTACCAGGCGCTGGCCGGATCGTCATTGGCCACGATCAGGGCCAGGCGCGGCGCGGTTCCGCTCGCGGTGAGCGCCGCGGCGCGCTCCTTGGTGTCGGCGTTGATGGCGGCGGCGAGTTCCTTGCCGGACAGCGAAACGGTATCCACGTTGTCACACCTTATCGGCTGTACCCCGCGGTCGGTTCGAGCGGTCACCCCGCGCCGCCCGATTTGCCCGAAGTCGGGAAATGACGCGCGGATTGCGTCCGGCAATTACCCGACTATGGCCTGTACCAGCCGTATCGTGATGGCTGCTAGCCAACAGCTAACTGTCAGCTGACCTACCGAAAGCCCCGTTTCACGCGTGGAAAGGTGTCGACTGTCGTGAAGATCTCGAGGCATTGGAAACTATCGGTCGTGACCGCGTTCGCGGCCGCGACCATCACCGCACTGACCGGCGCACCTGCCATCGCGGCGCCGAATACCGACGCCCTCTACAACTCCGCCCAGCGCGCCTTCACCGACGGTGACGACGCCTCCGGACGCGCCGAGCTCCGGGAGCTGATCACCGCGGACCCGACCGACGCCGAGGCCCTGGCGCTGCAGGCGATCTGGTCGAACTACGCCAATGACCTACCCGCCATGGCCGATTCGATAGCACGCCTCACCGCCGTCAACCCGGAGATGGCCCAGGGCACCACGAATGTGCTCGGCGCGATCACCGCCGCCGTCAGCACCCTGCCGAACCCGCTGCCCGCGCTCGTCGGACCGCAGACCGGAATCGTGGTGCTGGGATACGGCTTGCTCCCGGATGGCACGCTCCGTCCCGAGCTCGTGAACCGGCTGACCGCGGCCTGGCTGCAGGCGGTCGCCTCGCCGTTCTCACCCATCATCGTCACCGGCGGCAACCCGCAGAACGGGATCTCCGAGGCCGAGGCCATGCGGGCCTGGCTGATCAGTAAGGGCTTGCCCACCTCTCGGATCAATGTCGAGAGCCGGGCCGGATCGACGGTGCAGAACGCGCTGTTCAGCACCAAGATGCTGCGTGATGTCGGCGCGGACAGCGCGGTCCTGGTCACCTCGCCGAATCACATCCGGCGCGCGGTCGCCGACTTCATTGTCGCGGGCACGCGCGTGGTCGGGGCGACCACCTCGCTCGACCAGCTGGTGTCGCAGTTGCCACCGCCCGCCCGGCAGGCGCAGCGCGGCATCTATCTCGACGCGACGCGCACATTCCAGCTCGCGACCTCTCGCTGAGATCCCACCACGCGAACAGTCGGTCCGAGCTTGCCCTATCGACCCAAGTACTCGACGCGAAAGTGCAGCTCAGACCGATTGCCAACAGAAAACGACTAGCCCTGTCGAATACCCGCACGGCAGGATGTCCCGGTGATGCAAACCGGAGATATCGTCGCGCAACTACGCGCGGCGGGCTGTGTATTCGCCGAGGACGAGGCGCGGCTGCTCACCGCCGCCGCGGCGGAGACCGGCGCCGATCTGGCGGATCTGGTCGCGCAACGGGTTTCCGGAACACCCCTGGAGTACCTGCTCGGCTGGACCGAATTCCACGGCTTGCGCGTCGCGGTCGCCCCGGGTGTTTTCGTGCCGCGCCAACGCACCGCCTTCCTCGTCGACGAAGCTGCCGAACTCGCCCGCACGCTCCCCACCGAGCACCCCGTCGTGGTCGATATGTGCTGCGGTTCAGGTGCATTGGGTCTCGCCATGGCCAAAATCCTCGCGACCGAGGGCCGACAGATAAACCTGGCCGCCGCCGATATCGAACCCGCCGCGGTCGAATGCGCCCGCCGCAATCTCACTCCGATCGGCGCGGCCGTCTACCAGGGTGACCTGTTCGACCCGCTCCCCCGCGAACTGCGCGGACACATCGACATCCTGCTCGCGAACACCCCGTACGTGCCATCGGAAATGATCGCCCAAATGCCGCCGGAGGCGCGCGATTACGAGCCACGTACCGCCCTCGATGGCGGTCCCGACGGCCTGGATATCTTCCGCCGGGTGATCGATGCCGCCCGCACCTGGCTCGCCCCGGGCGGACATTTGCTGGTCGAAGCCAGCGAAGCCCAAGCCCCGCACGCGATCACCGCCCTCACCGAATACGGCTTCACCGGCCGCATCGCCGAATCGGACGAGCACTATGCGACTGTCGTCATCGGCACCAAACCGGTCGCGCGATAGGCAAGTCGACCCGACTAGTTATATGAGGCCATGACGCTGATGACACGGTGGAGGCTGGGCGGCTGTCCGCCGGTGGCTCCCTGGGCGTCGGGGGTAGTTGTAGTGCACGCACCAGACAACTCGACGGCTCTTCCACACCACACCACCAACCCGCCACCACCCCGCCGGATGTGGTGCAGCAGATCGAGACGATGCAGCTCGAGCACAAATGGTCCGCGGCGCGGATACTCCGATGTCACCGCGTCGGCTCCACCGGTTCACCCACTTCGACTCACACGCCCGAGAGATCCTCATCTCTGCCGCCACATGAGCGATCGGTCGGGACTTGCAGCGCTCGACCAAGTGACGGCGGCCCTCGACCGACAGTGGCGCGTTGGCGTGGATCACTCTTGGCGGTGGAACGAGTCCGTGTTGGCAAGCACGGCGTGCGCCCAGGGGAGTTCGATCTCGGCAGGTTCCGCGCCTGGCCGCGGTCGTTTGACAGCCCTATCGGAAACTACGTGCCAGGCCATGTGAAGTGTGTCCTCGCGAAGAAGCCCGGTGAATGACGCGATCGCAGCAGGGTCCTGGGTGGCAGCGAACGCGAAATGAAGCGCGTTTCCCTTGCTAAGGCCGATGATGGGCACCGTCGCTTCGGCGAACGAACTGTCACCGAGCGCGGTCGTAAACGTTCCTTCAATGCGGCCGTCGCCGTCGTCGGTGATGTGAAGACGGGAGCCGTACTCGTTGATCCAGGTGCCGGTCCAGGTGTCTGGTGTGTTGTTCATGCCTTCAGTGTGGGCGGGCGAGGTTGCCGATCGTGAGTGGCTGGTTTGCCTCTCCCCGTGGTTATCATGCCACGTGCTTCGTGTCGTCGCGGTAGTGGTCGAACCACACGCATCATTCGAACTCGCTTGCGTTGCTGATGTTTTCGGTGTCGCGCGGGATGGGGTGCCGCCCTGGGCCGACTTCCGGGTCGCCGCTGAACAACCAGGACAGGTATGGGCCAAGGCGGGTTACCAGATCCTGGTCGAGCACGGCTTGGACGCGATAACGGAAGCCGAGGTGGTGTTCGTCACCGGATGGCCGACACCTGATGAGCTGCCTTCCAACTCGCTCATGGACGCGTTGGTACGCGCACACGCCAACGGCGCCACCATCGCTGGCCTGTGCTCAGGGACCTACGTGCTGGCGGCTGCGGGCCTGCTCAACGGACGCACCGCGACAACGCACTGGTCACAGACCGAAGACCTGGCCCGCCGATACCCATTCGTCCAGGTAACACCCGATGTGCTCTTCGTAGATCACGGCGACGTGGCGACCAGCGGCGGCGCCGGTGCCGCCGCCGACCTCGCACTTCATATCGTCCGTCGGCACTGCGGAACCCGCCTCGCCGACACCATCGCCCGCCATATGGTGCTACCTCCGCACCGTGTCGGCGGGCAGCGGCAATACGCGATCGAATCCCGGCGACGCCACACACCCGAGTCGATGGGAGAACTACTGGGCTGGTGCGCAGACCACCTCGCCGACGATCTGAGCCTGCGGGCACTAGCGAAACGATCTGGCGTCTCCCCACGGACCCTTCACCGTCGATTTGAGGCACATCTCGGCACGACACCGGCGGCATGGGTTCAAGAGCAACGCATGATGCGCGCCGCCACGCTCCTACAAACCACCGACCTCCCGGTCGCAGCCATCGCCGCATCCGTCGGACTCAGCGACCCGGCCAACTTCCGAAAGCAATTCCGTTCAGTAACCGGAGTCAATCCCAACCGCTACCGCGACACCTTCGCCCCGGCCACCGTCAACAACGTCCTGACCCGCGACAACTAGTGCCAGGTCCCCTCGAAACGCGTGAAGCCCGTTCGGGTCAGTACCGCGCTCTACTTCTTGCGGCCGGTGAATTCGTCCATCGAGTGGTACACACCAACCGAATTCAGGAACAGATCGCGCAACTTGATCGGCAGCAGGCCCGAGATCGCCTTATTCAGCCGCGACGTCCACGGCAGGATAACGAGCGGATTGCCCGCCTTCATTTCTTGCCATGAGGTATCGACGACATCATCCTGCTCCAGGATCGGCGTGAACAGGAAACCCTTTGCGCCGTTGAACATTCCGGTATTGATGTAGGTCGGACACACCGTGGTGACCTTCACGTGGTCGTGGCCCGCCTGCTCCAACTCGATGCGCACCGAATCCGACCATCCCAGCGCCGCCCACTTCGACGCCGCGTACACGCTCATGCGCGGATTGGCGACCAGCCCCGCCGAGGACGCGATGGTCATCACCCGCGCCTGGCCGGTGCCGCGCACCATCGCGGGCAGGAATTCGAGCGTAATGTACATCGGCGCAAGGGAATTGATCGCGACCGTCTTATCGATATCGGCACGGTCGGTCGTCTCCCAGAAGTAGCTGTTGCCGCGCACGATGCCCGCATTGTTGACCAGGATATCGATATCGCCGACCGCACCACGGACCGCTGCAGCGGCCTCGGCTATGGAGTCCTGCGAGGCGACGTCGACCACGTAGTGGTGAACGGCCGTACCGCGTCCGGACAACTCGGCCACGGTCTCTTCGAGCGCAGATTCGTTGATATCCCACAGCACCACCGCGGCGGCGCCCTCACGCACCGCGCGTTCGGCGAACAGCTTGCCCAGGCCCATCGCGGCACCTGTGACCAGCACCTTCTTATCCGCTACCGTGTCCAGCTTCATTCGTCCCAATCCTGATCCATCTTGAAAAAGTTGCTGGCGCAATTACTTCTGGCGAAGCGCCTTCATGACCCCGAAGTACAGCGTCATCGTTTTCGCCCACAGTTCCTCGGACATTCCGGGCAGCGGCGCGATGGACAGTACCCGCTGCACGGCGATCGTCTGGGTGTCGATGTACTTCAACAAGCCCTCGGGACCGTGCCGACGACCGGTGCCCGAAATTCCGAGCCCGCCCGAGGGCGCGTCCGCACTGCCCCAGGCCGCGATGAAGCCCTCGTTCACATTCACCGAACCCGCATTGATGCGCGCGGCCACCTTGCGGCCGCGCGCGACATCCTTGGTCCAGACGCTCGCATTGAGTCCATACGCGGTGTCATTGGCCTGCTCGACCGCCTCATCGTCGCTGCCGACGCGATAGATCGAGACCACCGGCCCGAAGGTCTCCTCGCGGTACACCGTCATCCCGGGCCGCACCCCGGCCAGCACGGTCGGCTCGTAGAAGTACGGCCCGAGATCGGGGCGAGCCTTACCGCCCGCCAACACCTTTGCCCCCTTGGCCACCGCATCGTCGACATGCGCACGGACCGTGTCCAATTGGCGCTGGAATGTCAAAGACCCCATATCACTGGCGAAATCGAGCCCGCCGCCCAATTCGATCGCCCGCACATGTTCTACGAATTCGCTGACGAACCGGTCATAGACCGTGTCGTGCACATAGATTCGCTCCATCGACTCACACAGCTGCCCGGCCGAGGCGAAGCAGGCCCGGATCGCGATCTTGGCCGCCCTGGACACATCCGCATCGGCGAGCACCAGCAGCGGATTCTTGCCGCCGAGTTCGAGCGAATAGCCGATCAGCCGCTCCCCGGCCTGCTGCGCGATGGTCCGGCCGGTCGCGCTGGACCCGGTGTAGTCGACATAGTCGGCCCGCGCGATCACCTCGCCGCCGATCACCGATCCGCGACCGAGCACCGCCTGCCACAGTCCGCGCGGCAGTCCGGCCCGCTCGGCAGCGTCGATCGCCCACAGCGCGGTCAGCGCCGTCTGATTGTCCGGCCGCGCGACCACGGCATTTCCGGCCGCCAAGGCGGGCAGCGCATCGGAGGCGGCCAGGGCGAGCGGATAGTTCCACGGCGAGATCACCGCGACCACCCCCTTGGGCCGATGCCGCACATCGACCTGGGTCAGTACCGGCAGCACACCCCGCGGCTTGCGGGTTGCCAGCAATTTCTCCGCGACCGAGGCGTAGTACCTGGCATTGACCGCCACATCCCCAACCTCGTCGAAGGCATGCGGCCGCGACTTACCGGTCTCGGTCTGCACGATATCGAGAATCGTGTTCTGTTCGGCGAGCACGATGTCGTGGAATCTGCGCAGTACCGCGACCCGCTCGCGCACCGAGCGCCGGGCCCATTCCCGCTGCGCGGTGCGCGCGGTGGCGAAGGCGGTATCGATATCGCCGGTCGAGGACTGCGGCAGATCCGCGATCTTGTGTCCGGTGGCGGGCGCGAACACCTCGACCGAGGGTGCGCCGCCCGCGATCGCCCGATCGAGCAGGGGTTGCACCAGGGCCGCGGGCAAGGCGGTCGGTTCGGCCAGTTGGCGGGCGGTCGTCATGGTCGGCCCTCTCATGGGTCTGGTGGACGCGGCAGGAGCGGCGGTCGCACGGCGCGACCATTTCCTGAACACTGGTGTTAGATTAATCATCGGGCCACACCTCGTGTCAAGCTGTCGGGTGTGGAACACAGACAGGTCAGGCTTCGAGTTGTGAGGCATCACCATGTCCGCTGACACATCCCAGACCACTGGCGCGGCCCGGCGCGGTCGACCGCCGCAGACCCAGGAGCAGGCCGAGGAGGTCCGCGCCCGGATCGTGCTCGCGACCGCCGCGGTATTCACCCGGGGCGGCTCGCGCGGGCTCAGCGTCGCCCAGATCATCGAACAGGCCGGACTGGCCAGGCCGACCTTCTACCGCTATTTCGGCAATGCCACCGAGCCGCTGCACGTCGTGCTGGATGCCTCGAACGACGGGCTCGTCAACAACATCCGCACGGCACTGACCGGCCCCGACGAACCCGTCGAACTCGGTATCCGACTCATCGACGCCTACCTCGACTGGGCCCACGGGCACGGCGCGATGCTGCGACCGCTCTTCGCCGAACTACACGACCCGGCCTCACCGGTATCCGCCTATCGCGAACGGGCACTCGACGATATCCGCGCGCTGGTGCGCGAAACGTTCACCGAACTCGGCCGCACGGTACCCTCGCCGCTCGATCTCGATGCGGCGCTGCATGTTTGCGAGTACGTCGTCTATCGCATCTCCGCGGGCACCGCACCGGGTGCCGAGCCGGACGCGGAAACCGTTGCCGCCGCACGGCTTACCATGATCCGCGTGCTGCTGACCACGCTCGGCACCCGCGCCGACCTCGAATACGCCATGACACTGCCCGGCATCTTCCCGGCGGAGTAGACCCCTACATATCCAATTCGAGTTCGCCACCGCGAGAACGCGATACGCAGGTCAGCATCGCGTGTTCCCGCTCACCGGGCAGCAGCGCCCGGTCCCGGTGCTCGACGTCGCCGGAGAGCACACTCGCCCGACACGTCCCGCAGAAGCCCTGCTGGCAGGAATACGCGACGCCGGGCACCGCGCGCCGAATCGCGGTCAGCGCGGACTCGTCGGCGGCGACATCCACCTCGGTCCCACTGCGGCGCAATCGAATACGGAACGGGGCACCATTGCACACCGGCAGCGCCGAGAACCGCTCGGTATGCAGCGAAGCGGTCGGATCGTGCAGCAGCAGCACCTTGCGCGCGGCCTCCGCCAGAGCCGGTGGCCCACAGACGTACACCGCGGCGCCGGTCGGCGTCTGCTCGAAGATCATGCGCGGATCCGGGGCCCCGAACTCGTCGTCCGGCCGCACCACCACATCACCGCCGGTGAAGCGGGCCAGCTCGTACAGAAACGGCATCCGCGCCCGCGTACGCCCGAAATACATGAGCCGCCAGGGTGTTCCGGCCCGCTCGGCCGCGGTGACCATCGGCAGGATCGGCGTGATCCCGATGCCACCGGCCACGAACAGATATTGCGGCGCGGCGATGAGCGGGAAGGCATTGCGCGGCCCGCGCGCCCGCAGCCGGTCACCGACCCGCAGACCCTCGTGGATCTCCCGGGAGCCACCGTCGCCATCGGCCATGTACCGCACCGCGATTCGGTAGCAGCTGCGATCATCGGGATCGCTGTTCAGCGAGTACTGTCGCTGCCGACCCGAGGGCAGGTGCACATCGATATGGGCACCCGGCGTCCAGGCGGGCAGATCCGCGCCATCGGGATCACACAGCGTCAGGCTGACGACCTCGTCGGCCTCGGCCTCGATCCCCATGACCGCCAGTTCGAAATCGAAGCCAGTGTGGCGCACCGGCTGTGGACGCGAAAGCAGATGCACCGCTTTGCCTTCCGTGAAGACGCGCTTATAGGTGTCCACCGCCGACGCGATCATCCGCAGCCCGGCCCCCGGCCGGAACTGCTCCACGGCGGTCATGCGCTCGCCCGTGCTGCCGGTGACTGCGCCAGGTAGCGCAGTGCGTTGTCCATCGGACCGAGTTGCGAGGGATGGAATCCCGGCCGCAGGTAGCGCGGAATCTCGGTGAAGAAGGTGGTGAAACTCGGCACCACGCCGCGCAGTGACGCACTTGCCATCTGCAGCGGCCACCATCTGCCCTTATTCGGCGACGGGTCCCGATGGAACAGATAGGCGCCCGAAATCAGGAACAGCGCGAGCAGTCCCGAGCTCGCGATCAGTGCCTGGCGGGCCTTGCGGGCGTAGCCGCCGTCGAGATACATGTACGCGTCGTAGACCACGCTGCGATGTTCGACCTCCTCGGCACCGTGCCAGCGGATGAGATCCAGCATCGCCGGATGCATTCCCTTCGCCGCAAGTTTGTCATTGGTCAGCAGCCACTCGCCGATGACGGCGGTGTAGTGCTCCATACCAGCGAACAGGGCAAGGCGCTCACACAGCCATTCATGCTTCGCCCGGCCGGAGAGCCCGTGGTCGCCGAGCACCCGGTCGATCAACCAGGCGACGCGATCCACCATCGGAGCGACCTCGAGACCGAGCCGCTCCAGTTGGTGACGGGCCTTTTCGTGTGAACCGGCGTGCATGGTCTCCTGACCGATGAAGCCGCGGACCTCTTCCCGCAGACGCTCATCATCGATCAGCGGCAGCGCCTCGGCCAGGGCCTGCGCCATGGCCCGCTCCCCTTCGGGTAGCACCAGATGCATGACATTGATGATGTGGGTGGCCATGACTTCACCCGGGATGTAGTGCATCGGCACCGAGTCGAAGTCGAAGCTGACGTCCCGCGCATTGATCGCATGAGCCTGATCGGCGTACGTAGTGCCCATCTGATGGTCCTCACGTCTGGTCCGTAGATCGTCAATGTATTGCCGACATCAAATGCTGTCAACATCACATGATGTCAACTTCCCGGCTATGGGAGGATCGAGCTATGAACGACGCCTCCGATGGATCGATACCGGGTATGCGCCGCTGGCGCGGCACGCCTCCGGCCGACCGGATCGCCGCGCGCCGCGAACAGCTCATCGAGGCCGCCGTTGAGCTGATGGCCACGATCGGAGCGTCCGATATCTCCATGCGCGGGGTTTGCCGACAGGCCGGACTAACCGAGCGGTACTTCTATGAGAGCTTTCCGAGTCTCGACAAATTGCTGACCGCGGCGCTGGAGACGGTCGTCCTCGGTGCGCAGGAACGGCTGCTCGCGGCGCTGGCCACCGCGCCGATCGAACCCCAGCAGCTATTCCGGCACGCCATTTCGGCGTTCACCGATTATTTGCTGGAGGATCGTCGGCGCGGTCAGATCATGTTCGTGGAATCGCAGGCCACGCGGGTGCTCGGCGACCGGGGCAACGAACTCATCGAACTGTTCACCGCCCCGATCGCATTGACGATCGCACTGGCAGACGGAGCGCAATCCATGCCGGACGAGTTCGAGAACAGCCTCAACTCGAACGCCATCTTCGGGGCGATGGCATACATGTATCGCCCGTGGCTGGATGGCACCATCGCCGTCCCGCGGGAACGCTTCGACGACCACGCGACCAGCGTGCTGCGCAATATCGCGACCGCACGGTCGTCGACGGCGCAGCAGACGCACTGATCCGGCTACCCCTGCGTCGACACCGGATCCCGATTCCGCGCCCGCTCGAATACCATGGCGCTGTCGGTGATCCGCCCGTGGCGCAGCGTCACCACATCACGTAGGTAGTTCATACGTAGGCGCCACGGCGCTTTGGTGCCCTGGATCGGGAACCTACTCGCGGCGCGCTGCACGTACCCCGGGTTGAAATTCAGGAACAGCGATGCGGCGCCGACGGACGGATCGCGCACCGGCGTGCAGCGGTCGTAGCCGTTGTCGTCCATATGGCGTAGTAGCCGAACGACGTACTCGCACACCAGATCCGCCTTCAGCGTCCACGAGGCGTTGGTGTAGCCGATGATGTACGCGAAGTTCGGCACGTCGGATAGCATCATCGCCTTATAGGCCATATGCTCCGGAAGTTTCACCCGCTGCCCGTCGACCGCGAGTTCGATGCCGCCGAAGGCGAGTAGGTTCAAACCCGTTGCGGTGATGACGATATCGGCATCGAGGGTGGCGCCGGAGGCGAGGGCCAGACCGGCCTCGGTGAATGTCTCGACCTTATCGGTCACGATATCCAATCGTCCCTTGCGAATCGCGCGGAAGAAATCTCCGTTGGGCGCCAGGCACAGTCGCTGATCCCAAGGGTTGTAGGTGGGAGTGAAGTGGGTGTCGATATCGAAGCCCTCGGGCAGCCAGCGCCGTTGCCAGCCCTTGATCCGCTTGCGCATGAATTCCGGATACCGTTGGCTCAGTTGGTATATCGCGGTGGCCAGCGCCACATTCTTGGCCCGCGCCACCGCGTACGCGGCGCGGGCGGGCAGGAATTTGCGCACCTTGACGGCGAGATCGTCGCGCGCGGGTGCGGAGATGATGTAGCTCGGCGAGCGTTGCAGCATAGTCACGTGCGCACCCTGCTCGGCGAGCGCGGGTCCGAGGGTGACCGCGGTTGCGCCGCTGCCGATCAGCACCACCCGCTTGCCCGCGACATCGAGATCGCGCGGCCAATGCTGCGGGTGGATGATCGGTCCGGCGAACCGCTCGCGGCCCGCGAATTCCGGGGTGTAGCCCTCGTCGTAGCGGTAGTAGCCGGAACAGCAGAACAGGAATTCGGCAGTGAGCGTGACGGTTTCGCCGGTATCGGTCCGCTCGGCGCGCACCGTCCAGCGGTTGTCCCGCGATGACCATTCGGCGTCGACCACCCGATGCCGGAACCGGATATGCCGCTCGATACCGCTCTCGGCGGCGGTCGCACGCACATAGTCCAGGATGTCGTCACCGTCGGCGATCGACATCTCTCCCAACCACGGCCGGAAGCGGTAGCCGAGGGTGTACATATCCGAGTCGGAGCGAATTCCCGGATAGCGGAACAGGTCCCAGGTTCCGCCGATCGCGTCGCGGCTTTCCAGAATCGCGTAGCTCCGCCGCGGGAAGGCCCGCCCCAGGTGATACGCCGCACCTATCCCGGACAGTCCGGCACCGACGATGAGCACATCGACGTGCTCGTCAGCGGTCGTCATAGCTCTCACCCTCCGGTATTCGGCGGTTGCGGCGTGACGCCGATCCGCACCGGCGTCGCCTCCAGCCTATCGGTGACCTGTTGTCTTCGAGAACAACACCCCTGACCAATACCTTGGACAAGCGACCAATACCGACCGGTTCTCGAGTGCGCGAAGTGCAGTGAGGTCACTCACATCGATCGTGCATCACCCCAGCGTAGCCGTGAAAGTTCAACTGTCCCAGAAGGATTCCCTCAAACTGGCCATACCCGTGACAAGTTACCGTCCAGTAGCATTCGATCGCACCGACGATCAGAGACGACTCGGAACCGTATTCATCAACGTTTCCAGGAGCGCATGTTTCGATGGAACCGTTTCGTCGGCGGGTGCGTCTCTATGATCAGACGGGACCATGGGAAGGGGCGACCGCGATGGCTGTTGACAGTCCGTTCGGCGGGTGTGTCGAGGATGCGAAGACCGGGGCGCTGAAGGTGCGGATGGAGCCGCAGGCGTTCGTTGATATCGATGCGGCTTGTCAGAATTTGATCATCGATCTCTCCTTGGCACAGAACGATGCGCGTGCGCTCGGCGAGCACTCGGCATGGGGCCTCGGCGAGAACAACCCGCGGCTGACGTCGGCCATCGAGTTGGTGCAAATGTTCCAGGACAAGGCATTCGGCGGCCCGAACAACGCCTACGACACCATCGGTGACTATATCGCGGTCGCGACGGAGATCCAGACGCTCTTCAAGACCATCCGTGACGCCTACGAGCGCACCGACGAAGACTTCGCCCGTCGGATGCGCGAGATCCGCGTATGAGAACCAGCACCGAAAGCTCTTCGGCAGTGGTGGGCCTTCTGACTGCAGTGGCCATTGTTCTCACTGCTTGCAGCGGGGAGAATTCGCCGACACCAGCCTCGACATCGGCGGCACCGTCGACGCCCGGCACTTCGACTGCCTCGGCGAGCACTCCGAACACCGCTGCCGTATTCGACCCCTGCACCGCGCTGACGCCCGAATTCTTGACCGCACACCAGTGGAATGCGCGCACTCCCACCCCCAAACAGGATTCGACGGGCAGCTTCCAATTGAAGGGCTGCTCGTACGTCGCCCAGAGCGCATACACATTCCGTGTCCAGACAACCAATGGAACCCTCGACCAAGTTCGCGAAAAGTTCCCCACCGCAACCGAACTCACCATTGGCGGCCGCAATGCCCTACGCTACGAGGCGCGCCCGGACGTCCCCGGCGGCTGCACCGTCAATATCAATATGAAATCCGGCTCCCTCTACATCCTGGTGGACGACCCCCGCGGTCTGCACCCTCGCAAACTCTCCCCATGCGATAACGTCACCGAAATCGCGGAGGCCGTCGTACCCCTTATCCCGCAAGGCAGCTGACAATGTGAGAGTGCCCGGTTATCGCGCCGCGTCGCCCTGTCCGGCAAAATATTCACGTTCGCGGGCGGCGGAGTTGCGCACCGCATTGTCGACAGTAAGAACTTCACCGTCGGCGATCTCGGTGTGCGATTCGAGCGTGCAGAAGTGGGCTTCGATGGCGGCCACAGCCAGCCTGCTCGGCGCGGCGGATACCTAGGTTCTGATCGGCAAAACCCTGGCCTGGACGCCCACCCGGTACCGAGATCGGCTCCGGCACAGCTAGATCCAGTTCGCGACCAGTCCGCGCCCGGAGAGCGTCTAGTTCGGTCGAATCCGGTTATTCCACAATCGGATCGCCGGTCTGCGCCTGCCACCGGCGTGCGACGCCACGCATCAGCGCCGGGTAGACCAGCAGGTACCGGAACGGCAGGATTCCGGCCATATAAAGCTTCCCGAACACGCCGTTGGGCTTCACCAACACGGCCATCTGGCCGCGGTAGCCACCGGTTTCGTCCGGTACCCAGCCGATATGCATCACCCCATGCATGGTCCGGTTGGCGATCTCGGCTACCCATTCACTGTCGGTACGGTAGACCGAGCGGAACGGCGCACCTTCGAATACCGGTCCGGCTGGCACATCGCGCAGATCCACGGGCAGCCGATCATGCAGCGACGGCACCCGCGCCCCGATCCCGGTATCGTCTTTATCCCAGCCGAGTAGCGCACCGAGTTTCCAGCGGATCGCGAAGAGTGCGCGGTAGATGACGGAGAATTCACTCGAATTCTTGCCCGAGGCTACTTGTTGCACCAGTCGCGGGAAGTCGTCGGGACCGCCCGGCGTCGGCAGTGCCCACACATCCTCGATCCGGAAATCGGGTGCGATGTCATGGATCCGCCAAGGTCGGGAGGTGTGCGCGGATTCCGGGAGCCGCATTGCTCCGCCTCCATCTCTCTGGTTCATCGCGCGCTACCGGGCGGCGAGCCTGAAGATCTGGCGCGGACGGTGTTCGCGATCATCGAAGGTGACATCGACCTGCGCCGCCGCGACCGCGGCGAACGATGCCGCGAAGGCTTCCTCGGATTCCCACTGCCCCGTCGAAACCACCGCGTCGTCACCGTCGGTGCTGATCCAGCAGTCCACGGACAGGCATCCGGGCGCCGATCGCATGGCCGCCGCGACCTTGTGCACGCGGGACACGAAGTCGTCGAAATGTTCGGGTCGCGGGTAGTGGAAGGCGACGAATCCGACCGTCATCACGGTCCCCTCTCGTTGGCGAGGACACCGTTGCCCTCGCAATTCGCTGATGTGCCAACGGCTTTCAAATATACGCTGCCGTATACTTCGATCCTAACCGGCGCTACGCCGGTGTCAACACCGTCAGCGATACTGAAGGTATGGTTGCCGTCACTCGCACCCCACGAAGCAGTTGGATCGAGCAGGGTCTGCTGGCGCTATCGAGCGGCGGTCCGGACGCCGTCCGCATCGAGAGCCTGGCGCAGGCGCTCGGCGTCACCAAGGGCGGCTTCTACGGACACTTCGCTGACCGCAATGCCCTGCTCGAGGAAATGCTCGATACCTGGGAACGCGAAAGCACCGATGAGGTTCGCGCTCGGGTCGAGCGGGAGGGCGGCGATCCGCAGACCAAGATCCGGCGGGCGGGCCTGCTCACCTTCTCCGACGAGCGCCTCCCGATCGACCTCGCCGTACGCGACTGGGCGCGCCGCGACCCGACGGTTGCCGAACGGCTACGCCGAGTGGACAACCACCGGATGGAGTACGCGCGCGAGTTGTTCGGCGCGATCTGCTCGGATCCGGACGAAGTCGAGGCACGCGCCCTGCTCGCCTTCTGCCTGGCGGTCGGCAAACACTTCCTTGCGGCCGATCACCACGACCGCACCCGGCAGGACGTGGTCGTCCGCGCCGCCGACCTGCTGTTCGGGCGGACGCCGGACGAGCACTGAAACTACCTGCGGCGCAACAGAACTCCGCGAATGAACGCCGCCTGGCCGGAATGCTGGATATCGTCGTCGACGACGCTGATCAGCCGGACGCCCAGGGTGACCGGCGGATTCCAGCGGGTGTCGACAATGCGTGGCAGATCGGCGTCGGTCAGTCCGGAGACGTAGTCGATCGTCTGCGCGTGCACCGCGTCGTAGTAGCCCAACAGCAGCTCGGCCGAGATTCGGCCGAGTTCGGCGACCTCCGGGGCGCCGTGGCCGTATCCGGTCGCCGCATCACCGAAGGGCAGTTCGAACCGCTTGGCCCAGCCCGCCGCCGTCCACACCTGTTCGAATCCCGCGACATCGGCGATGTGATCATCCTGGACTCGCGTCAGATGCCAGATCAGCCAGGCAATGGAGTTGGCGTCCGGATCCATCCGAGCCGCCAATTCGTCCTGCCGCAGCCCGGCAACCGCGCCGTGCACATTCTCCTGGACCCGCCCGAATGCATCGACCAACAACTCCGCGCTCGTCATGACCACATGCAATCACACCGCGGTCGCCGATATTCCCCATTCGTCTTGGCGTGTCAGCCCAGCGGCAGCAGCAGGTCGGCCGATTCGAGGTCGAGCAGGGCCCGCTTGGCGGGCAGGCCGCCCGCATAGCCGGTCAGCGCACCGTCGGCACCGAGAACACGGTGGCATGGGAGCAGGATCAGCAGGTGATTGCGCGCGAGTGCGCCACCGATTTTGCGGGCGTCGGCGGTGGTGCGGCCGAGTTGCCGGGTCAGGGCTCCGTAGGTGGTCGTCCGGCCGTAACCCGTGCTCGCCTCGAGCGTCAGCAATACCTCACGGTCGAATTCGCTCATCGGTGTCAAATCCATTGCGACACTGAACCGTCGGCGTTCACCGGTGAGATATTCGTCGATCTGTTCTGCCGCGATTTCGAGATGTTCACGCGCCGTGAGGTTTTCACCGGTCGGCTCGGCGGGTTGCATATCGGTGAATGCGACCCGCGATACACCGGCCGGATCAGCCTCGATCACCAGGTTGCCCAGGGACGAGCCGTACACCAGGCGTGCGGTGGAGGTATCGGACATGATGTTGCTCCTCGATGTCGAACTGTCACCGGGTAGACGCTCTCTGACGACGAAACGTGAGATCACGAGCCGGAGTTGGCCTTCCATACCGCATATGCGGCGGGGAGGCAGACAGCACAGGGACGGTAACCGGCAGCGATGGCGGTTGCTTCATCGGCGAAGAAGACGCGATGGGCGCGGTAGTGGCCGCGGGCCAGGGCGCGCAGGGCGGAGGGGCAGTCGAGGCGGCCGTAGAGTTTGCCGCGCCGATGGCCGCCGTATCGGCCCGGAGTGGGGCTCGGATACGCGCGGTCGTTGGCGTCGGTCAGGGTGTACATCTCATTCGGCGTCGTGCAGCACCAGGCCCAGCGTGTGGCGGTGGCCGCCGCGAATTCGGCTGACGCCGTGCCGGATCGGTGCGCGGGACCAGCCGCGGGCGGACGGGGTCGGCCGGTCTCGGGTGGTGAAGATGAGGGCGTGGCCCTGTTCCAGGATGGTGACGGTGGGTTTCGATTGGGCGCGGGGACGTTGTTCGACAAGGAGGAATTCGCCGCCGGTGTGATCAATGCCGGGACGGTCCAGGCCGATGACGACCTGTAGCGGGAAGACGAGTTCGCCGTAGAGGTCGCGGTGCAGGGCGTTCCAGTCACCTTCGGTGTAGCGCAACAGAATTGGTGTCGGCTTGGTCTGGCCCGCGGCATGGCAGGCAGCGAGCCAGTCCGCGAAACCGTCGGGCCATGGGGTCGGGTCGCCGAGCCGGTCGGCCCAGTTGCGGGCGATGGGCAGCAGGCGGCGGTAGAAGGCCGCGCGCAGGCGCATGATCGGTTCGGGGACCGGATCGGCGAAGTAGCGGTAGGTGCCCTGGCCGAAACGGTAGCGTGCCATATCGATCGTCGACCGGAAGCGGGCCGTATCGTCCCACATAGCGGTGATTTCGGCGCATTCGTCCTGAGTCAGCAGCGGGCCGGTCTGGGCGCAGCCGTAGGCGTCGATCTCCTCGAACAGCATGCGCCATGGTTGGGCGTCGACTCGTTCTTCCAGTGCGGCAAGGATTTCCATCGGCTCTCCGTCACGCCGCTTCGAGGGTCAGCAGGGTGTTCTTGGCGGCGATACCACCGACGTACTGGCCGATCGAACCGTCGCTGCGCACCACCCGATGACAGGGGATCACGACCGGCAGCGGATTGTGCGCACAGGCCGAGCCGACCGCGCGCACGGCGCGTGGATTGCCGACGGCCGCAGCGACATCGGCGTAGCTCGCCCGGTGCCCGTAGCCGATATCGGTCAGCTGCTCGATCACCTGGCGGCGGAAACCGGCGGTCAGCCGCAGGTCCAGTGGCAGGTCGAATTGGGTTCTGGCACCGGCGAAATACTCGTCGATCTCGTGCGCCACGGCATCCAGGCGCGCGGGGGCGGCGAGGACCCGGGGGCTGATCCGCTGGGCGAGTGTGGCGAGCACGGTGTCGTGGTTCTCGTTGGGGTAGGCGACCCGCACCAGGCCCGCGGGAGTGGCCGCGAGCAGCAGGGTGCCAACGGGGGTATCCAGTGTGCGGTAGGCGATATCGAGCAGACCGGCGGCCTGCGCGTCGGCGGCCAGCCGCCGCCGCAGGTGGGACAGGATCTCGGCGGAGTTCGCATTCAGGCCGTCGAAGAGGCCGTCCGGATCCCGGTCGATAGTGGCCATCATGTTCGATCCTTCGGGTAGAGCTTGCGCAGGGTTTTGAGTCCGTCCGCGGCGGCGCGGCGGGCGGCGTCGGTGGAATTTCCCAGTAGCTCGGCGATTTCGGCGTGCGGTAGTCCGGCCAGGTAGTGGTAGGCCACCGCTTGCCGCTGTTTGGGCGGCAGTGCCGCGAGCGCCTCCCACAGATCGGGGTCGTAACCGGCCGGGTCGGCGTTCGGGGCCGCGCGTTCGGGCAGGGATTCGGCAGGGACGGGCGCGCGGGTCAGTGCGCGCCCCACATCGATCGCGCGCCGGTGCGCGATGGTGACCAGCCATGCCTCGATATTCGTGTTCGGGTCGAGGTCGGAGTAGGCGCGCAGGGCCGACAGGAAGGTCTCCGACCACGCGTCGGCCGCATCCGTCGGGCCGAGCACGGCCCGACAGACACGCAACACCATCGGGCCGTATTCGGCCACCACTTCCTCGAACGGAGGCAATCTCACGCTGGGTAGACGCCCGGGCCGGGCGAAACGTGAGATCCCCAGGTCACACTGTCCCTCCGCCAGGCGTATTCGTGTTCGCCGCGGACGAATTCGTCCATGCGCGGCGCGACCAGCTGCGCGCCGGAGATCACTGTGACTCCGGGATCCGCGACAGCCCGCTGGCGCGCAGGACGCGGCGGTCGATGGCGGCACGGATCGAATCGTCGGTGCCGATGATGCGCACGTGGCGGCGGGCACGGGTAATCGCCGTGTACAGCAGTTCCCTGGTGAGCAGGGTGGATTCGGGTTCGGGCAGGACAACGGAGACGGTGTCGTACTGGCTGCCCTGACTGCGGTGGATGGTCATGGCGAAGACGGTGACCACGGCCGGAAATTGGGTGGGGTGCACCAGATATGGTTCGCTGCCGCGCTGCAGGGCCGCGCGCAGGGAGCCGTCGGGCATCCGCACGATCACACCGGTGTCGCCGTTGTAGATGCGGGCCTCGTGGTCATTGGCGGTGACCAGTAGGGGTTGGCCCGGATACCACGGGGCCTGGTGCGAGTCCGGTCCCGCGCCCCCGGCGGCCGCCCATTCGGCCGCCATGCGGTCCCAGCGTTCGACGCCGAACCGGCCCTGGCGGTGGGCGCACAGGAGGCGATGGGATTCCAGGGCGGTCAGCGCGGCCGCGGCGGCACCGTCGAGGGCGGCCGCGGTCACCTCGCGGGCGGCACGCACGACATCGGCGCGGACCGGCGCGGCGTCGTCCGGGGTACACAGCGACAGTTCTTCGCCACCCGCGCGCAGCAGCTCCAGCGCGGTATCGGCGTCGCCCGCACGAACCGCCACCGCGAGTTCGGCGATCTTGCCGCCGAATCGGCGGCCGCGGGTCAATCGGACAATACCGCCGCGCAGACGTGCGCGTTCGAGTCTGGTGAGTGCCTCCGGATTATCTCCGGCCGCAACCGATTCCGCACCGAGCACCTGTTCGAGGACCGGATTGGGTTCGCCCACAACGGGACCCGCGACCAGGTCGGCGAGCACCGCGCCCGCATCGACCGAGGCGAGCTGATCCGGATCACCGACCAGAACCAAGCGGGTATCCGGGCGCAGCGCGGCCAGCAGGCTGCTCATCATGGTCAGCGACACCATGGAGGTTTCGTCGACGACGATCACGTCATAGGGCAACCGGTTGAATTCGTGGTAGCGGAACCGGGTCGCACGGCCGCGCTGCCAGCCGAGGAGCCGGTGCAGGGTGGCCGCGGTGAGCTCGGGCAGTCCGAGGGCTTCGGCCTGTTCGCGCACCGCCTCCTGCAGGCGCGCGGCCGCCTTCCCGGTGGGCGCGGCCATGGCGATGCGCAGCGCGGGCAGCTTCGGATGCGCCTTTTGGTGCGCGTCGAGCAGTGCCAGGATGCGGGCTATGGTGTGGGTTTTGCCGGTACCGGGACCGCCCGCCACCACCGTCGTCCAATGTGTGGCGGCGAGTGCCGCGGCGATGCGCTGACGGTCCGGGGCCGCGCCGACCGGGGCATCGAAAAGGCGATCGAGTTCGCGGCGCACGATGGCGGGATCCACCTTCGGGTGGTGTCCGGAACGTTCGGTGAGCACCCGCCGGATCGTCTGCTCCTGCTGGTAGTACCGGTCCAAATAGAGCAATGGACCCGCGTCCCGGGTGGCCTGCGCCTCGACCAGACGTAATGGCTGCAACGGACCGGCCGATCCGCCGCAGACCAATGGACTCACGCGCAGTGCCGCGACGACGGCATCGATATCTGGCCATGGCAGCGTCGCCGGGTCGATTCCCGCACCGGCATCCCAGGTTTCATCGGCATCGACGCCGATCTCGCGCATGCGGTGCAGTTCCAGGCACACCGAACCCGAGCGCACCGCCCGCACTGCGAGCGCCGCTGCGAACAGCACCTCTGCCGAGGCTTCCCGGCCCATACGCCCCAGTCGCAGTGCGACGTGTACGTCGGCCGCGGACAACACACCGGCCTCGTTGAACAGGCGCAGCAGCCCGGTCCCCCGCTGGGCCAACTGAATCGAGGTCATCGGTCCTCCCCGGCGAGCAGATCGGACAATGCCACGATCAACGCGGCGGGTGGATTCCATTCGAAAACACCACGCCCCGTGGGAGTTTCGAGACCGATCAGGCCGCGAACGAAGAGATAGCAGGCGCCGCCGAGGTGCCGTGCCGGTTCGTAGGTGGGCAGCCGCCAGCGCAGGTAGCGGTGCAGTGCCACCGCGTACAGGAGGGCCTGGAGGGGGTAGTGGGAGCGCAGCATTTCGGCGGCCATGCGGTCGTGGGTGTAGTGCTCGACGGTGAGGTCGCCGGTGCCGAGACGGTTGGTCTTGTAGTCGACGATGACGAATCGTGGTTCGGCACCGGGCTTTTCGGTGACACGCAGGACGACATCGATGCTGCCGGTCAGATAGCCGCGCAGTGGGGCGTCGTCCAGCGCCGCAAGTTGGTCGGCGTAGCTGGACAGGGCATCGTCGGCCGGAAGATGGGTGCGCAGCAGTTCCGCGATGCGGCGCAGGGTAACGGTGTGCGCACCCGGAATGTCGCCGCCCGCGAGCGGGAGTTCGAAGTCGAGTTCATTGAGCTTGTTCCGGTTGGAAATGTCTGCGAGACAACCGAATCCGAGTGGCGTATGCAGAACAGCGAGCAGGGCATTGCCGAGGACCATCGGATCGACCTCGGCCATCAGCTCTTCGGTCGCCTGCCGACAGCGGGTGTGCACCTCGGTGGCGAGATCCGGTGCGTCCGTATCGATTCGTTCTAGCACGCCGTGTACGAGGGTGCCGAATTCCGCACCGTAGGGCAGGGCGTTCATCAGTGACGGGGCCGCATCCGATACCGCGGGTTCGGCGTCGACCAGGACCGGTGCGCCGGGCTCATCGGATGGGCCGCGTTCATCTTCGGGTTCGGCCTCCGGGATCGCCACGTCATGAGCGCCCGCGGTCAATGCCGAATAGGAGGTGCGACGCCACTGCAGGTCCATGGTGCGGGCGAACTCGGCCGCGGCGAGAGCACCGGTTGGCAGTTCGGTGCGCACCCGGCGGATCTCGACCGCATCGGTGCCCTCGACGCCCGCCACCGAAATCGCCTCCGGCGCACCGGCCGCCCATGCCGAAAGCATGGATACCGCAACGGAATCCGCAGGCACCGCCGCCTTGCTCGGCACCAGATCGCCGCCGTCCGGGCGGCCGAGGACCATCCGGTGCAGCGGTGCGTTGGCCGTGGTGATCGCCGGTGCCCACCAGGCGACGATCTGACACATCGCGCGAGTGAGCGCGACGTACAGCAAGCGAAGTTCCTCACCCGCCTCCTCGGTTTCGCTGCGCAGCTTGCGTTCGCCGTAGCCGGAGGCGTCCTGGCCGCCGACATCGAGGACGCGGGCGCCGTCGTCGGTGTGGAACAGCAGGGTCTGCGGGTACGGATTCTTCGCGTTGTCCCAGGCGAAAGGCAGATAGACGATAGGGAATTCGAGGCCCTTGCTGGCGTGCACGGTGGCGATCTGGATAGCCGCGGCATCGCGGTCGAGCCGACGGCTGCGGTCGGTGACCGATCCCGAGGCCGGATCGCGCACCCGGTCGGCGAGCCAGCGGGTCAGCGCGGTGAGGCCGAGCCCTTCGCTCAGTGCGACCTGGTCCAGCAGTTGGGCGATATGCCGAAGATCGGTCAGCTCCCGTTCGCCGTTCTCGATCGACAGCAGCCGCTGCGCCAGATTCGCTTCGGCGGAGATCTTTTCGAAGACGGCGGCGAATCCTGCGCGGGCGAACAACCGGGCCGCTTCCCGCAGTTGCGCGCTGACGCGGCCGACCAGATCCGCACCGCCGCTATCGATTTCGGCGGCGGTGAGGCCGAGCAGTGGTGTGCAGGCGGCCAGTCGCACGCGGTCGGAGCGATGCGGCTGTTCCAGGGCGCGCAAGAGCCAGAGCCAGTCCGTCGCGCTGCCGGTGCCGAATACGCTGGTGCCACCGGCAAGGACGGACGCGACGCCGACCCGGTCCAAAGCCGTACGCACCACATCGATTTGGGATCGCGTCCGCACCAGCACCGCGATATCGCCGGGCCCGATCGGCCTCGGTCCGGCCTTCGCCTCGAACAGCACATCGGATTCCAGCAGCCGCACGATATCCGCGGCGAGGTCGTCGGCGACCTTCGCGCGCATGCGCCCGACCGCCGGGAATCCCGACTTGTTCAGCGGGCCGGCCCCGGTGCGCGGCAGACACCGCATCCGCAGCGGCGTCGTCAGTTCCGCCGAGCCGGACAGTCGCGTCCAGCCACGTGTCGCCGCGACCGGGTAGACGGTGATCTCCTTGTGCCCCAACGCCGCACCGCCCTGCAGGTGATCCAGTGCGGCGAGCAGTCCTGCATCGCTGCGCCAGTTGTCGGTGAGCTCCTTGCGGGTGTCGGCGTGTGCTACAGCGTCGAGATAGCTGAGCACCTCCGCGCCGCGGAAGGCGTAGATGGCCTGCTTTGGGTCGCCGACGAGAACCAGGGTCGAATGTCCGTGGAAGGCCAGCCGCAGGATGTCCCATTGCAGCGGATCGGTGTCCTGGAATTCGTCGACCAGGGCGACCCGATACCGGTCGCGAATGCGACGGCACGCCCGCGGGCCGTGCACCGGATCGGCGAGCACATCATGCAACAGCACCAGCAGATCGTCGAAGTCGCGCAATCCGGCCAGGCGCTTGCGGCGCTCGGTCTCCGCCCGCACGGCGGCGGCGAAGGCGACCCGCTCCCCCGCCGGTCCCGCGCCCTCCGGCACCAGTACTGCGTGCCGATCCTGTACCGCCGCCAGCGCCAGCGTGTGCGCCTCCTTCAGCGAAAACGGCGGCTCGGCACGGGCATACCGGTTCAGGTAGAGGTCGTCGGCGACCGTCCCGATCAGCTCATCGATCGTCTCGACCAGCCGGGACCTGGGATCGTGCTCTCCCGCCAACCCGAGCTCGTCGAGCATCCGCTGGCAGAAACTGTGCGTTGTCGCGATGGTTCCTGCATCGAAATCCGAAAGCGCCGTGAGCAATCGCCGCCTGCGCCGTCGCACCTCGTCCGAATCCGCCTGCGCAACAAGCCGAACCAACTCATCGCCATGCGCTCGCGCGGCCTCCGGATCCGACAATGCCGCAGCCACCGCGACGAACCGATCCCGCGTCCGCTCCCGCAGCTCCTGCGTGGCCGCCCGACTGAACGTCACCAGCAGCAGCTGCGAAATATCGATCCCGATCTCGGCCACATACCGCACCGCCAATCCGACGATCGCATGTGTCTTACCGGTCCCCGCACTCGCCTCGAGTACGGTCGTGCCCGTTGGCAACGGTCCGTTCGGGTCGAATCGGTCGGTATCCAGTGGCGGCGCGGCGAACGCGGTGTCTTCAATGGTCATGCCCGACCGGCTTTCACCGATCGCGAAGCGGCGCATGCGACGCTCGCAATGCTCATGCACACCATCCACTTCCGATGCCAATTGACTGTTCCACCGTCCACCCGAAACCGGCCATCATGCGGTAGGCGCGCCGGACCATTGAGCCGTGATTCCGGACCAGGCGCACGGCGAATCCCCGCGATACCACTCACGGCTGTCCCTGGCTCTCGGCGGCGAGCAGGGGTGCCCACATGCGGCGAGCCAAAGAGCCGAAGCGGGTGGTTTCGCCGGGTTCACCCGCCGGGGCGGGGCTTGCCATGAGGTGTTCCAGGCGCGGGGCTCGGCCCCAGATGTAGCGAAGATGACGGTCGGTGTGATCGCCGAACGGGCCGGGGCCATTGGGGCCGCCGTTGAACTCGCGTTCGGCGGCGGCGATGGCCTCCTCGGCGTTCGAGCCGCGGAAGCGGCGTTCGGCGTATACGGCGGTGGCGGAGGGCGCGATCGGCAGCGGTTCGGTCAGGCCCGCGTCACGCAAGCGGACCAATTCACGCAGAATCGCCAGTGCGGCAGGCGGTTCCGGGGCAGTCAGCTCGGAACGCCATGCGGGACGGCCGAATTGGCCACGCCCGGTGGTGACTGCGCGCCAACTACGGTCCTCGGTGACGGCCAGGGCGAGCAGCGAAACCCACGCGGCAATACGGTGTTTCGGAGCCAGCCGGGAGAATGTCGTGCGAACCAGCGACTCTCCATGCACCTCGGGCACCGTGCCGGTGAGTCGGCGGCCATTGCCCAGATCCACCGCAATATCGACCGCACGCGACGCACCCTCGTACTCGGGCAGCGCCGCGCGGACCAACTTGTCCACCGTGGATTCCACCTCGTCGAGGACTGCGCCGCCGAATCCGAACGGCGGCAATGTTCCGCGCCGCCACTCCGCCGCACGCAGGGTCGATGGGTCCGCACCCGTCAGCCGCGCGGCCAGCAGTCGTTCGCCGAGTTCCCATTTCGCGAGGCCGTCGAGTTCGATGGGCAGCCGGTCGGCAATGTCCTCTTCGTGTTCGGGTACGCGCAGACCGATGCGCTGCCACAGGAACGCACGCACCGGATGCTCGACGAACGAAATCAGATCGGCCAGTGCGATATCGGTGAGTTCGAGTGCGGGCAGCGGCGCGGGCAGGAATGCGGGCCGCTGCTGTGCGGGCTGTCCGGCCGCCTCGGCACCGGCGAGTGCGACTGTGTCGAAGCTGAAGGGGCGCTCGGCGCGGAAATTGCGACGGTCGAAGCCCTGCAATGGGTGTCGGGTCACCACCGCGTCCATCCCGTCCGCGCCGACGTGTGCACGCAGCACGTCCAGCAGTTCGGCGACCGGGATCGCGGGCGGGCGGTGCGCGCCGGTCACCGGGTCGGCGCCGGTGTGGAAGATCAGCAGTCGCTCGGTGGCCGCGAGCACCGCGTCCAACAGGAGCTGGCGGTCCTCGCTGCGCCCATCCCGTTCGCCGAGGAGCGGATTGCGCGCGAGCAAGTCATCGCCGTCGACGCCGCTGGTGCGCGGGAAGACCTCATCGTCGAGCCCGAGCAGCACCACCACCCGATGCGGCACCGAACGCATCGGCACCATCGTGCACACGGTCAGCTCACCGGTACGGAAATTGGCTCTGGTCGGCCGCGCCGCGAGTCGACTCGACAGCAGCACACCAATATCGGCCAGCCGCAATGGCACATCGCCCGCATGGTCGGTAGCCGCGGCCAACTCGCGGCGGGCCTCGGTGCGCACCCATGCCTGACTATCGGGCACATCGGTGAGCAGATCGAGGCAGCGGCCGAGGACCTGCGCCCATTCGTGGGCCGGACGCGGCCCGCGCAGATCCCGCAGGCACACCGCGAGTCGGTCGATGAATTCCGCGAACCGACCGGCCAGATCGACATCATTGCTGTCCACATCGTCCAACGGCAGCGCGAGATCCAGCCAGTCGTCGGCGGATTCGTCCGCGGTCACCCCGAGTAGGATTCGATCCACCGCGCTGTTCAGCGTGTTCTGCGCGAAGTCGGCCAGCCCGAACGCCTGCCGCTGCCGCTGTCCGATCCCCCAGCGCGCGCCGGATTCGGCCGCCCATTCGCGCAAACGCTCGATATCATCGTCATCGAAACCGCAACGGCGCCGGACGGTTTCGGACGCCGCCAGATCCAGCACCTGAGTAACCGTCACCCGCCCATCGGCGAGCTCGAGCAGCACCGCGATCACCACGAGCATCGGATTGGTCACCCCGCGCCCACGATCGGCGAGCCGTACGCGCAGCAGATGCGCCGGATGCGCCGAATCCCCCACCGGCTCAACCGATCCCACCTGCTTCTGACCGAATGCTGCCCGCACCAGCGGCGCGTAGGCCTCGACCTCGGGACACATGATCAGCACATCCCGCGGTTCCAGCGTGTCATCGGCGGCGAACAATCCGAGCAGGCACTCCCGCAATACCTCCACCTGCCGCGCCGGTCCATGGCAGGAATGCACCTGGACGGTCGTGTCATCGAAGGTCGCGGGTACCGGCGGCCACATATCGTCCCGAATTCCGGATTGCAGTGCGGTCAGCCGCGTTCGGCTCGAATCTGCCTGCCCGCCAAGTGGTGTCGAGCCATGGTGCGCATCGCTGGCGCCCGCACCGATGAGCCGCTGCTGCAGCTCGCGCACATCCCGTCCGAGCCCCGCCAGCAGCGGATGCCGGAGCACCGTCGCGCTGACATCATCGCCCCGCGCGACCGCGGGCGCCAAGCCGCCCAACTCCGTCCACATCGCCGGACTAGGATGCGCGAGCGACAGATGCACCGCGCGCCGCTCGGCCAATGCCGACAACACCGCCAGCTGATCGGTCGGCAACCGCGTCACCCCGAACAGCGACACCCGCTCGGGCAGATCGACCGACTCGGGCTCGGCCCGCAACCGCGCACAGGCCGCGTCGAGCCGTTCGGCCGGACTCGGCACCCCGACCTCGGCCCGCAACCGCCGCCACAGCTGCGGTTGCCACAACAGATCATCCGGCACCGCCCGCCCGGCACCATCGGTGTCGGAACCGCTGGCCCATTCCATGATCAGCCCCGGTCGCTGCGCCGCATAGCTGTCGAACAGCGCCGCCAGATGCGCGGCGGTGGCGTATCGACGCCCGACGCGATGCCCGCCCGAATCCCCGGCGCCCAGATGCCGCGCGAGCACCGCACTCCACGGTTCGGCCAGTGACGCGTCGATCACCCGCAGCAAAGTCCATACGAGCTGCTCCGACGCCCACGGATCCGCATCGGGCGCCACCCCACTCACCGCAGCGAGCGCCTCGGCGACCAACGCACCGGGAGATGGGAATTCGATATTCGCGGCGACACCATCCGAACGCCCCGACACTCCGAGCACGGTCGACAGCCGTTGCGTCAGCCAGCGCTCGACACCCTTGGCGGGCACCGCGACCACCTCGGCCGCGAAGGCATCCGGCAACGGCTCGGCAAGCAGCTCGGCCAGTGCCTGCGCCAACGCGTCGGCGCGCTCGGCACGATGAATGTGCAGCGGCATGTGCGCCCTCTCGTCGGTCGATCCGGTATGTCCGCGCTGCGCGTCAAGTCGCCTATCCGTACGCCTCGCCGCTCCCGCACGTTTATACGCCCAGCGATCAGCACGCAACCCTCCGGCCCCACTCCCGCGAGAGTGAAATAAGCCACACGCGAACGATTTACTTCGTCGTGTCACCTCGGAACGAGGCGCTCGATGTGCAACAGTGCTCAACCGGGGAGGAACGGGGATAGCTGCACGAAAGGCTGGTTCGCGTTCAATGATGGCGATGGTGATTCCCCTGGTTCCGAGAGGCGGGTTCACAGTCCGCCGCGTCGGTGACAGATGGGAGCTGGTCAACTCGCGCTCATATGGCCGGACCGTTGTGCTACACACCTGGCCACGTGACCAACATGCCGAGGCCTTCGCGCATTGCTACCGTCTCAACGGGCGCACCGTCGAGGAACTACACGCGGCGTTTCACTAGGCGCTCTGACGAAAGACACTGCGGTGCAAGCACGCAACGCCTGCTACCACAGCGTCGCGCAGAGCTCAAGACGTGCGTCCGGCCCGCCGATGTGCGATCGTGTTGCCTCGTGCGTCACGCCTCCGTCTCTGTTCTCGCCGCTGCGGCGATCCTGGTCCCCACTACCCCCGCGCTGATTCCGTCGGCCTTTGCCGCGCCTCTGGTGCATACGCAGGGCTGCCTGGCCGGTTTCGATTGCGATATGAGCAGCCGAATCGCCGCTGTCGATGCGTATCTGAAGAATCGGCCCGGTGTGACGGGTTACGTAGTCCGTGATCGGGTCAGCGGTGGGGTGTACGCGAACGAGAATGCGGAGAATTCGGTCTGGACCGCGTCCACCATCAAACTTGCCATCGCCGTTGACCTGCTCAACCGCGCACGGGCGGGTGTGATCGGACTCGGTCCCGACGACCGCGCGCTGATGGAGTCCATGCTCGCCACGTCCAATGACCAAGCCGCCGACATCCTCTGGAACAAATACGCGGGCATCGATCGGATGGCCTATAACAATGCCTTCCGCGCCAATGGCATGGTGACGCTGGTTCCGCAGCCGACCAATACCGCGATGTTCCCGGACTGGTCGTTCCAGAAGTGCACGCCCGCCGATCTGGATCGGCTGATGGATTCGGTCTTCAACCATATGCATCCCGACGACCGGAACTATCTGCTCGATCGCATGCGCGCGGTCGACAGCAATCAACACTGGGGCCTCTGGGGTGCGGGCGCGGCAATGCGGCCGGGCCTGAAGAACGGCTGGTCGGAGGAACAGGGCGGCTGGGTGGTCAATTCGGTCGGCTTCGCGGGTCCCGGCGAGCGCTACACCCTGGCAATCATGAGTTCGCTCGGCGGCGATGGCGGCTACACCGAGGGTGCCGCCACCGACACCAAGGTCGCGGAACTGCTTTTCAGCGGACGCTGAGCTGATTCGAGCTACCCGCTCGCGAACGCAATAACACGGGCGCACCATCCCGGGGGAACGGAATTGTCGTGAACCCCCACGGCATTCGGTAATCCTCCGGGAGTTCCCACTCGTAATCGCGTACCAATGCCGCGATGATCGTCTTCACCTCGAGGGTTCCGAAGTGCATGCCGATGCACTTGTGCGCGCCCGCCCCGAACGGCACCCAGGCGAGTCGATGCGATTTGTCCTCGCGCCGCGCTTCGCCGAAGCGTTCGGGATCGAACACGTCCGGCCGGGTCCACAGCTCCGGCAGGAAGTGGTTGATGTGGTAGGCGCAATCGACGGGCGTGCCAGCCGGAATGTAATGCCCGAGAATCTCGGTATCGCGCACCGCACGCCGCACGAAACCGGGTACCGGCGGCATCAACCGCAGACTCTCCTTGATGACCAGATCCAGGTCGTGCATGCGGTCCAAATCGGCGATCGTCGGTGCGGCACTACCGATTTCCGCATCGACGCGCAGCACTTCGGCCCGCACGCGGCGCTGCCATTCGGGATGTTTGCCGAGGTAATAGGCGACGGCGGTGGCGGTGGTCGTCGTGGTGTCGTGCGCGGCCATGATGAGGAAGATCATGTGGTTCACCACATCCGCGTCGCTGAATTCGGCGCCGTCCTCGGTGCGCGCATGACACAGCGCGGAGAAGAAATCCGCCGACTCGGTCCGGCGCTTCTGCGGCAGCATTTCCGTGAAGTACTGCTCGAGCACCCGCCGCCCGCGCAGCCCGGCGCGCCAGTTGCCACCGGGCACGGAATGTCGAATGATCGCGAGCCCGGCATGGGTGCAATCGATGAACGCGTCGATGAGTTTGCGGCGCTGCGTACCGACATCGACGGCCATGAAGGTCTCACTCGCAATTTCCAGCGTCAATTCCTTGATCGTCGGATAGAGCCGGACCGTGCCGCGCTGTTCCGACGCCCACCGGCCGATGGCCGCCCGCGCCACCGGCGTCAATGTCGCCAGATGCGCTTCGAGCCGCTCTCGAGTGAAAGCCTGTTGCATGATCCGGCGATGGAACAGGTGCTCGTCGAATTCGAGCAGCAGTAGTCCGCGCCCGAAGAACGAGCCGATGAAGTAATCCCACCCTTGGCCGAAGTCGCGGCGGCGCTTGCCGAGCACCTCATCTATCGCCTCCGGACCACAGATCAGCACCCGATCCAATCCCAGCGAGGAATTGAGTGAAACCGGGCCGTATCGGCGATACCGGTCCATCATTTCCGCCGGACCCCAGCGCAGATAGTGCAGACCTCGCCCGAAATATGGCAATCCGGCATCGCCGCTCACCGCGGTCGCGGAACTGCCCCGTGGCGGTGTGGCCAGCACATGATGACGCTCGGGAACCCGGCGCAATAGTCGATCGATCACATGGTCGTCAGGAATGTCGATCAACGACGCATTCTCGGACATGATCTATGGTATTCGACAGCAGTGGTGCATCGCAGCACATCAACAACCGGGATCTCGCCGTGACGGCCAGCAGAGCGCCGACTACCGTAAGTCGGGTCAGTAACGTTCGAGGGGCCGCCACCCCAGGTTTGAGGAGCACCGACGATGAGCACTCAGTCTGTCGAGGAGAACCATCGCCACCGGGTGGTGGTGATCGGGTCGGGCTTCGGCGGCTTGTTCGGAACCAAGCACCTCAAGCGGGCCGACGTCGACATCACCCTGATCTCGAAGACCTCGACCCACCTGTTCCAGCCCCTGCTCTACCAGGTGGCCACCGGCATCCTCTCCGTCGGCGAGATCGCCCCCGCGACCCGGCTGGTGCTGCGCAAGCAGAAGAATGCGCAGGTCTTGCTCGGCGATGTCATCGATATCGACCTCGAGCAGCAGACGGTCACCTCACAGCTGCTCAACCAGAACACCGTCACCTCTTTCGACAGCTTGATCGTGGCGACCGGCGCGCAGCAGTCCTACTTCGGTAACGACCAGTTCGCCACTTACGCCCCCGGCATGAAGACCATCGATGACGCGCTGGAGCTACGCGCGCGCATCCTGGGCGCATTCGAAGGGGCCGAGCTGGCCGTCACCCAGGAACTGCGGGACCGGCTGCTCACCTTCGTGGTGATCGGCGCCGGACCCACCGGTGTCGAATTGGCGGGCCAGATCGCCGAACTCGCCGATCGCACCCTGGAAGGCACCTTCCACAACATCGATCCCCGCGATGCGCGGGTGATCCTGCTCGAGGGCGCGGGCGCGGTACTCGGCCCGATGGGCCCGAAGCTGGGCGGTAAGGCAAAGCGGCGGCTGGAGAAGATGGGCGTGGAGATCCAGCTCAACGCCATGGTCACCAATGTCGACGCGCACGGTGTCACGGTGAAGGACGCCGACGGCACCGTGCGCCGCATCGAATCCTCGTGCAAGGTGTGGTCGGCCGGTGTGCAGGGCAGCCCGCTGGGCAAGATGCTGGCCGAGCAGTCCGACGGCACCGAGGTCGACCGCGCCGGTCGCGTCATCGTCGAACCCGATCTGACCATCAAGGGCCATCCGAATGTCTTCGTGGTCGGCGACCTGATGTCGGTACCGAATGTGCCCGGTCAGGCGCAGGGTGCGATCCAGGGCGCGACCTATGCGGCCAAGCAGATCAAGGCCGGGCTGAACGGCCAAGCACCGCAGGATCGTAAGCCGTTCAAGTACTTCAACAAGGGCAGTATGGCGACGGTGTCGCGGTTCAGCGCCGTCTGCCAGATCGGCAAGCTGGAATTCGGCGGGTTCATCGCCTGGCTGGCCTGGCTGGCGCTGCACCTCTATTACCTGGTCGGCTACCGCAGCCGGATCATCACCGTCATCCAGTGGTTCGTAACCTTCCTCGGCCGCAGCCGCGGGCAGATGGCCGCCACCGAACAGTGGGTGTTCGCCCGACTCGCGGTGGAGGCGGTTCAGGCCGATCAACAGGAGGCCGACGAGCTCGCCGCCGCACTCGGTGCACCGCCCGCAGAGAACGGAAAGGCCGCGCTCACTGATAAGGCGGCCAACCGCAAAGTGGGCTGATTCGCCCGAAACCGGCCTTTATCCGCCGAGGCACAAATCGCACCCATCCGAGCGCCCCTCCGGTCGGAATGTCGATCGACATTTCTGTGGTGTCGCCGCGGCGGCTGTCAGCGCGTTCAACGCACCCTCTCGGGTCGTAGGCGACCGACCGAACACCGGACCGGGGTGGAAACCTGACGACGCTGTCGGGTTCCCACCTCTCTTCATTCCCCCGCCCGAACCGCCGCTACACCCGTAGGGCTGTGTGCGGCCCGAAGCTGTGACCGACTACACATTTTCGAGTCGGCGAAGCGGAAGTCAGCCGTTCGGGCCCAGCAGCACTCCGGTTCGGGTGGACAGGGTCCCACCGATGGCCAGCGGGAGGCGGGATGCGACCAAACCGGTCGTGTCCGCGGGCCGGTCATCGGGGTAGACAAGTTCACTGTCCAATGCCCTTGGGGCGCCCAGGTTATCGTCCGTCGCACCGTCCGCGCCGAGTTCCAATCGGTGCCGCAGCAGCGGCAGATCCCCGACGTCGGCAATGAGATCACCACGCCAGCCGCCGTCGTCCTCGCCGGTGCGGCCGATCTGCACCCGTTCGCGCAGCCGCAGCCGGGCCTCGGGCGTCAGCCGCACCACGGTGACGGCGTGATGGTGTGCGCCGCCCGCAACGATCGTCGGCTCCGGATCGAAATCCAGTGCGCCCGCGACGTCGAAACGCCAGTGCGCCAATGACAGTGGCGTTGCCGCGCTGGGCAGTGCGATGGTGGCGGCGACCGAGCGCACGACCAACCGCGCGCCCACGCCGACCACGATCTCGATATCGAGCTCGTCGCCACCGAGCGGGGTCGCGGCGGTGCCGATCAGATGGACGGTATGGGGACCGGTGCGCCGAACCGCCAGCCCGCCGCTCGCGTGGATCTCGGGCAGCGTGCCGACGGCCGCGACAATGCGAACCTCAGTGCGCAACAGCGGATTCGGTGGCCGACCCATCCTGCTCGGCGATCGCGTGCAGTTGCTCGCGCACCCAGGCGAGCACGTCGGTGGCGGCCGGATCCTCGGTCAGCGAGATCATCGCGGTCCGGCGACCGTCGCGAACCTTCGCGGCATCGCGCTCCATCACACCGAGGTCGGCACCGACCAGCGGGGCGAGATCGGTCTTATTGATCACCAGCAGATCCGAGAAGGTCACACCGGGGCCGCCCTTGCGCGGCACCTTATCGCCGCCCGCCACATCGATGACGAAGATCTGCACATCGATCAGGCCGGAGGAAAAGGTGGCGGTGAGGTTATCGCCGCCGGATTCCACCAGGATCAGGTCCAGCGGCGGATTGGCCGCGATCAGATCGTCGATGGCGTCGAGGTTGGCGGTGATGTCGTCGCGGATGGCGGTGTGCGGGCAGCCACCGGTCTGGACGGCGGTGATCCGCTCGTCCGGCAGCACCGCGTTGCGGCGCAGGAAGTCGGCGTCCTCGGTGGTGTAGATGTCATTGGTCAGCACCGCGAGGGAGAGTTCATCGCGCAGCTGCCGGCACAGAGCGGCCACCAGGGCGGTCTTGCCCGAACCGACCGGTCCGCCGATGCCGATGCGCAGCGCCTCTCCGGGCGTGCGCGCACGCTTGGGGCGGTCATGGGAGTGCTGATGCGGCTCGCCGTCGATCAGATGGGGTGGCATATCGTGCTCCTTTCCGCCTTCATCCTTGCCGATCACGCACCTAGGACGCGAACAGGGGCATATCGCGCACCAGGTGCCGCTGGGCGAGCACATCCTGCAGCGGGTCCGACAGCGCGGCGAGTCCGGTCGCGGCCTCGGCCGCGGTGCGATCACAGAGTTCGCCGAGCCGGATCGTGCAGGCGGCGACCGCCGCGGGATCCAGCGCGAGCAACCGCTGCGCCGCCGTCGCGGCTCCGGTCATGGTCGTATAGACGACAACCGCCGCGGTGTCCTCCGGAGTCGCCCCGCAGATGTGCCCCACGACGCCGAATGCCGTGGATAGATGCGGCCGCGCGCCGAGCACCGCCCAATCCCCTCCCGGCCAAACCTGTTTCGCCAACCGCAGCAACCCACGCCCCTGTGCCCGCGACGCCGCCCGCGCGGCCGGGGCCGGAGTCCGCGCATCCGCCTCTGCCTCGGCCCGCACCGCAGCCAACTTCCCGGCGCACACCGCCGCCGCCAATGACGCCGCCACCAGCCCCGATGTCCGGATCCGCCGCCGCAAATACGACTCGACCGTCCCGACATCGCGCACGATCCCGGACGCCACCGCCTCCTCCACACCGCCGGAATGCACATGTCCCCCGATCGGCAGCCGCGAATCGGCCAGCGCGAACAATGTCGCCAACCCACTGCCTCCCGATCTGTCCATCAGTCGATCCTATGCGTGACACGGTCGGGCTCCCTCACCCCGACCGGGCCACACATGATCTTCGGATCGGGACAGGGTGTAGATCGACACGGTGCTGTATCGGATTCGATATGTCGGTCACTCCTGCGGGAAACCGACCGCAATCGAGCGCCGATTCCACGACACGCCCGGTGTGCGATGAGTTTCGGCGTTCGGCGGGGTCTATCTTCCTGAGGCCGTGCCGGTCTCGCGTCAACGAGGAGGTCCGATGTCGGCAGTGAACCAGGAACCAACAGGGCAGCGGCGGCTGGCGGAGCACCCGACCGTGCAGCGGATGGCCGAACGGGCGCGCACGAAACCTGATCCGGTACTGAGCGTTTCGCGGCTGCGCGAGCTCTGTCTCGAGGCCGGAGCCGACGATGTGGGCTTCGTGCCGGTCGAGGACCCGCGCGTAGCGGTCGAACTCGAGCACGCGCGCGAAATCCTGCCCTCCGCACGGACATTCGTGGCCTTCTGCGTCCGGATGAACCGGGACAACCTGCGCAGCACCATGCGCAGCCTCGCCAATACCGAGTTCAACCACGCCGACGACGAAACCAATGAGGTGTCACGGCGAATAACCAGAGCGCTACAGGATGCCGGATACCGTGCCGTCTATCCGGCCCCGGGATATCCGATGGAGGTCGATAAGTTTCCGGGTCGCATCTGGGTGATCGCGCACAAGGTGGTGGCCGAGGCGGCCGGGCTCGGCGTTATGGGTATCCACCGCAATGTCATTCATCCGAAGTTCGGCAACTTCATCCTGCTCGGCACGGTGGTCACCGACGCGGTGATCGACGAACCGAGCGCATCGCTGGATTTCAGCCCGTGTTTGGAATGCAAGCTCTGCGTCTCGGCATGTCCGGTGGGCGCGATCACCAACGACGGCGGCTTCGATTTCCAGGCCTGCTATACGCACAACTACCGCGAGTTCATGGGCGGCTTCACCGATTGGGCCGAAACCGTCGCCGACAGCGATAACGCCGCCGAATACCGCGAGCGCGTCAGCACCGGCGAATCGTTCTCGATGTGGCAGAGCCTGTCGTTCAAACCCAATTACAAGGCCGGTTACTGCATGGCCGTCTGCCCGGCCGGTGAGGATGTGATCGGCGCCTACCTCGACGATCGCAAGGGCCACCTCGATGACGTTGTGCGCCCATTGCAGAACAAGCCCGAACCCGTCTACGTCCTGCCGGGATCCGCCGCACAAGAGCACGTCACGCGCCGGTTCCCGAATAAGACACCGCAGGCCGTAACCAATGGGTTCCCGGACGAGGTCAACGACCTGCTCGATCAGATCGGCCCGCGCCCCCGGCCGCGCAACCGAGCCGACTGACCGGGCCCGGCTAGCGTCGGAAGGAACGCTCCATGAAGCGCTGCGCCCCTTTGCGGGTCAGAGCCGACCAGGCTTCGATACGGTGCGACCACCAGGGCGCGATCTCGCGCGGTTTGACAGTTACCGCGTAACAGACCAGATCGGAGGCTTCGTCGACGGTCAGTCCGGGGACGCGACTGAAGTCGGTCGGTGCGCTCATCCTGGTGTGTACGAGCGGCATGTAGATGGAGGTGGTGATGACCTTATCGGCGGCGATTTCGGCCGCGGCGCTGCGCAACCAGACGTCGAAGGCGGATTTCGACGCACCGTAGGCGGCCCACCGCGGGGCGGGCGGCATGAGCACGCCCCAGGTGGAGATGTTCACGATATGGCCCTGTTTGCGTTCGCGCATGCTCGGCAGCAAGGTGAGCAGTAGACGGACCGGGCCGAGGTAGTTCACGTCGATGGTACGGGTGAAATCATGGAATCGGTCATAGGAATCGTCGATCGAGCGGCGAATCGACTTGCCCGCGTTATTGATCAGCACATCGATGTGACCATGTTCGGCCAATAGGTTGCGGCCGAGCTTTTCGACGGCATCCATATCGGTCATATCCGTCGGGTAGGCGTATGCCGTGCCACCCTCGGCGGCAATGTCGGCCGCCACTTGCTCGAGCTCGTCGACCGAGCGCGCCACCAGCAGCACCACCCCACCGGCCGCCGCCAGTTTGCGCGCAGCGGCCTTGCCGATGCCGTGCGAGGCGCCGGTCACCAGCACGACCCGGCCCGCGACCGCCGTACGCAGGGATTTCTCGCGCGGCCGCGAGGTCGGATACAGCAGCCACGCCGCCACCCGCTCGGCGAGCGGGCGGCCATTGCTCGAAGCGGGAGTGTGGTTCACGCTATCGACTGTATGCGCCAACCGGCCCAGACACCTCCCCTATCGATGATCACTCATCGGCGGCGCGCAGCAGCTCGGGCAGATCCTGGCGGGTCAGATAGGCCGCGATCCGCGGCCCGTCCGCGGCCCGCCGGACCAGGAAGTCGCTGTAGACATCGAGCGACCGCGCGCCGAACGACAGTGTCCACCGCGCCGAAGTCAGCCAATAATGCCCGCCCAGTTCGACGGTCGTCTGCTCGACCAACCGCGCCCGCGGCCCCGAATCGAACTGGCGCGCCCGCGCTTTCGCGCCCGCGACGAACTCCTCCCGGCTCAGACAGCGACTCGACGTCGGCGTGGTCACCAGGATGACGGGTTCGAAAAGACTTGGCAGCGTGGCAAAATCGGACGTCGCGACGATCTCGTCGTATCTGCGGATAAAGCCCTCGATCGAGGTGATGTCATGAGAAAACATGACATCTAATTATATCGCGAATCGAGCCCGATCCCGCGGAGGCGCGCCGTTCAGCGCCGCGGCGCGAATGCCGCGACCGCCGCCATCGCCACCAGCAGCACCGCGCCGACCGAGGTCGCGATATGCATTCCGGAGACGAAGGATTCGCGCGCGGAATCGATCAGCGCGGTGTTCCCGTCCGCGTGCTGAATGGTTTCGCCGAGGGTGTCCGCATAGGCACCGCCCGATCGGAAGACCAGCGCCGCAATCGAACCCAGTAGCGCCAAGCCGAGCGCATTGCCCAGTTCGAAACTGGTCTCGGAGATCCCGACCGCGGAACCGGCCCGCTCCGGCGGCACCGAGGACACCGCCACATCCGACACCAGGGTGAAGGCCAGGCCGTAACCGATGCCCGCAATCGTCGATCCGGCCAGGTACCAGGCGATTCCGCCGTCCACGCCGACACCGATCAGCATGACATTGCCCACCGCTGCGGCCAACAGCGCCAGCACGAAGGTGGAACGCACCCCGAGCTTGTGCCCGATCCGCGCACCGCCCATCGAGCAGACGAAAAC
The DNA here is from genome assembly GCF_040614395.1 of Nocardia sp. NPDC005998. Lineage (NCBI taxonomy): Bacteria > Bacillati > Actinomycetota > Actinomycetes > Mycobacteriales > Nocardiaceae > Nocardia > Nocardia sp. NPDC005998. The sequence continues at coordinate 128,258 of NZ_JBEXUI010000004.1, read as the reverse complement.
CGCGATCGCCATCGGAATCCCGAACAGCGCGGCCGCCAGCGGCTCACGTCCGGTCACCGATTGCAGATAGACACTGGTGAGATAACTCATCGCCGCCAGCGACATCATGCCGACCAGACTCGATCCGATGGCGACCGTGAACTGCACCCGCCGGAACAGCCGCAGGTCCAGCAGCGGTTCGGCCAGCTGTCGCTGCCGTCGCACGAAGACGGCGAGCAATACGACGCCGACGAGTCCGATGCCGATCGATGCGATGTCGAACCCCTCGGCCGCGATCTGCTTCACCGCGTACACCGCCGGGAGGATGCCGCCGATCGACAGCAGCACACTCGGAATATCCAGCGGGCCGACCACACCCGAGCGATGTTCGGGCAGTACGAACGGACCGAAGGCGAGCAGGATCAGCAGTACCGGAATATTGATGAGAAATACCGAGCCCCACCAGAAGTGGTGCAACAGCAAACCGCCGAGTACCGGCCCCACCGCGGATCCGCCCGCGAAGAACGCGGTCCACACCCCGATCGCCGCGGCGCGTTCGCGGGCATTCGGAAACAGGCTGGAGATCAGCGCGAGACTCGACGGCAGCAGGGTCGCACCGCCCATACCCATCAGCGCCCTGGCGATGATCAGCACCACCGCATTCGGGGCGAAGGCCGCGACGACCGAGGCGATGCCGAATACCGAGGCACCGGCCAGCAGAATATTGCGCCGCCCGATCCGGTCCCCGAGATTGCCCATGGTGATGAGCAGGCCCGCGATGAGGAAGCCGTAGATATCGAGAATCCACAGCTGCTGCGCGGCCGACGGATCGAGATCCAGGGTGAGCGTCGGCATGGCCAGGAACAGCACCGAGATATCCATCGACACCAGCAGCACCGGCAGCAGTAGCACCGCGAGGCCCAGCCAAGCGCGCCGCGAACCCGTCGGCGCCGTCGCCACCCGCGCGGCCTCCACCTGAGTCATTCCCGAATCCTCTCCGTGTCGCGTACGGCGTACGCGTCCGTCCGGGTACAGTGTACGCATGCGGCCTCAAAACTGGAAGCGAGTCATGGGATGACCGAGCCGAAGCTCACCCGAGCCGCCATTGTCGACACCGCGATCACCCTCGCCGACGAGGAAGGTCTCGACGGGTTGTCCATGCGACATATCGCCGAGCGGATGGGTGTCGGCGCCATGTCGCTGTACCGGCATGTCGCGAATAAGGATGAACTGCTCGCCCTGATGACCGATGAGATATCGGCTCGCAACCCGTACCCCTCACCGGAGGGGCAGAACTGGACTTGGCGCGACCGGGTCCGCATTGCCGCCGAGATCGATTGGGCGCTCTACCAACAGCATCCGTGGGTGCTGCTGACCTTCGCCATGCCCCGGTACAGTTTCGGTCCACAGGGCCTGGCCTGTTTCGCGTGGCTGGTCGAGGGTCTGCGTGAGTTGAATGTCTCGACCCGCGAGGCGGCAACCATGGCTTTCGCGGTGTGGAACTACATCTCCGGGGCCACGCTCCCGCATATCAGTGGTGCACTGGTCGCGCGCAAGGGCATGAATCCGGAAGGGGACAACGGACTGCGGGCATTGCTGGAAGGAAAATCACAGCTGCCGATTCCGCCCGCACTCGCCGATCTGAACGGCAGCGGTGTGAGCGATCTCACTTCAGAGGATCTGTTGTATCTCGGATTGTCCGCACTCTGCGACGGATTCGAGGCCCGCTGCGTTCGGACGAGCACGTCTTGACCTGAATGGCACTTCAGGTTGCACGGTTGACTCGATTGCCGACGAACAGGAGTCACCGTGCACGCCATCCGCCTTCATGCCTTCGGGCCGGCCGAGAATCTGCGCTACGAAACGGTGCCCGATCCGGTGCCCGGACTGGGGCAGGTGCTCATCCGGGTCGCGGCGGCGGGCGTGCACGTCGTCGATACCGCGTTGCGCAGGGGCGAGCCCGGACCGTACCCGCTGCCACAGCTGCCGACCATTCCGGGCCGTGAGGTCGCCGGGTTCGTGGACCGGATCGGGCCGGATGTCGATACGTCCTGGCTCGGCAAGCGGGTGGTCGCACATCTCGGGGCGGTTCCCGGTGGCTATGTCGAGTTGGCCGTGACGGAAACCGTTCGGCTGCACGAGATTCCGACCGATCTCGATGCGGCCGAGGCGGTCGCGATCATCGGCACCGGGCGAACGACCATGGGGATTTCGCTGTTCACCGAACTCGGTCCCGACAGCGTGGTGGTGGTAACCGCGGCGGCAGGCGGCATCGGGACCCTGCTGGTTCAGCATGCGAAGAACGTCGGCGCCACCGTGGTCGGCCTGGCCGGTGGACCAGCGAAAGTCGAACTGGTGCAACGCAATGGAGCCGATATCGCGATCGACTATCTACTCCCCGACTGGCCGGCTCAGGTGCTCGCCCGACTCGGCGACCGGCGTGCCACCGTGCTGTTCGATGGTGTCGGCGGCGAAATAAGCGGCGCCGCAATCGATCTGCTCGCTAAGGGCGGTCAGCATCTCGTCTATGGCGCGGCCAATGGCGCGCCACTATTGCTGTCGGAGGAGGAGTCGGCGGCGCGCGGCATCATTTCCGAACTGGTCGTCGGACCGCGCCTCATCCAGCGGGTCGGCGGTGATCTGCGCCCGCTCGAGGACAAGGCCATGGCCGAGGCCGCAGCCGGTCGACTGCGGCCCGCGGTCCAGCGTTTCGCGCTGGCCGATGCCGTCGGTGCGCACCGCGCGCTGGAGACACGCGGCACCGTCGGCAAGGTGGTACTTCAGGCGTAGCAGCGATAGCCCCAGCCAACCAGCTGCTAGTCGACCGACTCGCCGTTGACCACGGCGTACACGAAGCCGTCCCAGCCCTTGCTGCCCACTGTCTGCAGCACCGTCGCATCGAGACTCGGCTCGGCGGCCAGCAGATCGATCAGATCGCGGCTCGCCTGCACCATCGGGTCGTCGGAATGCTCGTCGGCGACAGCACCATTGCGCACCACATTGTCGACGATGATCACCGATCCGGGGCGGGTCAGGCGCAGCGCCCAGAGCACATAGTTCGAATTGTTGACCTTGTCGGCATCGATGAACACCAGGTCGAACGGGTCCGGATCCTCATCGGCCAGCACCGGCAGGCTGTCCAGGGCCGCGCCGACCCGGATATCGACCCGTTCGCCGACTCCGGCCCGATCCAGATTCTCCCGTGCCACCGCCGCATGCCGCGGCTCGAACTCCAGGGTGACCACCTGCCCCTCCTTGCCCACCGCGCGGGCCAGCCAGATCGTGCTGTACCCGCCGAGCGTCCCGATCTCCAGCACCCGACGCGCCTGGACCGACCGCGCGATCAGATGTAAGAACTTTCCCTGCGCGGGCGATACATCGATCGCGGGCAGCCCGGCCGCCGAGTTCGCGGCCAATGCCGCCGCAGTCGAATCCCCCTCTCCCACCAGAGTCTCCACCAGGTAGCTGTCCACATCGGCCCATTCGAAGGTCGTCATACCCGCAGTCTGCCACCGCACACCCTGATACCGCCGCAATCGGACACCAGCGACCGCATGGAATTCGGCCGCCCCTGGCGATTCGCGCACATGTTTCGGCCACCTCGCACAGGTTGCAAACCTATGCGCGGCACTCACAAGATCTGCGATAGCGGCCCGGCCGTGGTGCGGCGGATCCACGTCGGGGAAGCGGTTCGCGTACTGGCCGATGATGGCGGCGCCTGCCTCGTCGCCGACCACGTCGTGGACCAAGCCTTCGACTTGGTGGCGGCGTCCAGCCTGGGCGCGGCGCATGCAGGACATGATCTCGGTGGAGATCACGGAGGGGTCCGTGCCGCGCGCAGCTGCGGCGACGCGCGCGGCAACATGCGTCCGTGCGGATTCCGCTGGGGCGACGTCCTCAGAACAGGAAATACCGCTGGGCCATTGGCAACTCGGTGGCGGGCTGTTCCGTCCAGACCTCGCCATTGATGCGGACGGTGAAGGTGTCCGGATCGACCTCGATGCGGGGCATGGCGTCGTTGTTGGTCATATCCGCCTTGGTAACGCGGCGAACGTTCTTGACGGGAGCCAGTTTCCGGCGCAGGCCGAGACGTTCGGCGAGACCGTCCTCGATGGCCTGTTCGGAAACGAAGTGCACAGATGTGTCCGCGGCGACCAGTGGTGCGGCACCGAACATGGGGCGCGGCAACACCGGCTGCGGGGTCGGGATGGAGGCGTTGGCGTCACCCATGGCAGCCCAGGCGATCGCACCGCCCTTGAGGACGGCGTGCGGACGGACACCGAAGAATGCCGGGTCCCAGAGGACCAGATCCGCGAGCTTGCCCACTTCCACCGAACCGATTTCGTCGTCCAGGCCGTGCGCGATCGCCGGACAGATCGTGTACTTCGCGATATAGCGCCGCACCCTCGCATTGTCGGCGGCGCCGTCACCGGGCAGCGAACCACGGCGGCGCTTCATGACGTGTGCGGTCTGCCAGGTGCGCACGAGGACCTCGCCGATGCGGCCCATGGCCTGTGAGTCGCTGCCGATCATCGAGATCGCGCCGAGATCGTGCAGCAGATCCTCGGCGGCGATGGTGGAGGGCCGGATCCGACTCTCCGCGAACGCGAGGTCCTCTGGGATGGACGCGCTGAGGTGGTGACACACCATGAGCATGTCCAGGTGCTCGTCCAAGGTGTTGACCGTGTGCGGGCGGGTCGGGTTGGTCGAGCTGGGCAGCACATTGAGATGCGAGACGACGGTGATGATGTCGGGCGCGTGCCCGCCACCGGCACCCTCGGTGTGATACGCGTGGATGCCGCGGCCCGCGATGGCGGCGATGGTGTCCTCGACGAATCCGGCCTCGTTCAAGGTGTCCGAATGCAGCGCCACCTGCACACCCGCCGCATCGGCGACGGTGAGGCAGGCATCGATCGCGGCCGGAGTGGACCCCCAGTCCTCGTGCAGTTTGAAACCCGCTGCGCCGCCGCGCAATTGCTCCCACATGGATTCGGCGCTGACCGTATTGCCCTTGCCGAGCAGCACGATATTCATCGGCCAGCCGTCGGTGGCCGCCAACATCCGCGCCAGATGCCACGATCCGGGCGTGACCGTGGTCGCCTTACTGCCCTCGGCGGGACCGGTGCCGCCGCCGATCAGGGTGGTGATGCCGCCGCCGAGCGCCTCGTCCATCAGCTGTGGACAGATGAAGTGCACATGACAGTCGATCGCGCCCGCGGTGAGGATGCGGCCATTGCCCGAGATGATCTCGGTATTCGGACCGACCACCAGATCCGGATGCACCCCGTTCATGGTGTCCGGATTGCCCGCCTTGCCGATCGCGCAGATGCGGCCGTCGCGAATGCCGACGTCGGCCTTGATGATTCCCCAATGGTCGATGATGACCGCGCCGGTGATCACGGTGTCCGGGGTGCCCTCGGCCCGGGTCGCGCGGGCTTGTCCCATGGATTCGCGCAATACCTTGCCGCCGCCGAATACGGCCTCATCGCCCGCGAGACCAGGCCCACCGCTGCGATCTTCGGTGATCTCGACGAGCAGATCGGTGTCCGCCAGGCGAATTCGGTCGCCGGTGGTCGGTCCGAAGAGCTCGGCATACCGTGCGCGGCTCAGCTCACTCATCGCGTCCTATCTCCCGGGCGCACGGAATCATGCGCCCCACACCGAATCGTCTGCGCAAGCCCGCGCGGCATACGCATCGTGCAGGCGGTCTCGCGCTAGCCATCGAGACGTCCAGGAGGCGTCAGGCTGATGCCGTGGACCGCACGGGCGCCGCCGAGCGGGACCAGCGAAACTCGTTGTCCGAGACCGGGCTCGAAGCGCACCGCGGTTCCGGCGGGGATATCGAGCCGACGCCCGTGCGCGGCCGCCCGATCGAAACGCAACGCCGCATTGGCCTGCGGGAAATGCGCGTGGCTGCCCACCTGGACCGGCCGATCACCGGTGTTCACGACATCGAGTTCGATCCGATCCGCGCCCGCGTTCAGCTCGATAGTGCCCTCCGCACAGAAGTATTCACCCGGGACGAGCGGAGAATCAGCCATCACCGCCCCTAACCGATCGGATGATGGACGGTGACCAGCTTGGTGCCATCCGGAAAAGTGGCCTCGACCTGCACATCGTGGATCATCTCCGGCACGCCCTCCATCACATCGGCACGCGTGAGAACCGTTCGCCCCGAAGACATCAGCTCCGCGACGGTGCGCCCGTCGCGCGCGCCCTCGAGCACGTGGTCGGTGATCAGCGCGACCGCCTCGGGATGATTCAGCTCGAGTCCACGCGCCTGCCTGCGCCGGGCCAGTTCGGCCGCATAACTCAGCAGCAGCCGTTCCTGCTCATGCGGCGACAGTCGCATCCGGGCTCCTCGGCGGTCGTGGATCAGGGTGACGGTAATTCTGGCACGCCCGTGTCGGGGGTGCCGGTCAATCCCTGGCGGGCAGATTCTGCAGCCGCACCTGGCCGCGGGCGACCGTGCGTCCCTCATCGTCGGTGAGCACGACCTGCCACAGCTGCTGCAACCGGCCGCGGTGCAGCGGCGTCGCCTCGCCGAAGACCTTGCCCTCGCGCACCGAGCGCAGGAAGTCGCTGTTGTTGTTCACGCCGACCACGGTGCCCTTATTGCCCTGCGCGGTGTACCAGACCCCGCCGCCGATGCTGGCGAGCGATTCGATGACGGTGCAGTACACGCCGCCGTTGACAATGCCGGCCAGCTGCTGCAGCTGTGGTCCCGCGGTCAGCTCACCACGCACCCGGTCCGGCGTGACCTCGGTGAATTCGAGGCCGATCAGATCGGTGAAGGTGTTCTTGCTGAGTTCGGTCAGCAGCTCCGGCGTGACCTCGGCCAGCGACTGGATCTGGGCAACTTCCCGCTGTGTCATGCATTCACCTTGGCACAGCGTGTCTCGGGTCTCGCACGATGCTCCCCGATGGCCGTTTGCATCCCCGATACAGAGCGGCGGGCTCCAAATGCACACAGAGCCCGCCGCGGCAATGGATCGGGGGTTCACGGCAGCCCTCCGGAACACTCGGCCGATCCCAACGCCGTGACTACTATAGGTCAGGCTTACCTAACTAGGCAATTCCGTACCGTGTCGCACTAGGCTCGCGGCGGTGCATTCGATCAAGATCCTGCGGTCTACCAGACACTTTCTGCCAGAACGCGTCCCGCGCTCGACCGTCGAGGACATCATCGACACGGCCCGGTGGACCGGTTCGGCGCGCAACCGTCAGCCATGGCGGTTCATCGCCGTGACCACCGACGCGCTGCGGGTCGAACTGAGCAAGCTCGGCCACTATGCCGGCCATCTCGCCGAGGCGCCACTGATCCTCGTATTGCTCTCCGCGGACAACGGTTTCACCGATACCGAGTTCGATATGGGTCGCATCTGCCAGTCATTGTGCTTGGCGGCTCACGACCACGGCCTCGGTACGTGCGTCACCACATTTCACCCCGCAGAGAACGTCACTCGGGTGGTCGCCCTGCTCGATATCCAGCCCGGCTGGCTGCCACACCACGCGATCGCCATCGGCCGCCGAGATCCACACCGACACCGGAGTCCATCGGCCATCCCCGCCGGACGGCTGCCCGGGTCAACCCTGCTCACCTGGGCATAGCAGCGTCTACCGAACCGGGCACCCCGTCGCACGTCGCACCGGCAGACCACGCTCCTCCAGCGCAAGCAGCAATCCCGCACCACGCCGCGCACCGACCAAGGAATCCGTCCGCGCCAGATCCGGCACATAGGTGGCCGCGCCGACAATGGATTCGCCGACGAGGGACCAGAACCGGCGCTCACCGAGCCCCGCGCAGCCCGCCAGGGTCCGCTGGATCAATCGCAGCGACGGCTCGCACCGATGCGCAAGCCAGACGTACATCGCCTGCTCGCACGGCAAAGTCACCACACCGGGCCCACCGGCCAGTCGATCGCCGTCGAGTACGCGAATCGTGGTGTCGTCCAACCCAGCCCAGTCGATGCCGCCGTCATTGTCGGCGTGGATCCACAGGTTGTCGATACCCGGATCCCACACCCGCCCCTCGGCCACCAGCAGGGCGACCACCCGCCCGATCACCGCGTGGATCAGCGCGGTCGCCACCACTTCGGCGGCGGTATCGGCGCTGATCATCTCCGCGGCGTGGCGCCGGTACATCAACTCGATCCGACCCTCGCGCAATCCGTCGGCAAGCCGCCACCAGCGCCGCCTGCCCTGCTCGGACATGGCGGTCACCGCGTAGACCCGCGGGTGTTCGGGTTGTAGTGAGCGCAGCCGGGCACACGCTCTCCCGAACGCCACATGGGGCTGGCCGGGCATGCGGGTTGCCACTGACTCGGGCATCGAACCTCCTCGGGTCGGCTCGGTAATGAGGTCGGGTCGCAAAGATAGGTTAGGCTTACCAGACCTAGCAACCGGACACCGCATATCGAGTCAGGAGAAGTTCGTCGCCGTGACGGCATCACGCACCATCGCGCCGGGGGCGCGACGAACGAATCCAGCGCGTTATCGCCGACTCGGGCTCGTCCTGCTGAGCGCGCTACTGCTGCTCGCGGCCGTGGCCAGCATCGCGATCGGCACCCGATCGCTGTCACCCGGCACCGTCTACGACGCCGTGCACAATGCCTTCACCTGCCCGGGAGGACCGTTCCACTGCCCGGCCGGATCGACCGCGGAGGAGATCGTGCGCGGACTTCGCCTGCCGCGCACCGCACTTGCGCTGGTCACCGGGCTCGCACTGGGTATCGCCGGTGCGCTGATCCAGGGCTATACCCGCAATCCGCTCGCCGACGCGGGACTGCTCGGCTTGAATGCGGGCGCGGCATTCCTTGCGGCGCTGAGTATTTACCTGTTCGCGCTGACCGCGCCCGAACAGTACATCTGGTTCGCCTTCGCGGGAGCGCTGGCCGCGGGGTCGGTGGTATTCGGGGTGTCGGCGATCGGCGGCGGTAAGGCGAGCCCGCTCAGCTTGGTGCTGGCCGGTGCCGCGGTGACCGCAGTCCTACAGGCCATGACGAATGCCATTGTGCTGCTGGACAATGCGGCGCTGGACAGCTACCGATTCTGGGTGGTCGGCACCGTGAACGGACGCGATGCCGAGGTGTTCTGGCAGGTGCTGCCGTTCTTGGCGCTCGGCGTGGTACTCGCCGTCGTGGCCTCGCCCGGGTTGAATCTGCTCAGCCTCGGTGACGAGGTCGCGCGCGGGCTCGGCGTGAATATCGGGCGCAGCCGGGCGCTCGGACTGGCCGCAATCGTCTTGCTGAGTGGCGCGGCGACGGCGGCAGTCGGCCCGATTGCATTCATCGGGTTGGTCGTGCCGCATATCGCACGGGTTTTCACCGGTCCCGACTACCGCTGGCTGATCCCGCATTCCGGACTGCTCGGCGCGCTGCTGCTGCTCGTCGCCGATGTGGCCGGGCGAATTGTGGCGCGCCCCGGCGAGTTACAGGTCGGTGTGATGATCGCGGCCCTCGGTGCGCCGTTCTTCATCCTGCTCGTCCGTCGCAAGAAGTTGGTGAGCCTGTGAGCGACCGAATCATGGACGAGCTCTCCCCAGATCACACCGCCTTCGCGCAGGCACCGCCCCCGGCATCGACCGAGATACCGCTGAATCGCATCCGCCCCGCCCTGCGCCTCGGCCCGGCCTCCATAGTGCTGCGTCCCACCATGGCGCTGATAGTTCTTACACTCGCCGCCACCCTGCTCACACTCTTCTGCCTCGATATCGCCTTCGGTGACACCCACATTCCGCTCGGCCGCGTCCTGGATGTGCTGACCGGCGGCGGCACCCGATCCCAGCGTTTCATCGTGCTGGAATCCCGTTTGCCGCGCGCGCTCACCGCGCTGGTCGTCGGTGCGGCACTCGGCATCGCGGGTGCGATCACCCAGTCCATCCTGCACAATCCGCTGGCCGCGCCGGATATCCTCGGCATCACCACCGGTTCCAGCCTGGGTGCTGTTGCCGTCCTCGTCGGAACCGGCGGCACGACAACGGGATTCGCCGCGAGCGTCGGCGCCCCGCTGGCCGCGCTTGCCGGTGGGCTGTGCACCGCGACCGCCATCTACGTACTCGCTTGGGGCCGCGGCGTGACCGGCGACCGCGGTGTCACCCCGATGCGACTGGTACTGATCGGCATCGGGGTGAACGCATTCCTGTTGTCCGGCATCAGCTTTCTGCTCACCCGCGCCAGCCTGCAGGATGCGGCCCGTGCGCAACTCTGGCTCAATGGCTCACTCAATAGCGCCGATCGGACCAGGCTGATCCCGGCCGCGCTCGCACTGGCCGTGGTCGCGTTGGTGGCGGTGGGCTCCGCGAGAACCCTTGCCGCGCTGCGCCTCGGCACCGATACCACCCGGGTGCTCGGGGTTCGGATCCAGACCCAGCAGGCCCTGTTGATCGGCGCGGCCGTGGTGGCCGCATCGGTCGCCACCGCCGCGGTCGGTCCGGTCGGATTTGTGGCGCTCGCCGCACCGCAGATCGCGCGCCGACTGCTGCGAACTCCCGGCGAACCGCTCATCGGCTCGGCGTTCACCGGTGCCATCCTGGTGGTCGGCGCGGATGTTGCCGCGCGCACGCTATTTCCGGTCGACCTGCCGGTCGGTGTCGTGACCGCCGCCTTCGGCGGACCGTTCCTGCTCTACCTGCTCGTGCGTATGAATCGGAAGGCGACCCTGTCATGATCACCGACACGCGGCTCTCCGCACAGGAAGTCACCCTCGGCTACGGCGACCGCGTCATCGTCGATGGACTCAGCATCGGTTTCGCACCCGGCGTGGTCACCACCGTCATCGGCCCCAATGGCTGCGGCAAGTCGACCATGTTGCGCGCGCTGGGTCGGCTGCTGCGCCCGCAACAGGGCCGAATCCTGTTGGACGGTAAGGCGATCTCGTCGATGAAGACCAAGGATGTCGCGCGCATCGTCGGCATGCTGCCGCAGTCGCCGGTCGCGCCCGAGGGGCTGACCGTCGCGGATCTCGTTGCGCGCGGACGTCATCCGCACCAGTCCTGGATCCGGCAGTGGTCGGCCACCGACGAAGACGAGGTCATCTCCGCGCTCGCCGCGACGGGCGTTGCCGATCTGGCCGATCGCACCCTCGACGAGTTGTCCGGCGGGCAGCGCCAGCGCGCCTGGATCTCGATGGCATTGGCCCAGGGCACCGACATCCTGCTGCTCGACGAGCCGACCACTTATCTCGATCTCGCACATTCGGTCGAGGTGCTGGACCTCGTCGACCGCCTGCACGACGAGCACGGCCGCACCGTGGTGATGGTGCTGCACGATCTCAACCTGGCCATCCGCTATAGCGACCGGCTCATCGTCATGCGCGACGGACGCATCGTCGCCCAGGGCGCACCCGCCGACATCATCAATGTCGCGTTGCTGCGCGAGGTCTTCGATCTCGACGCGTCCGTGTTGGAGGATCCGGTGTCCGGTCGACCGATGATCGTGCCCATCGGAACGCGACACGTCCGGGCCGCCTTCGAATCGGACGCGGTGCCGAGCTAGTCCCAGCGCTGGGGCTGCCGCACAACCTATGACAAATACCACACCAGCTATCAAGCAGTTACGACGACCTGTAGTACGCAATTGTGTCGTTGAGTCCGTAAACTTGTGGAATGGCAGGACTTGGTGAACTCGAGAAAGCGGTCATGGACCAGCTGTGGTCGACTGACGAACCGCAGACCGTACGGCAGGTACACGAGGCTTTGGCCGCCCGCCGTGAGCTCGCGTACACCACGGTGATGACGGTGCTGCAACGACTGGCGAAGAAGAACCTCGTGGTGCAGCGACGCGACGACCGCGCCCACCGCTACGCCCCGGTGCACACCCGCGATGAACTGGTGGCCAGCTTGATGGTCGACGCACTGCAACAGGCCGATGTGGCGGGCAGCCGCGCGGCAGCGCTCGTGCACTTCGTTGAACAGGTCGGTAGGGACGACACGGACGCGTTGCGCGAAGCACTCGCTAAGCTCGAAGCATCCGAAGATACTGCGCCGCCGAAGCAGTAGTCTTGGGATCCTGGCCTCACAATGAGGTGAGTGCCCTGGCCCCACAACGCAGTGAGCTGAGTCGATGAACGCAACCGCGCCGGTCTTTGCCGGTCTCGCTTTGCTTCTCGCGGGGCCCGCCCCAGCGCTGTTGAGCCGCGCGACCTGGCCGTACCGGACACCGCGTGCTGCGCTCGTGTTGTGGCAGGCCATCGCGCTCGCAGCCGTGCTCAGCGCATTCGGTTCGGGGCTGGCCATCGCCGCCCAACTACTCGTACCGGGACCGGACGGTCGCCCGACCACCTCCCCGGCGCGCGAGATCGATGCGCTCGGACTGCCGCTGTGGCTGGCGTACGTTTTCGTCTTCGCCTTGACGCTGCTGGTCGGCGCGCGACTGATGTACGCGATCGTGCGCGTCGGCGTGCACACCCGCAGGCGTCGGGCGCGCCACCGCATGCTCGTCGATCTGCTCGACCAGAGCGGACCACAGCGCCGCGCGGCCGATATCCGGGTGCTCGGCTCGACCGAGCCGATCGCCTACTGCCTGCCCGGCCTGCGCCAGCGGGTGGTATTGAGCGAGGGCACGCTGACCAGCCTGCAGGACGCCGAGGTCACGGCCATCGTCAGCCATGAACGCTCCCATCTGCGGGCCCGCCACGACCTGGTGCTCGAGGCCTTCACCGCGGTGCACGAGGCATTCCCCCGGGTGGTGCGCAGCAAGGCGGCGCTCGGCTCGGTGAAACTGCTGATCGAACTGCTCGCCGACGATTCGGCCGTGAAGGTCACCGGCCCGAAGCCGCTGGCCCGCGCCCTGGTCGCCTGCGCGAAATCCACGGCACCGCAGGGCGCGCTCGCCGCTGGCGGTCCGACCACCTTGATCCGCATCCAGCGACTGGGTGGACGCATCGGCGATATTCGGGTCGCCGCGGCGGCCTATCTGGGGTCGGCGGCCATCCTGGTGGTCCCGACCATGGCCGTCGCGGTACCCTGGCTGGTCGAACTGGATCGACTGCTCCGTAACTGATTCATCCGGTTCCACCTGATACACCCGGTCCTACCGCATCCGGCGATGACCGGGCCCAACCATCTCGGCGGCACCTCGCGTGCCCGGATCCTCCCGCGCCGAGACATGAAAGGCACACAACCCCGTTGACCTCCTCCACCCCTGCCACCACCTTCGCGGATCTGGGCCTACCCGCCGTGCTCGTCCAGGCTTTGCGCCGCGACGGCATCGAGACCCCGTTCCCGATCCAGGCCGCGACGGCGACCGATGCGCTGGCGGGCAAGGACGTGCTCGGGCGCGGACCGACCGGCTCCGGCAAGACCCTGGCCTTCGGGCTGCCGATGCTCGCGCTGCTCACCGGTGCCCAGGCCAAGCCGGGCAAACCGCGCGGTCTGGTGCTGGTGCCGACCAGGGAACTGGCGGCCCAGATCGAGAAGGCGCTGGACAATGCGGCGTTATCGCTGGGGTTGCGGGTGGCCTCGGTGGTCGGCGGCGCACCGATCAAGCGGCAGGCCGATCGGCTCGCGCGCGGTGTCGATCTGCTCATCGCCACGCCGGGGCGCCTCGAAGATCTGATCAACCAGCGCTCCGCCGATCTGTCCGAGGTGCGGATCACCGCACTCGACGAGGCCGACCACATGGCCGATATGGGCTTCCTGCCCCAGGTCACCAAGCTGCTCGACCGAACGCCGAAAGACGGTCAGCGACTGCTGTTCTCGGCCACCCTCGACGGTGAGGTCGACAAGCTGGTCAAGCGCTACCTGCGCGCCCCGGTCACGCATTCGACCGCACCGCCGTCGGCCTCGGTCGCCACCATGTCGCACCACCTGCTGTTCCTGCGCAAGGCGGATAAGCGCGAGATCACCGCGCAGATCGCGGCGCGCGACGGGCTGACCATCATGTTCGTGCGCACCAAGCACGGTGCCGACCGGCTCGCGAAGCAGTTGCGCGGGTCCGGAATCGCCGCGGGCGCGCTGCATGGCGGTAAGGCGCAGAACAATCGCGTGCGAACCCTCGCCGCATTCGCCGACGGCACCACACCGGTGCTGGTGACCACCGATGTGGCCGCGCGCGGCATCCACATCGACGGGATTTCCCTTGTCGTACATGTCGATCCGCCCGCCGAACCGAAGGCGTATCTGCATCGCGCCGGCCGCACCGCCCGCGCCGGTGAGGACGGCGTCGTCGTCACGCTGGTCACCGAAGAGGAACGCGCCGACGTCGAGAAGATGACCCGCAAGGCGGGCGTCGATGTCGACGGCGTGCAGGTTCGTCCGGGTGATCGGCGCCTGATCCAGATCACCGGCGCAAAGCAGCCCTCGGGCGTACCGATCGTCGCGGCGAGCTCGGCGGTGACGGTGGGTGACGAAGGCGAGTTGAAGGTCGGCGCTGGTCGGCGCGGCGGGTCGAACCGCAGGTCGGGCGGTGCTGGTCGCGGTGCGGGGTCGGGTCGCGCCGGTCGTGGCGCAGGTTCCGGCGGCGCCGGTCGAAATGCGTCCGGTAACGGTCGCGGTGCGGGATCGGGTGCTGCCGGTCGCAATGCCGGGGCCGGTGGCGCCGGTCGGGGTGCAGGTGCCGGCAGTGCCGACGGTCGGGGCGCCGGTGTGGGTGGTGCGAAGAAGTCTTCGGGTCATTCGCCGAGTTCCACCGCGACGTCGAGTCGGCGTGGTGCCGGAACTTCGGGTCGAGCCGCGGGTGGGTCGACGGCCGCTTCGACCACGGGTCGGGCCGCAGGTGCGGCAACTGCGGCGCCGGGCCGCGGCGCGGGATCGGCGCGGACGGCTCCCGGACGGGCCGTGAACTCGGCATCGGCCGCGCCGGGTCGTTCCGCCGGGTCGGCGAAGGCGGGCACGGCCCGTGCCGCCGGATCGGGCTCGGCCGCGCGCGGCGTATCGGCCCATGGTGCCGGGGCGACTTCCGGTCGCGGTGTCGGCGCAGGCGGAGCGGACCGCACCGCCGCGACCAGCGGCGACACGCCCGGGCGGACACGTCGACGCGCCGGACGGCCGCAGGGGGTGCCGGCGAGCCGCAATCGCGGGGCAAACTGATCGGGTGTCGAATAACGAGGTGGGCGCGGTTGCCTGCGCCTTGATCGGGGCGCTGCTGTTCGCGCTGGCTGCGGTGGCGCAGCAGCATGCCGCCGCAGCGGTCCCGGAAGGGCAGTCGCTGATGGGTTCGCTGGTGCGCAGTCCGCGCTGGTGGGCCGGAATCGTCGGGGACGCGGGCGGTTACGCGATGCAGGTCGCGGCGCTGGCCCTGGGCCCGGTCCTGCTCGTGCAACCGATGCTGGTCAGCATGCTGATCTTTGCCCTTCCCCTCTCCGCCCGACTCAACAAACGCCGGATCGCCCCGCGCACCTGGGCGACCGCGATCGCCCTCGCGGTGGCGCTGGCGGTTTTCTTGATCGTCGGCGACCCCACCAAGGGCAATACCACTGCGCCCCTGCGGGATTGGATTCCGCCGCTGACCGCGCTACTGGCCGCGCTCGCGGTCGCGCTCGCCGTTGGTGTCAAGTCCGCCGACCCGACCCGTCGCGCCCTACTTTTCGGCGTCGTCGGCGGTGCCCTTTTCGGCCTCGCCGCCGCACTCACCTCCTACGTAACGGAATTGTTCGACGATGGCCTCGGCCATGTGCTCAGCAGCTGGCAGACCTGGGCGCTGATCGCATCCGGCGTGATCGGCCTCTATCTCCAGCAACGCGCCTACCAAGCTGGCCCGCTGGTCGCCTCCCTCCCAGCCGTCACCATCGCCGAACCCCTGGCCGCCGCCTTCATCGGCATCACCGTCCTCGACGAACGCCTCCGCACCGACAATTTGGGCCTACTCGCCATCGCCATCGCGGTAATCACCATGTGCGCGACCACAATCCAACTCTCCCGCGTCGAAGCGGCGGCCTGACACCGAAACCGAGATCGGGTCGAAGCTGTGGCGACATCTACCGAAAAGCCCGGCCACCAGCCCCATCTGATCTTGATCCCGGCGACGCGACCACGACTCGCGCATGGCGCGGCCGAATGCTGGGCGATTGCACGCGATAACGGCGCACCGGTTAGAATCGGTTAAGTGCAGTTTCTCCCTGGTCATCAGCCGCCGTACGACCTGACCTACGACGACCTCTTCCTCGTCCCGAATCGGACGGATGTCGCGTCACGGTTCGACGTGGATCTATCGACCGCAGACGGGTCCGGCACCACCATTCCCATTGTTGTCGCGAATATGACCGCGGTCGCCGGACGCCGGATGGCCGAAACGGTCGCCCGCCGCGGCGGCATCGTTGTCCTGCCCCAGGATCTCCCGATCGCTGCGGCCGCCGACACCATCGCCTTTGTGAAGAGCCGTTCGCTCACCGCCGACACTCCGGTCACTCTGGATCCGGAGCGTTCGGTGTCCGAGGCCGTCGCCCTGATGCACAAGCGCGCCCACGGCGCGGTCGTTGTCGTCGACGGCGGCAAACCGGTCGGCGTGATCACCGAGGCCTCCTGCACCGATGTCGACCGCTTCGCCCGGCTGCGCGATGTCGCGATCACCGATTTCGTCAAGGCGCCGGCCAGCACCTCGCCGCGCGATATCTTCGACCTGCTCGAGGCCGAGCACGCGCAGCTCGCCGTGCTCATCGCCGAGGACGGCGGCCTCGCGGGCGTGATGACCCGCACCGGGGCCATTCGCACCGGCATCTACCAGCCCAATGTCGATGCCGACAATAAGCTGCGGGTGGCCGCCGCGGTCGGCATCAACGGTGATGTGGCCGCCAAGGCCAAGGCACTGGTCGACTCGGGTGCGGACCTGCTCGTCATCGACACCGCGCACGGACACCAGGCCAAGATGCTCGAAACCCTCAGCGCCATTCGCGATCTCGGCCTCGGTGTGCCGCTGGTCGCGGGCAATGTGGTCTCCGCGCAGGGCACCCGGGATCTGGCCGCGGCGGGCGCGGACATCATCAAGGTCGGTGTCGGCCCCGGTGCCATGTGCACCACCAGGATGATGACCGGTGTCGGCCGTCCGCAGTTCTCCGCGGTGGCCGAATGCGCCACCGCCGCAAAGGAACTCGGCGTACACATCTGGGCCGACGGCGGCGTCCGGCACCCGCGCGATGTTGCGCTGGCATTGGCCGCTGGCGCGGCCAATGTGATGATCGGCTCCTGGTTCGCTGGCACCTACGAATCCCCCGGCGACCTGCGTGTCGATCGTGACGGCAATGCGTACAAGGAGAGCTTCGGCATGGCCTCCAAGCGTGCCGTCGCCGCCCGCACCGCGACCGACAGCGGTTTCGACCGCGCACGCAAGGCGCTGTTCGAGGAGGGCATCTCCAGCTCGCGGATGCGCCTGGATCCGGAACGCCCCAGCGTCGAGGACCTGCTCGACCACATCTGCTCCGGCGTCCGCAGCGCCTGCACCTACGCCGGTGCGCGCACCCTGCCCGATTTCCACGACAAGGCGGTGCTCGGCGTGCAGTCGGCAGCCGGATTCGCCGAGGGCCGCCCTCTTCCCAGTGGCTGGTAAACCTGCGACAACTGCACATAGCGAGAGACACCCAACGCAACCACCACGGGGCAAGGCGGTGCTCGGCGTGCAGTCGGCAGCCGGATTCGCCGAGGGCCGGCCTCTTGCCAGTGACTGGTGGACCTGCGACAACTCCAGATAGCGAGAGACACGCCCAAGACGACCATCACGGAGCGAGTCTTACGAGCGACCGTTCGCGGCCCGTCTCGCGTCCGAGCCGTCGAAGCGCATGCGACGCAGTCGCGAGTCTCGACGGCTCGGACGCGAGACACCCGGGGGCCGCGAACACGCCGCGCCGCAGGCGCGGCAAATTCAACACAGCCACCGGCCCACGCGGGCACGCGCGTGGGCCGGTAGCATAGGGGTTGCCGGTTTCCGGCACGACAAACCCCATTTGCCGAGAGGAACAAGTTGTCACCCGCGTCCGAGGGCGCCGCACAGGAGGGCTCCTCTACCGAGCCGGGTGACAAACCCGGCGCTCTCCTTCCCCCAGCAGCCCGATCCGATTCAGCTCATCGTCGTGTTTCTCGCAGGTGGTGCTGACGATGTCCGTCGTGCTCACCGTGCTCAGCCTGGTCGGGTTCATCGCCCTCACCCTTGGCACGGCACTGTTCGTCGCCGCCGAATTCTCCCTCACCGCGCTGGAACGCAGCACCGTCGAATCGCATGTGCGCACCGTCGGCGACGCCCGCTCGCGCATGGTCCGGCAGGCCCACACCACCCTGTCGTTCCAACTCTCCGGCGCTCAGCTCGGTATCACTATCACCACTCTGATCACCGGCTATATCGCCGAACCGGTGCTGGCCCGGCTGCTAACGCCGCTATTGACCGGGTTCGGCCTGGGCACGGGTGCGGCGCAGGGCATCTCACTCACAGTGGCACTCGTGCTGGCCACCTCGCTGTCGATGATCTATGGCGAACTCGTCCCGAAGAACATCGCGATCTCCAAGCCGCTCGGCACCGCGCGGGCGACCGCGGGGCCGATGATCGCCTTCTCGGTGGTGTTCAAGTGGATGATCCACTTCCTCAACGGCACGGCTAACTGGGTGGTCCGCCGCTTGGGCGTGGAACCTGCCGAGGAATTGCGCTCGGCGCGCTCCCCGCAGGAACTCGGCTCGCTGGTGCGCACGTCCGCGCTGCGCGGCGCCCTCGACCACCGCACGGCGCAGTTGGTGGACCGCTCGCTGCAATTCGGCGAGCGCAGCGCCGAAGAACTGATGACACCCCGGGTCAAGATCGAATCACTGGACCGGTCCGATACCATCGGTGACCTCATCGCGGCTGCCAGCCGCACCGGCTACTCCCGCTTCCCGGTCATCGACGGCGATCTGGACAACACCCTCGGCGTCGTGCACATCAAGCAGGCCTTCACCCATCCGGCGAATGTCCGCAAGACCATCCCGCTGTATCAGCTCGCGCGCCCGGTGCCGATCGTGCCCGCCAGCCTCGACGGTGACGAGGTACTCGAACGCGTGCGTGCCCATGGCATGCAGGTCGCCCTGGTGGTCGACGAATACGGCGGCACCGCGGGCATCGTCACCATGGAGGACCTCATCGAGGAGATCCTCGGCGATGTCCGCGACGAACACGACGAGGAAGAACGCGATGTCCGCCGGGTCGCCGACGGCTGGGACTGTTCGGGTCTGCTGCGCATCGATGAGGTCTCCCGCGCCACCGGATACGACGCCCCGGAGGGCGAGTACGAAACGCTCGGCGGTCTGGTGCTCACCCGGCTCGGCCGCATCCCGGTCACCGGTGATGAGGTGATCCTGCCGAATCCGCGTTCCTCGCACCGCCATCTGGACGACGAGGAGGGCGGCTGGATCGCCAAGGTCGAGCGGATGGACGGGCGGCGCATCGACCGGATCCGGCTGGTCCCGGTGGCTGCCGCAGCGCTCACCGCACACAATGCAGCCGCGCACAATGCCGCCGTGCAGGATGCCGCCGTGCAGGATGCCGCCGTGCAGGATGCCGCCACGCACAATGCCACTGCACACAATGCCGCCACGCACAATGCCGCTGTGCAGGATGCCGCCGCGGACAACGCCACCGTGCACAATGCCAAGGAGAACAGCCATGGGTGATCTCCTCGGTGTCCTGCTCACGGTGGTGCTGCTGGCGTGCAACGCCTTCTTCGTCGCCGCCGAATTCGCGCTGATATCGGCCCGCCGCGACCGTCTCGAGGCGCTGGCCGCACAGGGAAAGCGCCAGGCCGAAACGGTGATCCGGGCGGGTGAGAACCTGTCCATGATGCTGGCCGCTGCGCAACTCGGCATCACCATCTGCTCGATCCTGCTCGGCCGAATCGGCGAACCCGCGGTCGCGCATCTGCTGGAGGGGCCGTTCGGTCTGGTCGGCCTGCCCGAACAGCTGTTGCATCCGATCGCATTCGCCGTCGCCCTGACGATCGTGGTGATCCTGCACATCCTGTTCGGCGAGATGATTCCGAAGAATATCGCGCTGGCCGGACCGGAACGCAGTGCGCTGCTGCTGGTTCCGGTGCATCTGCAGTGGTTGCGGTTGGCGCGTCCGGTAATCGCGCTCTACAACCTGGCCGCGAACCTGTCGTTGCGCATGCTGCGGGTCGAACCCAAGGATGAACTGGATGCCACGGTCTCCAGTGTGGAGCTCGCCGAAATGATCGGTGAATCCCGTTCGGAGGGACTGCTGGACGAGGAGGAGCACCGACGCCTCACCCAGGCGCTCGGCACCTCCGATCGCGTCGTCGGCGATGTGATGGTGCCGCTGGCCACGACCCGTTCGGTGCCATTGCGCGGCAATGGCACCGAGCTCGGCGATATCGAAACCGCCGTCGCGGAAACCGGCTTCTCCCGGTACCCGGTGCGCGCGAGCGACGGTTCGCTGGTCGGCTATCTGCATGTCAAGGATGTGCTCGACAAGGTCGCCGATGAGAGCGCCGGGCCGAATACGCCCATCCCGCGCACCGATATCCGCCCGTTGCCGACCGTTGGCTCCGGCACCCCGCTGTACGAGGCGCTGGCTCGGTTGCGCCGCACCAATTCGCATCTGGGCCGGGTCGTCGACAATCGCGGCAATACGGTCGGCATTGTGGCGCTGGAGGATCTGGTGGAAGAGTTCGTCGGCACCGTGCGTGACGGGACGCACCGGGTGATCGAATGATCGTGCTGGCCGAGTCCGAGTGGCGGGCCAGGGCGGCCGTGCACCGGGCTCGGCTGGACGAACTCGTCGGGCCATATCTCGAACGCCGCGCGGCGGGTTCATCACACCCGGTGATCGACTTCCTGTTCACCTACTACGGACACAAGCCCGCGCAGCTGCGGCGGTGGCACCCGGGATTCGGCGTCGCATTGGCCGGGGCCCGAGAATACGACGGTGGCCGCGGATATCACTGCATCGAGGTACCCGAGGCACGCGTAGTCGCGGAAGGGTCCGTGGTCGAGTGGACGCTCGGGGCATCCGCATACACCGCGGACCCCGCATACCTGGCGCGACGCCGTGACACCATCGCGTTCATCGCGGACCTGTTGCGCGCCACGGCATCTCGACCCGCCCAGCTGTCCTGCTTCGGACTGCACGAATGGGCCATGGTGTACAAGACCGACGAGGTCCGCCACCAACAGGTCCCACTCCGCCTCGGCGGTACCGGCACCGATGCGGTCGTCGAATCAATGTCATTGCGCTGCACCCACTTCGACGCCTTCCGCTTCTTCACCCCGGACGCCGTCGGCCGCAATGCGGAGCCCCTCACCCGGGCCGACCAGGTCGCCCGCGAACAGCCCGGCTGCCTGCACGCCAATATGGACCTCTACAAATGGGGTTTCAAACTCACCCCGCTCCTGTCCTCCGATCTGCTCCTCGACTACTTCGAGTTCGCCTGCGCCGCGCGCGAGCTCGATATGCGCGCCAGTCCGTACGACCTCACCGCATACGGTTACGAACCGGTCCGCATCGAAACCCCGTCCGGCCGCGCCGAATACGTCCGGGCGCAGTCGGCACTTGCGGAGCGATCAACGAGACTCAGACAGTCCCTCCTCGACGTCTGCACAGCTCTGCTGGCGTACGACACTGCCGCACTCACCGCCGGCTGAGCACTACCCTGAAACACGCTGCCTACCTGCGATTTCCGCCAAACTTCCGCATCAAGTTATCGCCTGTTACTACCATTCAGTCAGTCATATTCCGTCTGAGTCGGCGCGGCCTGTGCCCATGATGAGGAAAGTTGGGATGCAACGATGCACCCGAAGCTGACACTGCGCCGTACCAGGCCGTTGGCGCTGCTCGCCACGGCGGTCGTCACCGCGATGATGCTGCCTAGCAGCGCGTCGGCCGATCTACAGTCCGATATCGCCACCGCGGTCCAGGAATTTCTCGATATCGGCCGCACCTCGGTGCCGCGGTCGGACTGCGGACCGGGATCGATGCCGGAAACCGGGCTGCAGGGCGATGTTCCGGCCGCCGACCGTGACAGTCGGCGCAGCACCCAGGGCTATGCCTGCAATATGTCGATGGTCGGCAACTACGCCGGGCGCGGGGCTGGCATCACCTCGACCAGCTTCGACCACTGCGCATATATGGGTTCATTCTTCCCCGGCGATCTGATCAGCGAGGGCCGCGGCGTCCAGGTACTGGATGTCTCCGATCCGGCGCATCCACGGCCGACGGTCACCCTGACCGAACCCGCGATGCTGGCGGGCACCTGGGAAAGCCTCAAGGTCAATGTCGAGCGTAAACTGCTGGTCGGTACTGGTGTGCCGATCGGCGAAGGCGTCGGCTACCTGTCGGTCTACGACATCTCCGATTGCGCGTATCCGAAGCTGCTCAATCCGGGTCCCGGCTCGAATCTGGCTATGCCGCTGCCGATTACCACGCACGAGGGCGGCTGGTCCCCGGATGGCCGCACCTACTGGGCCTCGGGTATCGCGCCCGGCTTCGTCAGCGCTGTCGATCTCACCGATCCGGCTGATCCGCACGTCATCTGGCAGGGCCTGACCGGTATCGAGGCACACGGCTTCGGAATCAGCCCCGACGGCAATCGGATGTATCTGTCCGCACTGGGCGGATTCACGGTGCTCGATATCAGTTCGGTCCAGCGCCGCGACCTCAACCCGCAGGTCACCCATATCGGCCGCACCTTCTGGACCGACGGATGGGCCACCCAGCACAGTGTGCCGGTGACCTATGGCGGCAAGCCGTACCTCTACACCATCGACGAAGGTGGTTCCGGCGGTGTGAAACTCATCGATATCTCCGATGACACCACCCCGAAGGTCGCCGGGAAGATCAAGCTGGAGATCAATCTGCTGCAGCATATCGACAGCAATATCGGCAGCTCCATGGGTGGTTCGGCGTTCGCCTACGAATCGCACTACTGTGCCGCGGACCGCCCGGACGATCCCACCGCGCTCGCCTGCGGCTGGATCTCCTCCGGCATCAGGGTTTTCGATATCCGCGATCCGCACAGCATCCGCGAGATCGCCTACTTCAACCCGCCCGCCCGCACCGGGCAGAACCTGAGCCTCTGGAACTCTCCGCACGCCCTCGCCTCGATCATCGGCGTGCCGTTCATGAGCGCACTTCCGGCCGCACGCGCGGTGCTCGAGGGGCAGTTCGATCCGTCGGATGCACTCACTTCGCGCACCGGCAACCTCGCCTTCGGAGATGTCTCCACCGACTGGTGCTTCTCGCCTCCGGAATGGCGCGGCGACCAGTTGTATGTCGCCTGCTCCGATAACGGATTCATGGTGCTGCAGCTCGAGAACGACGTATACACCGCACCGGCGGATCAGCGATCGACCGTCGGGTCGTGACCGTGTCCCGGTGGATCCGCGCCGCCACGTTCGCCGCACTCGCCTTCGCCCTGGTGGTGATCGGTGCGGCGCTGCGGCCGCTGGTGCTACCCGAAGCCCACCCGGCCGCACCGGTTCTCAATGCGGTGGAGATCGGATTCGCACAGGATATGACGGCACATCATCAGCAGGCGCTGATCATGGTGCAGCGCTTGGATCGCGGCGTCGAGCCGACGGTACTGCGTCTGGCACAGCAGCTCTCGGACGCACAGCGCATCGAGATCGGCACGATGCTGGGGTGGCTGCGGTTGGCCGACGCGTCACCGTTATCGCCACACCCGATGGCCTGGATGCACGCCCAGGCGGCTGCATCCCACCATCATTCGACCGCTGTTGCCGATCAGCCGAGCGGGGATGCGATGCCCGGCATGGCGAGCACCGCCGAACTCGACGTGCTCGCCGCCGCCCGCGGCCACGATGCGGAAATCCTGTTCCTGCAATTGATGTTCCGCCACCATCAGGGCGGACTCGCCATGGCCCGCGCCGCGGATCAGCTACTGATCTCCGGCCCGGTCAAGGAAGCGGCGCGGTCGATGTTCCAGAGCCAGAGCCAGGAGGTGGGCGTCATGGGTGTGCTGCTCACCCAACTCGGCGGACGACCACTGCAATAGCCGATATCACTGACGCTCGAGCCGACCCCTGCCCGATGCGGGTCGGCGGCGCGGCGCTATCTCAGAGCGGGCGTATTCCTCCGGGTCCGGACCCGGAGGTATGGTCGATCTAGATCGACAGCACAGGAAGGGCTGAGCGACACGTGATCCGGACCGAGGCAGTCACCGTCCCCGAACACGTGCACGGGTATCCCGACGTTGCCTTCGGCGGATATGTGGCGGGTCTGCTCGCCGGGCGCTGCGAGGCCGCCGAGGTGCGTGTCGACTTCCGCGCCAAGGTCCCGCTCGAGGCCCCGATGTCATTGCGACCCACCAGATCCGGTGGCCACACGCTGACCGACGCCGACGGCGCACTGCTCGCCGAATCCACACCAGCGGTGCTCACCATCGATCCCCCGCCCGCGCCGACCTGGGCCGAGGCCAAGGCGGTCACCGACGCGGCCATGGTCTCGCGCCGCATCACCGACTGCTACGGCTGCGGCGCAGCCTGCGCACCCGGCCGCGGCCTGCGCCTACTCACCTGGGACACACCGGAGCACGACCTCATTATCGCCGCTTGGACCCCCGACGCCGGGCTCGCCGACGAATCCGGCCAGCTCCCACCGGAAGTCGTCTGGTCCGCCCTCGACTGCCCGGGCGGCTGGGCCGCCATCCGCAAACAGGGCATGCGCATGGGCGGAGTAACCGCCGCCCTCACCGCGACCCAACTCCACCCCATCTACCCCGACTCCCCTTACATCTCCTACGCCTGGCCCATCACCCATCAGGGCCGCAAACACACCGTCGGCATCGCCCTCGCCACCCCGTCCGGCGACCCCTGCGCCCTGGCCGAAGCCCTCTGGATCGCACCGAAATCCTGAACCGACACAGGTAACTGTCAGGTGTTTTCGACGAAGCGGTACCACGGACCGTGGAAGGGTTCGTAGCCGATCGCACCCGGTCCGGGTGGGCCGATACTGGGGGCGCTGTCCGGGAAGTAGGCGAGGCCCTCGGAATTCGTCGCTCCGCCGGCGATGTAGAACAGGCAGCCGCCGTCGCGGCGGGTGATATAGGTGACGGCGTAGATGCCGAGGCGGGTGCGGTGGCCGGGGTTGGCGCAGGCGGCGGCCTGGTCCTCCAGGATGGGGCGAGACAGGCGCCAACCTGCGGATTCGGGGACCTCGTACCAGACAAGGGCGGCGAGGGTGGCGATGAGGATCGGGGCGGCCAGGCTGACGAGGATGGCGTGGTAGCGGATCAGGCCCAGGATCCCGAAGCACACGGCGACCCCGCCGACGACCGAAAGCCCCACCCACAGCAGCACTTTGGTCGGGAAGCTGCCCTGCGCGGCGATCTCCCAGCACAGCGCCACGCAGAGTAGCGCGATAACGGTGGTGATGACGCCCATCCAGAGCTCGAACCAGAGCGGTATCCGTCCGGGGCCGCCGCTGCTCATGTCAAGAAGATACGTCGGCGGTCCGCATTCCCGAAGGGAATCGGCGCGGCGGCCCAGAGGTCATCCCCGGGCAAAGGGAAAACCCCCGGCCGCGGCATCCGCTGTGGAGCCATGACCGGGGGTTGGTCGCACAAGATGTCAGTTCGCCGATTACAGCGGCGGGAAACCGGCCGAACCGGTGGCCATCCAGTTCCAGAACTGCGCTACACGATTGACGAGCAGGGCGACCACATCAAGGACAACGCTTCCCATAAAACTTCCTCACGTCCGACTATCCATGCAGCGCCCAGGGTAACGGACCGTTATCTGAGCCGAAACCGGTCGGCTGCCTCGCCGGGGGCCGCCCATGTGGTAAAGGAATCCCCTGCCCGGCGAGTGCCGGAGCAGGGGATTCACGAGTTATTCGGACGCGCAGCGACTTACACGCAAGCCAGCGCCTTGGCCTCGCGCCGACGCCGGTGCAGGATCGGCTCGGTGTAGCCGTTGGGCTGCTTGGTGCCTTCGAGCACCAGCTCCTTCGCGGCCTGGAACGCAATGCTGCTGGCGAAGTCCGGCGCCATCGGCCGGTAGTTCGGGTCGCCCGCATTCTGCTTGTCGACCACCGGCGCCATCCGCTCCATGCTGGCCACCACCTCATCGGCGGTAACCACACCGTGGCGCAGCCAGTTCGCCATCAGCTGGCTCGAAATACGCAGGGTCGCGCGGTCTTCCATGAGACCGATATCGCGGATATCGGGCACCTTGGAGCAGCCGACACCCTGGTCGATCCAGCGCACCACGTAGCCGAGAATGCCCTGGGAGTTATTGTCCAACTCCTGCTGCTTCTCCTCGGCTGTCCAGTTCGGATTCGCCGCGAGCGGGATCTCCAGGATCTGGTCGACGGTGGCGCGGCGGCCACCGGCGGCGATCTCCTGCTGCCGCTCGAACACGTCGACCTGGTGGTAGTGCGTCGCGTGCAGGGTGGCGGCGGTCGGCGAGGGCACCCACGCGGTATTGGCGCCAGCGCGCGGGTGGCCGATCTTCTGCTCGAGCATGTCGTGCATCAGATCTGGCATGGCCCACATGCCCTTACCGATCTGCGCCTTGCCGGGCAGGCCGGTGGCCAGACCCGTATCGACGTTCCAATCCTCGTAGGACAGGATCCACTGCTGGGTCTTCATCTCGGCCTTGCGGACCATCGGCCCGGCTTCCATGGAGGTGTGGATCTCATCGCCGGTGCGGTCCAGGAAGCCGGTGTTGATGAACACCACGCGCTCGGACGTGGCCTGGATGCAGGCGGCGAGGTTGACCGTGGTGCGGCGCTCCTCGTCCATGATGCCGACCTTGAGGGTGTTGCGGGTCAGCCCGAGCACATCCTCGATCCGGCCGAACAGCTCGTTGGTAAAGGCAACCTCGTCGGGGCCGTGCATCTTCGGCTTCACGATGTAGACCGAACCGGTGCGGCTGTTCTTCAGTTGCGTATCGCCGAGCAGGCTGTGCTTGGCGATCAGCGAGGTGATCAGGCCGTCCATGATGCCCTCGGGCACCTCATTGCCCTCGGCGTCGATGATCGCGTCGGAGGTCATCAGATGACCGACATTGCGCACGAACAGCAGCGAACGGCCGTGCAGCACCAGTTCACCGCCGCCGACCGCGGTGTAGACGCGGTCCGGGTTCATGGTGCGGGTGAAGGTCTTATCGCCCTTGGTGACCTTCTCCGCCAGCTCACCCTTCATCAGGCCGAGCCAGTTGTGGTAGCAGAGCACCTTGTCCTCGGCGTCCACCGCCGCGACCGAATCCTCGAAGTCCATGATCGTGGTGACCGCGGACTCCAGCACCACATCCTTGACACCCGCCGGATCGGTCTTGCCGATCGGCGAGGCGGGGTCGATCTGGATGTCGACGTGCAAACCGTTGTGCTGCAACAGGATCGAGGTCGGCGAGGCCGGATCACCCAGGTAGCCGACCAGTTCCGCACCATCGGCGGCCAGGGTGGTGACCTCGTCGTTGCTCAGCGTGACGGCCAGCTTGCCGCCATCGATCGCGTATTGCGTCGAGGCCAGATGCGAGCCATTGGCCAGCGGGGCCGCAGTATCGAGGAACTTGCGCGCGAATTCGATCACGCGACCGCCACGGACCGGGTTGTAGCCGGTGCCCTTCTCGCCGCCATCGGCCTCGGAGATGGCGTCGGTGCCGTAGAGCGCGTCGTAGAGCGAGCCCCAGCGCGCATTCGCGGCATTGATCGCAAAGCGGGCGTTCATCACCGGCACCACCAGCTGCGGGCCCGCGGTGGTGGCGATTTCGGCGTCCACGTTCTGGGTGGCAATCTTGAAGTCGGCCGGTGCCGCGCGCAGATAGCCGATATCGCCCAGGAAGCTCTTGTAGGCGGCCTTGTCGTAGTTCGCGCCGGGGTGTTCGGCGTGCCAGGCATCGAGCTTGCCCTGGATCTCGTCGCGTTCGGCCAGCAGGGCGCGGTTGCGCGGGGCGAGGTCATTGATGACCTGCTCGGCTCCGGCCCAGAACGCGGCGGAATCTACGCCGGTTCCGGGGAGCGCCTCGTTCTCGATGAACTCGTGGAGAACGCTCGCCACCTGGAGCCCGCCGACCTGAATCCGCTCTGTCATCTACTGCCTCACTTTTGAGAAAGCCGGGTGGGAAAAATCGCAACCAATGTTACCCGTCGGTAGTGATGTGACGGTGCGTCGGGTCGATCGCCGCGCGGCTCCGTTGTCTGCCGCCGCGCCGAACCTTGGATGCCGGTTCGTCAGCGAGTCGCGATGGGTGTCGTATGGGGATCGCCCGGACCCCTTGATTGTATCGGTCGGTCCAATTAATGTACTGACTGGAACATTTATTCGCACCGGGACCAATGGAGTGCACCGTGGCATTGCCAGAACAGCCGTTAGCGAACAAGGTCGTGCTGGTCACCGGCGGCAGCCGGGGACTCGGCCGGGAGATGGTGCGCGCCTTCGCCGCGGCCGGAGCGGATGTGGTGATCGCCAGCCGCAAACTCGACGGCTGCGTCGAACTCGCCGATGAGGTGAAGAACACATACGGGCGGCGCGCGCTGCCGGTGGCATGCAATGTCAGCGAGTGGGCCCAGTGCGACGCACTGACCGAGGCCGCATACGCGGAATTCGGCCGGGTCGATGTGCTGGTCAACAATGCCGGAATGTCGCTGCTGTATCCGAGCCTGGACCAGGTGAGCGAGGCAATGTTCGACAAGGTGATCGCGGTCAATCTCAAGGGCCCGTTCCGGCTGTCGACCTCGATCGGCACCCGGATGGCCGCCGCCGGTGGCGGCTCGATCATCAATATCTCCTCACTCGAGGCGGTGCGACCGGAACCGCTCGCGGTCCCCTATGCGGCCGCCAAGGCCGGATTGTCCAATCTCACCGGCGGTCTCGCGCAGAGCTTCGGGCCAACAGTGCGGGTCAATACGATCCAGTGCGGTCCGTTTGCCACGGATATCTCCAAGGCGTGGCCCGATGAGTTGCGGGCGGAGCTGACCCGGCATGTGGCGCTGAGGCGGGTCGGACAGCCGGAGGAGATCGTTGGCGCGGCACTGTTCTTCGCGACGGACGCCTCGGCCTATTGCACCGGCGCCACCCTGGCCCTGGACGGAGGATGGCGATGAAGGCACTGACTTACGCTGGCCCGCAACAGATCTCGTACACCGACGTACCCGATCCGGTGCTACCCGGCCGGGACGCGGCGATTGTCCGAGTATCCGCGGCCGGGATCTGCGGCAGCGATCTGCACATCTACGCCGGGCACGGCTTCACCAATGGCACCGGGTACAGCGTCGGGCACGAGGCGGTCGGGGAAATCGTCGAATTGGGTTCGGATGTTCAGGGATTCACACTTGGTGACCGGGTACTGGTATCCGCCTCGGTCGGCTGCAATCGCTGTGCGAAGTGCAAGGCCGGCATCGTGGCGGCCTGCGAACGGCATCCGCTGCCGGTCGACGCCTGCTACGGCCTCGGTGGATCCCTGGCGGGTGCACAGGCCGAATATCTCGCGGTCCCGCACGCCGAGGGAAATCTGGTGCGACTGCCCGATACGGTCAGCGACGAGGCCGCGATCGTGCTCACCGACAATGCGCCGACCGCCTGGTACGGCGCGCGCCGTGCCCGCATCGCACCCGGTGAGACGGTGGTGGTGATCGGGCTCGGACCGGTCGGGCTGATGGCCGTGCAGTCGGCGTTCGCCATGGGTGCGTCGCGGGTGCTCGGGGTGGATCTGGTCGCCGAGCGCCGCAAGCGCGCCGTCGAATTGGGTGCGGAGGTGGTCGAATCCGATGAGCCCAAGACCGTGATTCGCGAATTGCTGAGCGGCGGTGCGGATGTCGCGATCGAGGCGGTCGGTGCGGATGAGACCATCAAGCTGGCCATCAGCGCGGTCGGACATCGGGGGCGAGTCAGCGTCGTCGGCGTCAGCCATAACCGCGCCTTCCCATTCCATATGCAGCTGGCACAGGTCAAGGAACTCGAATTCCATATCGGACTGTGCTCGATCCAATACGAGTTGCCCGCGCTGCTGCGGCTCACCGCCGCCGGCCGGATGCGGCCCGAAGCCGTTGTCACACACCGGTTCCCGATGTCGGAGGGGGCACACGCCTACCGTATGTTCGCCGATCGGGCCGACGGGGTGTCCAAAGTCGTCCTGGATCCCCAAAAATGACAGCATCGCGCAGCGATTCGATGGGGGGTGGCGGCCGGGAGACGGGTGGGCCAGCATCGCGCAGCGATTCGATGGGGGGTGGCGGCCGGGAGACGGGCGGGCCCGAGATGGTTTCGCCCCGACGCCGCGGCCGTCCACCGGCCGCGGAGACCACAGCCGAAGCAACCCGAGGACGCATCGTGGCGGCCGCGGTGGAACTTTTCGCGGAGAAGGGTTTCCACGGCACTGGCGTTGCCGAAATCGGAGACCGGGCCGGGGTGCAGCGCGGCGCGCTGTACTACCACATCGGATCCAAGGAAGAACTCCTCTGGCAGATCCTGCGCGATTACATCCACTTGATGCTCACCGACGCGCAGCGGATCGCCCGCGGCACCGACGACCCGATCAGCAAGCTGCGCAAGCTGATCCACAGTCACGTCGGCTTGATCATCGAGCACCGCCGCGAGGTCGCCATCCAATTGCGCGATGTGACCGCGCTGACCGGCGACCGCGGCGAGGAGTTGCAGGAGATGCGCGACGGGGTGCAGGAGTGCTGGCAGCGCGTCATCGATGCGGGCCACGCAATGGGCGTGCTGCGCATGAACGACCACGTGGTCACCAATAGCGTGCTCGGCATGCTCAATATGGTGACCTTCTGGTATCGCCCGCACGGCGGCCACTCCCCCAGCGAGATCGCCGACATCCTCGCATCCACCGTTCTCGACGGCATCGTGACCACGACAACGAAAGGCTGACCATGGCTTGGGATTTCGAAACCGATCCGGAATATCAGCGCAAACTCGACTGGGCGGCGGAGTTCGTCCGCAGTGAGGTGGAGCCGCTCGACCTGCTCTACCCGAATCCCTATGACCGCACCAATACCGAGGCGATGGCGCTGATGCGGCCGCTGAAAGAGAAGGTGAAGGAGCAGGGGCTGTGGGCCTGCCATTTGGGACCCGAACTCGGCGGCCCCGGATATGGGCAGTTGAAACTCGCGCTGCTCAACGAGGTGCTCGGCACGTCGGTCTGGGCACCGTCGGTATTCGGTTGCCAGGCACCGGATTCCGGTAATGCGGAGATCCTTGCCCATTACGGTACGCCGGAGCAGAAGGCCAAGTACCTGGCGCCATTGCTGGCCGGTGAGATCGGCTCCTGTTATGTGATGACCGAACCGACCGGCGGCTCGGATCCGACGCTGTTCAAGACCCGGGCGGTGCGCGATGGCGACTCCTGGGTCATCAATGGCGAGAAGTGGTTCAACTCGAACGCGCAGTTCGCCAGCTTCCACATCGTCATGGTGGTCACGAATCCGGATGTCAGCCCGTATCAGGGCATGTCGATGTTCATCGTGCCCGCCGACACCCCCGGCCTGGAGATCGTCAAGAACTTCCATGTACACGGCTTCAGCGAGCACGAGGGGCACCTGCGCTTCACCGATGTCCGGGTGCCCGCCGACCATCTGCTCGGCCAGGAAGGTATGGGCTTCATCGTGGCGCAGACCCGCCTCGGTGGCGGTCGCGTACACCACGCCATGCGCACAGTCGCATTGGTACGCAAGGCCTTCGACATGATGGCCGAACGTGCCGTCTCGCGGCCCATGCGCAAGGGACCGCTCGCGGGACTGCAGATGACTCAGGAACGCATCGCGGACAGCTGGATCGAGATGGAACAGTTCCGCCTGCTCGTTTTGCGCACCGCTTGGCGCATCGATAAAGAGCAGGACTATCTGAAGGTGCGCAAGGACATTGCCGCCATCAAGGTCGCCATGCCGAAGGTCATGCACGATATCGCCCAGCGCGCACTGCATCTGCACGGCGCCATCGGCGTCAGCCAGGACCTGCCCTTCGTCGACATGATGAACTACGCCGAGGTCATGGCCATTGCCGACGGCCCGACCGAGGTGCACAAGATCACCCTCGCCAAGGAAGTCCTGAAGGACTACACCCCGGGCGACCCGGTGTATCCCAGCGGTTACCGCCCAGCGCTGCGCGAACAGGCACGCGAACTCGTCGCCCGCCGCCTGGAGCACATCGTCGGGAACCTGTAGTCCACTCAGGCTGTCGGCTCAGTGACCGGGTGGACCTGCAGTTCGCAGGTGTCGATCGTGGTCACCAGCCGAACCGTCGCGGTGGTGTTCGGCGGGGTGACCTGCAGATCGGTGTAGGTCGGGCACGGGTTCCCCGCGGCGTCGAACGCGACACCCTCGACGACCGCTTCCGCATTGTGATCGCGATCGAGCACGACGGTGGGCGGGGTGTCGGCGCCGCTCGGGAGGCCGCCCAGATAGCCACGCGGGGTTCGGGTCGCGTGCGTCAGCGGCCCGCCCGCTCCGGTATCGACGCCGGGGTATCCGGTGAGCGTGCACGGGCCGCTGGCGGTGGGGACCCAGAAGTGCAAGCGGACGCCACGGTGACCGAGCCCCGGCGACATCGGATCCGCGCCCAGGAGAACCTGGCCGTCGACGCAGGGCGGGGCGATCTGTTGGCCGCTCGTCGGCTCGCCGCTCGAGGGCCCGCCGGTCGTAGGTCGAGTTGCGGTCGAGCCGCCGGTCGACGACTGGCCCGTCGGCGGCTGACCGATTGTCGTTCGGCTGCTCGTGGGCTGGTTCGCCGACGACATCGGTGTGTGATCGCCTGCGGACTGGTTCGTGCATCCGACGAGTGCGAGCACGCCGCAGATGAACAGCAGGATGCACCGCCGTATCAGTTTCGATGCTGTCCGTTTCGACATGAAACACTTCCTTGTGCTGTCGGCCGAGGCAGCGCCGCAACAGTATTCGGTGCGGTGCCCCGATGGATATCTCCGATCGACACGCACGACCCCCCGGCCGGACGAGCTTGTCGAGCTGTTTATCGCCCACTGCCGCAGCGCGTTATCGCCACGCCCCACAACCAGCACGCGAGAGCTACCGCAATCCGATCGAGCCGGGCGGCTTACCCTGAATTATCCGGAGGTGATCGAGTGAACGTCTACGAGGTACGAAAGGTGCACAGCTGCGAGTTCTGCGGCACCGAAGACGAGACCCTCACCACCCGAACAACATTGGACGAAGCGAAGACCGCCGCCGAACACGACGCCGGTCTGGCGTTGACGTGGGAAGTCTCCGCCGACGGCAGGGGCCCGCTGTGGGCCGATCGCGAAGACGGCGTCTACCGCTACTACATCTACCAATGGTCCTGACGGTCCGCCACCCTCACCGGCGGCGGTGACGCCCCCGGGAGTCGACCGCCGCACCACACCCCCGCAACCTGCGTGGCCCGCTGCCGCACCCGCTCAACTCGAGCTGGTATCGGTGCCCGCGACGGGTACAGAGGCTCCACCCTGGACACGGCAGCGCGGCGGCGCCACGGTCCGGCGGCCCGACAGCGGACCGCGCAGCGCCTCAAGAGGCACGGGTAGCTGGGCCCCCAACCGCGGACGGATCCGAATATTCCGCAATGGGACTCAATCGCAGTACCGACGGCATCCGCCGGGTGAGCGCGGACGGCCCACTGAACATCACACGGCCCGTTCGTATTGCGTGCGAAAGCGGGATGCGGCCCAGCCAAACCTGGTAGAGCGAATCGAGATCGGAGCTGATGGTGACGTCGATCGGATAACCGGGATCGGCATCGCAGACCGAGGGGACCCCGGATTCTATGACGATCCAGTAGCGGTGGAAATCATCGGTGAACCGCACACACAGCACCTGCCGCTTACCGGGAAGCGCGGACGTATCCAGCCGCGAGTGCATCCACCACACCAGCAGACCCGCATCCAACTCATCGGACCGCGGCTCGCCGAAGGTCCAGCGCGCACCCCATTCGCCGAGGCCGAACAGGATCGGCTCCAGTTCCTGGCCAGCGGCGGTGAGCAGGTATTCGGTGCCGACCTTCTCGATCAGTCCGGCCCGCTCGAATTGGCGCAGCCGTTTGGCGAGCAGGCTGCGCGATAGCCCGGGCAGACCACGAGCCAGATCGTTGAAGCGTGTCGTGCCGATGAGCAGATCGCGCAGGATGAGCAGCGACCAGCGCTCACCGAGCACATCGAGGGCACGGGAGATCGGACAGTACTGGCCGTAACCTGCGGTCGTGCTCGTCATGGTCACCTCGCGAACCGGGGTCCATTTTCTGAACCGGGAGAGTCCACTTTCTGGACTATTCGGTTATCGCGACGGTTTCTAACTTCGAAACATGACAACTATCGCCCATGACATCACCGACACCACCACCGACTGGATCACCCTGACGCGCCGGGTAGGGGAAACCCTGCGCGCCGATGTGGCCCGGCGCGACCGCACCGGGGACATCTCCATCGAGGCCTACGACCTGCTGCGCGCCACCGGACTCTCCGCCGCGCTCGTGCCGACCGAATTCGGCGGCGGCGGCGTTTCGCACCGCGATATGGGCGAGATCCTGCGCGAACTCGGCCGCCACGACCCGTCCACCGCCGTTGCCTTCGCAATGCACACCCATCTGGTGGCCGCGCAGGTCTGGCGGCACAACCACGGCATCGATGCCTCGGCGGTACTCGGCAAGGTGGCCGCAGGCGCGATCCTGGTCAGCACCGGCGCCTCGGATTGGGTCGAATCCAACGGCCGGGCAAAGCGCGTCGACGGCGGCTTCCTGGTGAGCGCGCGCAAGGCGCCCGCCAGCGGTTGCGAGGTCGGCAATGTGGTGGTGACCAGCGTCCGTCACGGTGACGCACCGGAGGGACCCCAGGTGCTGCATTTCGCGATACCACTGGACGCCGCTGGCGTGCGCATCGAAAAGACTTGGGACACCATTGGTTTGCGCGCCAGCGGATCGCATACGGTGGTCTTCGAAGATGTCTTCGTTCCCGATGCCGCGGTGTCGCTGACCCGCCCGGCCGATGTGTGGCCTCCGGTGCTGAACGTGGTGATCGGCGCGGCCATGCCACTGGTGCTGGCGGCCTATCTCGGCATCGCCGACGCCGCGACCGAGTTGACCGCCGCACTCGTGGCCGAGCGCACCGAACCGCACACCTTCCAACTCGCGGGCGAAATGATGAACGCGCACACCACCGCCGCCGATCTGATCGCCGCCATGTTCACCGATTCGGACGATCTGCGGTTCGAGAATACCGACGCGCACGCCGCGCGCACCCTCAGCCGCAAGACCGTCGCCGCCGACGCACTCGTCGACACGGTCCGCTTAGCCATCGAAACCGTTGGCGGCGCGGGCTTTTCGCGCACCTGCGCGCTGGAGATGTGGTACCGCGACATCCACGGCTGTCTGTTCCATCCGCTGCCGCGGGCCAGGCAGACCCGGTTTACCGGGCGCGTACTGCTGGGCAATACACCGATCGGTTGACCCGACCCGCTCGGCCGGAATTCCCGAACGCGGGACGAACGCCCGTCGAGAGGGTTCAATGGATCCTCATACGAATGATGCGTGGGAGGGGAAGCCATTGGTGTCTGTCGAACCCACAATCGTGGACCAGGCGACCGATGCTGCCCGGTCCACGATGAAGGAGCCGCGCACCCTCGCCCGCGGCTCCTTCATCTCCCGGTCCACACCGGCTGCGAAAGCCGCCGCCACATCGAGCTAACAGTCGGCATTGCCGCATTCGGCGAAAATTATCCAGCCTTGCCTTGGGTCGTTCCCGCATTAACCCCTGGTCAGATCGTACGGTTGTCTCCGACGCGACAGCAGCAGTCGCGTACGGCCCATCGGCCGCTTCGTAACCAGCAACCCCGAGGTGTGGACCATGTTCATGCGCAAGATGATCGGAGCAGTGGCGGGCACCGTCATGGTGGGTGCGGCGGCCACGGTCGGCAGTGCGGGTGCGGCCACAGCCGCGCCAGGATGCCCCGACCTCTACGTCGTGGCGATACCCGGCACCTGGGAGACCTCCGACGCCAATCCCGGCGAGGGCATGCTCGCGAGCGTCACCGATAGCCTGCCGCGTAACACCCGCACCGACTATGTGACCTATGCGGCGACCGCATTCCCGTGGGAGACCGATGTTTACGGGCGCTCGAAGCGACAGGCCATCGATAATGCCCGCGGCCTGGTCACCACGATGATCCAGCAATGCGGTGCGACGAAGATCGCGCTGATCGGCTACAGCCAGGGCGCCGACGCGGCGGGCGATCTCGCCGCCGAAATCGGCACCGGCTCGAGCCCCATCCAGCCCGAGCGCATCGTCGCGGTCGGCCTCATCTCCGATCCGCGCCGCTCCCCCACCGACGCACTCGTCGGTCCGCCGGTGGACGGCGCCGGTGCGGGCGGTCCGCGCATCGGCGGCTTCGGCCTGCTCACCCCGAAGACCAGGACCATCTGCGCCGTCGGCGACCTCTACTGCGCCGCACCACCCACCGATTTCGCCACCCGCTTCGCCGGATTCCTGGCCCAGGCCTCCGATCCCGATCCGGCGCAGCTGTGGCGCTATCAGCAGGAGGCGGATGTGATCATCGACGATCTGACGGCGGCCGGGGTGGTCCCGCTGATCCAAAACCAACTTGCCGATCCGGAAATGAACGACCGCAAACAGGAATTCGAGCGGTTCTATAACTCGTTCGTGCACCAGAGCTACCCCGCCTACGTCGTGGATTCCGATGGCGCGACCGCCACCGCATGGCTGCGGCAGTGGCTGGTCGGCCTGGCCTGAAAAACCCGTCGCCAGCGGTGGGCATGCTGTGCCACCATGGATTTCGATGATGATCACCGGATACCGCGGGTGATCGAAGAGCTTCGGAAAGGAGGAGGCGGCCGTGACCATTGTCGTATCGAGCCAGCGTCGACATGACGCGCGCGTAGAGCGGGTAACCCGCCGCCTCCCGGCCGGTAACTGACCGACCGCCGCCTCCTCCCGATTCGCTCGCTCTCCCCCGAAACATGGTGATTCCCATGACGTTCCACCGTGCCACCGATCCGGTGGTGTTGACTGTCGACAACTGGATACACACCCGAGTACTGGTGCTCAATGCCAGCTACGAGGCGCTCACCGAGATCAACGCCGAACGGGCCGTGGTGCTGCTCATCGACGGCGCCGCGGAGTCGATCGCGGACCGGGATCCGCACTTCCCGATTCGGGCCGAGCACCTCGAGCTCGCGCTGCCGGAGACGATCCGCTTACTGCGGTATGTCTACCTCGACCAGGTGACACAGGTACACGACGGCAGCCGCGCGACATTGGCCGGTGCGCTGCGCCGCGACAACCACCGCTGCGGCTACTGCGCGTCCTGGGCACGCACCGTCGACCACATCCGGCCACGCAGCCGCGGTGGTCCGAACACCTGGAACAACCTCATCGCCGCCTGCGCGCCGTGCAATTCGACCAAGGCCGACCGCACGCCGGAGGAGGCGGGCATGCGGCTGCTGTGGGAGCCGAAGGCGCCCAACGATATGGCCAAGCGACAGCAGCGGATCTGGCAGCAGCTGGCCGCCACCTGAGCCGAGAGAGAAAGGAGAAGGCTCAAAATGACCGTCGAATTGGAGATCAACGCAGTTGTCGATCTGACCGACCTGCTCCCGCTCTCGGATTCCCGGGAGTGGCATCGTGCGGCCTGCCGCGGCGACCCGAATCACGAGGCGTGGTTCCCCTACCCGTCGCAGGACTTCGAATACGCGCGCGGGGTCTGCGCGGGTTGCCCGATCCGGCACGCCTGCGGTGAATTCGCCGCGCGCACCGGACAGTCCGGTGTTTGGGGCGGACACGAGTTCGATCGCGGACGGATGATCCGGCCCTAATCGGGGCCGATTCGCTCGACCGACCCGCAATCGGTCCCGACGGCCCGTCACGCCGTGCCGATGCACCCATCACCGGGAGCACCGGCACGGCAAATCACGCGTCACCATACACTGATGCCCGTGGGCACACATCGCAGCGGAACCAGGTCCCGGGGCGTCAGCAAAGGTCCGGTTATCGCAGTGATCGCCGTTCTGCTGCTGGTCGCGGCGGTCTTCGCGTTCTTACAACTCAGCGATCGCGCGGCGAATCGCGATAAGTCGGCCGCGGCCGAGTGCAAGGAAGGTCCGTCGACGCTGTTCGTCACCGTCGATCCGGAACTCGCCGACCCGGTACGCGCCGCCGCCGACCGGTACAATGCGACCGATCCGAAGGTGCGCGATCACTGCGCGAAGGTGGTGGTTACCCCGCAACCGTCCGCCGCGATCGTCGCCGGATTCACCGCCGGCAAGCCGTGGAACGGCGCGCTCGGACCGCAGCCCGGACTGTGGATCGCCGATTCGATGCGCTCCATCGAATCCATGCGCATGCCCGGCCTCATCGAGGGCACTCCGGCACCCGTCGCGCTGAGTCCCATCGTGCTCGCGGTACCCGATGAGCTACAGCACGCACTCGAACAGGCCAAGATCACTTGGGCGGATCTGCCCCGGCTGCAACAGGGTTCGCTCGACGATCTCGGACTGTCGGGCTGGGGTGGACTGCGGATGGCACTGCCCTCCGGTGACGCGACCCTCGCCGCGGCGGCTGCGGTCGGCTCGGCGGTGTCGGGTACCGATCCGCTCAGTGACGAGGCCGCACAGTCCGGTCAGGTCGTCGCCGCGATATCCGGGCTCGCCGCCAAGGCTCCGCAGGCGGCCGATACCGCGGCCGCGCTGGCCGGTCTCGGTGGTGCGAATTCGACTGTTCATGCGGTTGCCGCTACCGAACAGCAATTGAAGGCGCTCGGTGGCACTTCCACATTCCGGCCCGCGGGAACCGCACCGGTCGCCGATCATCCGGCCGCGCTGATGTCGGGAGCCTGGGTGGACAAGACGCAGAATCTGATCGCGTCGATATTCGCCGACTACCTGCGTGCGCCCCAACAGTCCGCGGCCTTCACCGCCGCGGGATTCGCCGCGGCCCCGGCGGCCGCCGCACCCGCGCCGTCACGGACCGCACTGGACAAGGTGCGTGCCACCCTGGCCAATCCTGTGCTGGGAGTGCAGGCCACGGTACTGCTCGATGTCTCGTCCTCGATGGGCACTACCGATGGATCCACTACCCGGCTCTCGAATGTCCTCGGCGCCCTACGCTCCACGGTGAATGTGATGCCACCGGACTTCGGCCTCGGTGTCTGGACCTTCGGCAAGAATCTGGACGGGACCAAGCCGTACAAGATCCAAACTCCCACCGCGGCCTTGAGCAACGAGCAGCGCACCGCACTCGATACGGCGCTGGATACGGTGCAGCCCGCCGATTCTCGCCCGGACCAGGCCTACCCGGCACTGCTGGCCGCCTATCGCGCCGCAGTCCAGGGATATACCGCCGGACGCACCAATTCGATCCTGCTGATCACCGATGGCCCCGACGACGACTCCACCCTTACCGGAGCCAAGCTGCTCACCGACCTGACCGCCGCCACCGACCCCGCCCACCCGGTCCGTATCGATGTGATCGTCATCAACGGCAATGGCACCGAAACCCTGCAAACCGCTGCCCAGCACACCGGAGGCACCTACACTCGCCTCTCGACCTCGGACGACATCAGCTTCGGAACCGCGGTGGTACATGCGCTGACGACACCGTGAGGGCTGCGGTGAGTCCTGTTGTCCCGTACGGACTTCTCCGACGCGGCGGTCGGCGCACACGGAATCCCTTGCCGCCCCGACGGTGAACCGAGGCAGGCAGACTCAACGGGTCGGCACTCGCACCAATGCGCCGGATTCCATTGCCACCCAGATGGCGCCATCGGGACCCACGGTAAGCCCGTGCGGCTCAGCACCGGGGAGTTCGTATTCGGTGATCTCACCGGTCGTGGTGATTCGCCCGAGGCGGTTGGCCGCCCATTCCGTAAACCACAGGGCGCCATCGGGTCCGGTGGTGATGGCGTGCGGGCGAGCGGCGCGGTCCGGAAGCGGGTATTCGTTGATCTTGCCATCGGTGGTGATGCGGCCGATCTGGCCCGCGGCGATCTCCACGAACCAGAGGGCGCCGTCCGGGCCAGCCGTAATGCCAACCGGCATGGCGGCTTCGGTGGGCAGCCGGTGGACGCTCAGCGTGCCCGCGGTGGTGATCCGGCCGATGGCGTTGCCCTGGTTCAGGGTGAACCACAGGGCCGCGTCCGAGCCGGATGTGATCATGGAGGGCATGCCTTCGACCGGAAAGGTCGTCACCTCGCCGCTCAGGTCGCGGCGGGCGATCCGGTTCGCCTGCAGTTCGGTGTACCACATCGCGCCATCAGGGCCGGTGGTGATGCCGTACGGCGAATCCGCTCGGAAAACAACGATTTCACCGCTCGACGTGACCCGCCCGATCCGATTCCCGCGAAACTCGGTGAACCACAGGGCATCATCCGGCCCTGTGACGATGACGGTCGGCTGTCCATCGGCCGGATCGAGCTGGATGGTCTCGACTTCGCCTGCGACACAACGCCCGATCGCGCCCTGCGATACCAGTGTGAACCACAGCGCACCGTCCGGGCCGGTCGTCAACCCGTAGGGCGCACCGGAAAGCTCAATCAATCTGTTCCACTCCGATCTGTATTCCGGCGAACCTGGCCCGCAGCGCCCGGTCGTGCGTCACGATCACCAGCGCACCGGTGTAATCACGCAGCGCGCCTTCCAATTCCTCGACCAAGGTCAGCGACAAGTGGTTGGTCGGCTCGTCGAGCAGCAGCAGGTCGTAGTCCCCCACCAGCAGTTCGGCCAGCGCCAGCCGGCGCCGCTGCCCCTCCGACAGTGCGCCCACCGCAGTATCGAGCGCGTCCCGGTGGAACAGTCCGGTCGACAGCAGCGCCGCTCGACCGTGCCCATAGGTCTCGGCCACCGTCGGCTCCGGATCGAAAACCACATTCTGGCGCAGATATCCGACGCGGCCACGCGCACTGTCGTAGATCTTGTCCAGCAGTGTCGACTTGCCAGCACCGTTCGGCCCGTGGATGAGCACCCGATCCCGCGGCCCGAGCGTCAGCGCACCGATCTCGAACGATGCGGTCCGTCCGGTCCCGAATCTACCGCGAAACCGCAACGGCTCGGGCGGCCGCCGCACCGGATCATCCCGGAGCCTGCGCAACCGCTCCGCCGTCTGCCGAACCCGCGAAGCCACCGAACTCTGCACCCGACCGGCATTGCGGTCGTAGGCCATCTTGTTGTTGTCCTTCATCGCCCGCCCCACCGCCACCCGATGTGCCGTCGTATTCGCGAACTCCTCGAGTCGCGCGATCTCCTCCTGCCATTGGGCATACGCCTGCTCCCAACGCGCCCGCGCCGCGGCCTTTTCGGCGAGGAAGCCGCTGTAACCGCCGCCGAAGCGGGTGATGCCACCGTCCTCGACCTCAACGATCACGGTCGCCATCCGGTCCAGGAATGTCCGGTCGTGCGAAACCACGACCACCGTCCCCGCATGCGTCCGCAGCCGCTCCTCCAGCCAGACCAGGGCCGCCGCATCGAGGTGATTGGTCGGCTCGTCCAGCAGTAACACCTCGGGCGAGGCAGCGAGCAGACAGGCCAGCCCGAGCCGGGCCTGCTCGCCCCCGGATAGGCTCGACAACGCACGCTCGCGTTCGATATGCGCCAGACCGAGTCCGTGCATCGACTTGTCGACCCGAGCGTCGGCCTCGTACCCACCCCGCGCCTCGAACGCCGTGAGCAATTCACCGTAGGCGGCCATATCCTCGGCTTCCGCGGCCTCGTACATCCGCTGCTCGAGCTCACGCAACTCGGCCAGCGCCAGATCGATGGCCTCAGCAACAGTGCGGCCGGGCACCGTCTGCGCCAGATGTCCGATGCCGCCCGCCGCACGCACGGTGCGCTCGCCGTCATCGAAACTCTCGATGCCTGCCAGGATCCGCAGCAAAGTCGACTTGCCAGAACCGTTTTCGCCAACAATGCCCGCCCGCTCGCCGGGCCGGATAGACAGCGTGACGCACTCGAGGACGACTCGTTGTCCATAGGACTTCGATACGCCGCGCAGAGTCAGTTGGGTGGTCAGATGGGTCTCCAATCGCTACTTGTGTAGCGTTAAGTTAACAAACCCCTCCAACTAATGCAACAGGAGTTGTCTTTGGAGACGCAGAAACGCCCCGGCGGCCGGAGCGCCCGCGTCCGCGACGCAGTGCGCCAGGCCACCCTGGCCGAGCTCACCCTGCACGGTTATTCGGGCCTGACCGTCGATAACGTCGCCCAGCGCTCCGGTGTGCACAAGACCACCGTGTACCGCCGCTGGGGCAGCCCCGAGGGACTCATCGCCGACGCCCTCGAACTCGCGGAGAACGAGCCGTGGCCGATTCCCGATACCGGCTCACTCGACGACGATCTGCGCGCCATCACCGAACTGGTGCGCACCGGATTCGCCGACCCCGACGCCGGACCGGTCGCGAGTGCGTTTATCGCTGCGGCAGTGCAGAATTCCACGGCGGCCGAGGCCCTCCGACACTTCTACGCGGCCCGACACACACAGTCCGCCGAGGTCGTTCGCCGCGCGATCGCCCGCGGCAACCTCCCCGACACCGTCGACGCCGAGGAGGTAATTCGCTTCGCCGTGGCGCCGATCTACTACCGCCTGTTCATCACTCACGAACCGGTGACCACGCAAGACACCCTCCGCGCGGCCGATGCCGCACTGGCCGCTGCGCGCGCGGGCGCGATCTGAGGGCCGATCGGGGCACAGCGGAGCACCGCGCAGTGCAATGATGACCCGGTGACTTCCTGGCTTCCGCTTCTCAGCTCGCTCATCGTCGCCGCCGCGGCGCTCATCGGCGTCCTGATCAACAACCGGACGAACCGCAACGCGATCACCGCAGCCGACGAGCGCAACCGGACCACACTCGATGCGGCACAGCGCAATATCGAGACAACCCACACCGCCGCACAACACAACATCGACAACGCCAATGCCGCCGCAGAACGCCGCGAACAGGATAAATGGCGACGCGAATCGATCCTGACCGCGATCTCCTCGGTACTGCTCGCCGCCGCCGACGTCCGCCAAACCCTGTGGGAGACCCTCGATTGGAAGGCCGAATCCGTCGAGGAGGTGGACACTTTCGGTAAGGAAGTACAGCAGAGCATCTCGGCATGCAACGGCTACATCACCCGACTGCGCGTGCTGTCGAACCCCAAAATCCCACATCGCTGCGAAGATCTCCTCCGCACCCTCACCGCAGCCCAGAGCATCACCGTGCAGCGCCTCAAGGTCGAACTCGACGAGGAGGCAACCATGGACGATGTCAACGCCATCCGCGCACTGTGGCACAAGGCAATTGCCAACACCGTCCAAGACGAACGGGCCGTCATCGACGCAACCCGCGCGGAACTAGGAATCGAAGCCCTCAGCGAGATCCCGGAACTCGAACCCGAGGCCACACCGGACCCGGCGTAAACCCGCGTGGGGCGGCTCGGATTCCGGTCGAAATACCACGACGGCCGCGCAGATCCGGCAAACCCGCTGCCCCACAGCAACATCACACACCCAACCCCCGCACCCGACCATCAGCCTCTCGGCTGCAGGTCGAAAACGAGGATGCCGTCCTCGCAAAGATGACCGCCACATGGCCACGCCCAGCGCAGCGCCGCAGCGATCCGACCTTTACCGAGCCGGGTCGCCTCGGCGCAAGCGCGGTTCGCATGCACTACGACGCTCGCGAGATGATCCGAACTCGCCCCAGCCCGCAGCCGCCCCTCGAGACTCCCGAGCACCACTGCGTCGTGTCCTCGCGCTGCGCGGTCGAGGGATTCATTGACATGTCGTGAGAACATCCCGGCTCGCGAATGTCAGACCTGGTCAGACCACGTATTCGAGAAGCCCGGAAGCGACCGCCTATAGACAGCCGCTATCGGTAAGTATAGACTTACGGTTCGTGAAGGCTTACCGAAATGCCGCGTTGGACGCGCTGGGGGATCCGACGCGGCGGGCGATCTTCGAACGGCTCGGGAAGGGGCCGTGTGCGGTTGGCGAGTTGGCCGATGCGCTGCCGGTCAGTCGGCCCGCGGTTTCCCAGCATCTGAAGGTGCTGAAGGAGGCGGGGCTGGTGGTCGACCAGGCGATGGGGACCAGGCGGGTGTATCGGCTGAACCCACAGGGAATCGA
The DNA here is from genome assembly GCF_040614395.1 of Nocardia sp. NPDC005998. Lineage (NCBI taxonomy): Bacteria > Bacillati > Actinomycetota > Actinomycetes > Mycobacteriales > Nocardiaceae > Nocardia > Nocardia sp. NPDC005998. The sequence goes on along the minus strand of NZ_JBEXUI010000004.1, from coordinate 84,307 downwards.
TGGGCTTCGGGTGTACTTCACGCAGTTCTGGTCGACGGCGATGTCGGCCTTTCAGGACGAGGTGAACAGGCAGGCAGCCGACGCCTCGAGAAAGGACAAGCCATGACACAGCAGTTGAGCGATAAGGAAGTTCGGGTCGAGCTCGTCGTCGATGCGCCGATCGATAAGGCCTACGACGTGTTCACCATTGGGATCGATAGCTGGTGGCCGCGTGCGCATCACATCGGCAAAGGTGAACTGGCGCAGGAGGTCATCGAACCACGGGAGGGCGGGCGCTGCTTCGGCAGAGAGGCCGACGGCACCGAATGCCCTTGGGGCACGGTACTCGTCTGGGATCCGCCGCGGCATTTCGCATTCTCCTGGGAGATCGGCCTGGACTGGCAGCACGAGACGAATCCGGACCGCGCCAGCCGCGTCGATGTCACGTTCGAGCCGGTGACACCCGAGCGCACCGCGGTCACCCTGGTGCACTCCGGCTTCGAGAACCACGGCGCGGGTTGGGAATCCATGCGAGACAGCGTGCAAAGCGAGGGCGGCTGGCCCGATCTGATCAACATTTACGGCAAAGCGGTTGCCGCACAATAGATGCGGTTACCGAGCCGCACCTGCAACGGGGTCGAGGTGCGGCTCGGCAGCCGTCAGTATGCGTCCAGCGGCGGGCAGGAGCAGACCAGATTGCGGTCACCGTAGGCGCCATCGATGCGACGCACGGCTGGCCACACCTTGCCGCGCGACGGATCAATACCGTGCGGATACACCGCGATCTCCCGGCTGTACGGGTGGTCCCACTCCCCGACCAGACACGCCGCGGTATGCGGCGCACCCCGCAGCGGATTGTCATCCACCGGCCACACTCCCGCGGCGACCTGGTCGATCTCGGCCCGGATCGCGATCATCGCGCGAATGAATTCGTCCAGCTCCGCGAGGTTTTCACTTTCGGTGGGCTCCACCATCAGCGTGCCGGCGACCGGGAAGCTCATGGTCGGCGCGTGGAATCCATAGTCCGCCAAGCGCTTTGCCACATCATCCACGGTGACACCGGTCCGCTTGGTGATATCACGCAGGTCGAGAATGCACTCGTGCGCGACCATCGAGTTCTCGCCGGTATAGAGCACCGGGAAGTACTCGTTCAAGCGGCGCGCGATGTAATTGGCCGACGCGATGGCGGTCAACGTCGCCGTGCGTAGACCATCCGCACCCATCATCCGGATGTAGGCCCAGGTGATCGGCAGAATCGAGGCCGAACCGTAGCGGGCCGCCGACACCGCGTGCGAAGCCGACTCCAGCGGATCGCCCGGCAGGTACTTCGCCAGATGCGAACGCACCGCGACCGGGCCGACACCGGGACCGCCGCCGCCGTGCGGAATGCAGAAGGTCTTGTGCAGATTCAGATGGCTGACATCACCACCGAAGCGACCGGGACGGGCAAGGCCGACCAGCGCGTTCAGGTTCGCCCCGTCGACGTATACCTGGCCACCGGCGTCGTGCACCAGCGCGCACAGCTCGGCGACCTCGTGCTCATAGACACCGTGCGTCGACGGGTAGGTGATCATGATGCAGGCCAGCCGCTCCGCGTGATCGGCGATCTTGGCGCGCAGATCGTCCAGATCGACGTCGCCGTTCGCGCGGCACTTCACGACCTCCACCCGCATGCCGACCATGGTCGCCGAGGCCGCATTGGTGCCGTGCGCGCTGGAGGGAATCAGGCAGGTATCGCGGTGCGCGTCACCACGATCGAGGTGGTAGCGCCGGATCGCCAGCAGTCCGGCGTATTCACCCTGGCTGCCCGCATTCGGCTGCAGGCTCACCGAGTCGTAGCCGGTGATCGCGGACAGCCAGTTCTCCAGATCGGTGATCACCTTCAGCAGGCCGGGCGCATCCTCGACCGGCGCGTACGGATGCACGCGAGCGAAGCCGGGCCAGGTGATGGCCTCCATTTCCGCGGTCGCATTGAGCTTCATGGTGCAGGAACCGAGCGGAATCATGCTGCGGTCCAGCGCGATATCCTTATCGGAGAGCCGCCGCAGGTAGCGCAGCATCGCGGTTTCGGTGTGGTAGCTGGTGAATGCCGGGTGGGTGAGGAAGTCCGAGGTACGGGTCTCGACGGAGACCGCCGCCGCGGGCCCGCTCGCCTCGGAAGTCAGTGCGGTGCCGAAGGATTCGAGCACGGCGGCGACATGGGTCTCGGTGGTCGCCTCATCACAGGCGACACCGACGTGGTCCGCGTCGACCAGCCGCAGGTTGATACCGCTCGACTTCGCCTTCGCCACTATGGCTTCCGCGCCACCGGGCACCCGCACCAGCAGCGTATCGAAGTAATTGTCGTGCACCACGGCACCATCGAGTCCGGCGGCAATGGCCGCCGCCCGCCGATGCACGCGCCGGGCGATCTCGCGCAGTCCATCGGGTCCGTGATAGCTCGCGTACATCGCGGCCACAATCGCCAGCAGCACCTGCGCGGTACAGATATTGGAGGTCGCCTTCTCCCGGCGAATATGCTGCTCGCGGGTCTGCAGTGCGAGTCGATACGCCTGATGGCCATCGGCATCCACCGACACCCCGACGAGCCGACCCGGCAGCTGACGCGCATGCGCGGCGTGCACCGACAGATATCCGGCGTGCGGACCGCCGAACCCCATCGGCACACCGAAACGCTGTGTGGTGCCGAAACATACGTCCGCACCCTGCTCCCCCGGGGGCGTGATCAGCGTCAACGCGAGCAGATCCGCGCCGACCGCGACCAACGCGCCCCGCTCGTGCGCCGCCTCGATCACCGGCCGCCAGTCCACGATCCGACCCGAAGCGCCCGGAACCTGAACCAGCACACCGAAGTACTCGCCATCGGGCAGTTCACCGCCGGACAGATCCGCCTCGACGATCTCGATTCCCAGCGGTTCGGCGCGGGTGTGCAGCACGGTCTTGGTCTGTGGGAACAGATCATCGGAGATCAGCAGGCGCGCGGAGGTGGACTTGCCAGCCCGGCGCAACAGCGTCATCGCCTCGGCGGCGGCGGTGGCCTCGTCCAGCATGGACGCATTGGCCACCTCCATCCCGGTCAGATCCGAGACCATGGTCTGGAAGTTGAGCAGTGCCTCGAGCCGCCCCTGGCTGATCTCGGGCTGGTACGGGGTATAGGCCGTGTACCAGGCGGGATTCTCCAGCAGGCTGCGCACCAACACCGGCGGGGTCAACGTGTCGTAGTAGCCGAGCCCGATCATCGAGGTGGCGACGGTATTCGAATGCGCGAGCGCGGCCAGTTCATCGAGCACCTCGTGCTCGGTCGCGGCGGGCGGCACCACCTCGAGTCCGGAGCCGTCCAGAATGCTCGCGGGTAGTGCCGCGGTGGCGAGCTCGGCCAGGGAGCCGACGCCGACGACGTCCAGGATCCGGGCGAGTTCATCCCGGTCGGGTCCGATATGGCGGTCGGCGAATGATCGAGTCACGACAAGCTCCCAAGGTCGGGCGGGTCGACCAACGGCGGTCGACGGATACCGGCCCTCCCCCTCTGTCGTGGAGCCTGAGAGATTCGGATGCCGCGACGCAGGTGCCGAGACCCCTTTCCCCATGGGCGGGCAACCGCCGCGTTGTGCGGAGTTGCCACTTTCCAGAGACGTCGAAGCCCGTACGGTCCCTTTTGCCTGAGAGATTGACGGGGAGGTGCTGCTCCTTCGGCGCCCGAACTCTTGTGAAGTCCGGAACTCTCCCGCACGGCGGCGACGCACCGTCAGTTTATGCCGCGCGCGCAACGAATGACGCCATCGGACCCCGGATGGGCGTGTAGCGCTCATCACTTCGGCCGGACAGACGAGTGCCCGCCGCCGCAGCGACGGGCACTCGACAAATCGATCCCTAGCCGGTCTTCCGGTTCATCCGAGCCTTACGACGGAAGGACAGCTCATCCTCCGGCCGCTCGCTCGCGCTGCCGCTCACGGCCCGCTCGGCCGGGAAGTTGGCGATGGCTCCGGTCAGTTCCCGCATGGCGCCGCTGACCGCGATTCCGAAGACGCCCTGCCCACCCTGCAGTAAATCGACTACCTCCTCGGGCGAGGTGCACTCGTACACCGAGGTCCCATCGGAGAACAACGTAATGCCCGCTAGATCCTGCACGCCGCGACTGCGCAGATGGTCGACGGCGATGCGAATGTTCTGCAACGAGATGCCCGCGTCCAATAGTCGCTTCACGATCTTCAAGACGAGAATGTCCTTGAACGAATACAGGCGCTGGCTGCCCGAACCCGCAGCCCCACGGATGGACGGAACGACCAATCCGGTGCGCGCCCAGTAATCGAGCTGCCGGTAGGTGATCCCGGCCACCTGGCACGCGCTCGGTACGCGGTAGCCCACCAAATCGTCGGGCACCGAATCATCCGGGAACAGGCCTGGCTGTACCACATCCTGCGATTGCTCTGCCACTGACCACTCCCTTGCTTCGCCGACGCCTAGCCTCATCGATGACCCGGCTCCGTCACGACCAACGACCGGCCGTAACGGACGTGGCCCAACTATCGAGATTACTCCCTGTGATTCTCCCGGGAGCGGCATCGTCGGACCAAACGCGACGCGCGGTACGAGTCTCGACCTCTACTTCACCTCTAGAAGAAAGAGCTCGACCAACCCACCGCCCTGGCGCAGCGGCTCAGCTGTCGGTGGCCTTGAAGTCATCCGGCGAAACGGATTCGAGGAACTCCTTGAACTTCTCCACCTCGTCCTCGCGCTCGTCCGGCATGACCAACCCGGCCTCTTCGAGCACCGGTTCCTCGGCATAAATAGGGCAACCCACCCGCAAGGCGATCGCTACCGAATCCGACGGCCGGGCCGAGATCCGCAGATCGTTGTCGAAGACCAGATCCGCGTAGAAGGTGCCCTCCTGCAGATCGACGATCCGCACTTCCTTGAGAGTGTGCCCGAGGTCGGCGATCAGGATCTTGATCAGATCGTGGGTCAGTGGACGGATCGGGGTCACCCCCTCTTGTTCGAGCACGATCGCGGTCGCCTCGGCCTGCCCGATCCAGATCGGCAGATACCGGTCTCCAGACACCTCGCGGAGCAACAGCACGGGCTGGTTCTGTGGCTGCTCGACACGAATGCCGATAACGCGCATCTCACTCATCGCACTGCCTCCCAATGACTCGCCGGCCGCCCGGCATGACCGCTGCAGGGCTCGCCGTACCACGAGTCTAAGCGAACCGCGAGGCGTCAAGCATTCCGTGTGCACAGCCGAAATCGGCGTGTTGCCCCTCTGGAACGCAAAGCGAAACCCGCCGGAACTCTCAGCTGCCGAGCGAAGACCGCACCGAAGCCTTCACCAGACAGGTGTGCAGCGTCAGCGACAGCGCCGCGAGTTCGCGCACCGTCTCCTCCGCGCGGGCCCGCGCACCGGCGTCGCGGCTCTTGGCGATCGGGGCCGCAATCTGCGCAACCAGCGCGGCCTCACGATCCGCGGCCAGCTTGAAGGCGCGCAAATGCCGTGCCTCCAGCCCGAATTCGGCCATCGCTTTGGCGGTCTTGGCCAGCGTCACCGCGTCCGCATCGAAAAATCCCGCGGCGCCCGGCGTGATCAGATTGGCCCGAACCAGGTCGGTGAGGAATTTCTCGTCGATCTCGGCCTGGGCGAGCAGATCCGCGCGGGTGAGTCGGATTTCGTGATCGAATCGCAGCTCGTCGGGCGAGATCTCACCGGGTACGACACCGAGTTTGCGCGGCGCCGCGGTCCGGGGCGCGGTATGCGCCGAAGGTGTTGCGGTGGGCGCGGAGTCGGGCAATGAATGCCCGGCCTCCGGCGCACCGCTGCGGCCGGAGTGCGCCCGGGCGCGGGCTTCCCGCACACCGAGCGTCGCCGCACCGCTGTCGATCGCTTCGAGCTGTTCCTTGATCACCTTCAAAGGCAGGTACTGATCGCGCTGTGCGGTCAGAACGAATCTGAGCCGTTCACAGTCCGCGATCGAGAACCTGCGATAACCCGACGGTGTGCGCTCGGGTCTGATCAGCCCCTCGGCCTCGAGGAAGCGAATCTTCGAAATGGTGATGTCCGGAAAGTCCGGTCGCAGCAGGTCCAGCACGGAGCCGATCGACATGCCTCCGCGAGCCCACTGCGCCGCGCCCGTCATAGCACCGAGTCTTTCATGACACAGCGTTCTTCCCTGTCAACACCGTCGACACGCATGATCCGTGCCGCAGGAGTCACAGGCTGCCCGCACCCGCCGATGGCTCGTTCACCTGGGCCCGTGGTCCGGTGAGGAACACGAGGCGGAACTTGCCGATCTGTACCTCGTCACCGTTCTGCAGCTCCGAGGAGTCCACCGGCTCCCGGTTGACGTAGGTGCCGTTGAGGCTGCCCACATCGACCACCTGGAAGGAATCGTCGTCCTGCCGGAACTCGGCGTGCCGACGGCTGACGGTGACGTCGTCCAGGAAGATGTCACTGTCGGGATGGCGCCCCGCCGACGTGGTCGGCTGATCGAGCAGGAACCGCGAGCCCGCGTTCGGGCCTCGCTTGACGACCAAGAGGGCTGCACCGACGGGCAGACCCTCGACCCCTTGGACCGGCTGTTCGCCGGTCACCTCAGCGGAGCGCGACGCGTCGACCTCGTTCAGGAAATCCGCGCGGAAGACCGACGTCGTCTCGGCCGCGGTCTCCCCGTAACCCGGGTCTTTGTTCTCGCTCACCGTTTCTCTCCTCCTCGAACCTGATTATCCATGCAAGCAGGTGCTGCCTTCACCGCCACGACCTGGGGATCCTGACGCTAGAACACCGGCTGCCAAGCACCGGCACATCTGTTGGCTTTGACCGTACCCTGCCAGGGCGTACCCGTGCAGGTAGAACCGGGAAGGCTTGGTCAGCCCCCGATAACTCCTTGATAACCCGCGGCATCCAGCAGTGCACCGAGTGCCGCATCCGTGCTGGCCTCGTCGCTCAATTCGAGCTCGAAGATCCATCCGTCGCCGTAGGGATCACTGTTCAACGTTTCCGGCGTCGACGTCAGATCCTCGTTCACCGCAACGACTTTCGCGGCGAGCGGGGCGTAGATGTCGGAGACGCTCTTGGTCGACTCCACCTCGGCGATGCTGTCCGCCGCGGCCACGTCCTTGTCCACATCGGGCAGTTGCACGAACACAACGTCACCGAGTTGAGACTGGGCGTAGTCGGTGATACCCACCCGAACCCGGGTCGGGCCGATCCGCTGCACCCATTCGTGTTCCTCGGTGTAGCGCAGATCCTCGGGGGTCTGGGTCACAGGCCGTCCTTTCCTCGATCGGCAGATCGTTGTCGAGCGACCTGCGGGCAGTCGCCACTGATCGTTCCGAGCGACCCGCAACAGGTCGCTACGGGTGTACAAGGCAACTCTAATCGCTACTCACTGCGGTGTGGCACAGCCGGTATCGCTCGCGCGACGGCGAAAGCCTTCCATAGGTAGAGCACGCCGGTCCACACATACACCGCCGTGCCCCAGACCAGGAATGCCCCACCGAAGGCTCGGCCGAAACCTGCCAGCGCCCAGTCCATCTGACCGGCCAGCAGCCACGGCAGCGCGGACATCAAACCGAAGGTGGCCGCTTTGCCCAGGTAGATGACCTCCGGCGGGTCGAGCTCGCGGCGTTTGTACACCGAAAGAGTCAGCGCGAGGATCGCGTCCCGACCGATCAGGATCACCGCGACCCACCAGGGCAGCAGCCCGCGGATGACAAAGGCGGCCAGCGTGGTCACCAGGAACAGCCGATCCACGAACGGGTCGAGCAGCGCGCCGAGCCGCGAGGACTGGTCGAGCAGCCGGGCCAGCTTGCCGTCCAGGAAGTCGGTGACGCCGCTGGCCACCAGCAGTGCGAACGCCCAGCCGTCGGCCCGCACCACCAGCAGTAGCCACAGGAACAGTGGAACGCCGACCAGTCGCAGCACGCTCAGGACATTCGGGACGGTGAGGATGCGGTCGGCGAAGATACCGCCGACGGCCGGGTCGTCCGTATCGCCCGTGCCGGAGTCGGCGCGTCCGCCCGGTTCCGTCTTCCCCGATTCGGTTGTCACAGCCCCGTGCATACCGCACCGACCCCGGTTCACGCCATCCGGGCACGCCGGTTGCGGACAGTTTCACGCACGGGCAGGCTGGTTTTTCGAGCGACCTGCAAGCAGTCGCCAGCAGCGCGTTACGCCACACCTCAGCCGGTGACAGAATGAGTGTGAAACCATCTCATCTGGTTGCGAACAGGCTGTCGCACGGTTCAGAGAGGGAAACCATGCCCGCATTCGACTACGACGTGGTAGTGATCGGCTCCGGATTCGGCGGCAGCGTGAGCGCGCTGCGCCTCACCGAGAAGGGCTACCGGGTCGGCGTACTGGAGGCGGGTCGCCGCTGGCCCGCCGAGGATATTCCGAAGACGAATTGGAATGTGCGCAAATCGATCTGGGCCCCGCGGCTCGGTCTGACCGGACCGCAGCGGATCAGCATCCTCGGCAAATGCGCGGTCTTCTCCGGCGCTGGCGTCGGCGGTGGTTCGCTCATCTACGGCAACACCCTCTACGAGCCGCTGCCGAACTTCTACACCGATAAGCAGTGGGCTCATATCACCGACTGGAAGGCCGAACTGGCGCCGTACTACGACCAGGCCCAACGCATGCTGGGGGTGGCGCCGAATCCGCGGATGACACCGGCCGATGAGGTCATCAAGGAGATCGCCGACGATCTGGGTGTCGGCAATACCTTCCACCCGACCAATGTCGGTGTGTTCTTCAACGAGGCCGATCCCGGCACCGAGGTCGATGACCCGTACTTCGGCGGCGCGGGCCCGCGCCGGCGCGGCTGCGTGCACTGCGCGCAATGTTTCACCGGCTGCCCGAACAATGCCAAGAACACCACCACGACGAATTACCTCTACTTGGCCGAAAAAGCCGGGGCCGAAGTGCATCCGCTGACCACCGCGACCGCGGTGCGGCCGCTGTCCGGTGGCGGCTACGCGGTCGAGACCGAGCGCTCGGATCGCTGGATCCGCAAGCAGCGCAAGACTTTTACCGCCGAGCAGGTGGTATTCGCCGGTGCCGCGCTCGGCACCCAGAAGCTGCTGCACAAGATGCGCGATGAGGCCGTGCTGCCCAACCTGTCGCCGCGCCTGGGTGAACTCACCCGCAGCAACTCCGAGGCGATTCTCAATGTGGTGAGCCGCTCACGCCGCGATTTCGCCGAGGGCATCGCGATCACCTCCTCCATCCATCCGGAGGCCGATACCCATATCGAGGTATGCCATTACGGCAAGGGGCAGAACGCACTGTTCCCGATGTCGGTGCCGATCGTGGACGGCGGCGCATTCCGATTCCTGCGTTTCCTGCTGGCGATCGTGTTGCATCCGCTGGTATTCCTGCGCAGCCTCAATGCCCGCCACGCCTCGGAGAAGTCGGTGATCCTGCTGGTCATGCAGTCGCTGGACAATTCGCTGACCTCCTATCGCAGGCGCGGGAAGTTGAAGACCGAACAGGGCACCGGCGAACCGAATCCGACCTGGATTCCGCTGGCCCACGATATCGGCCGCCGATTCGGCGCCAAGGTCAACGGCGATACCCACGGCCTGATCATGGATGTGCTGAACATCCCGGCCACCGCGCATTACATCGGTGGCTGCGTGATCGGCGCGGGTCCCGAGGCCGGTGTCGTCGACCCGTATCAGCGGGTATTCGGGCACCCGGGGCTGCATATTGCCGACGGTTCCGCGGTCACGGCGAACCTCGGGGTCAATCCGTCGCTGACCATCACCGCACAGGCCGAGCGCGCGATGGCGTTCTGGCCCAATAAGAACGAGGCCGATCCGCGTCCGGAACTCGGTTCGCAGTACCGGCGGATCTCCCCTGTCGCGCCGAAACATCCCGCGGTGCCAGCGGCCGCACCCGGTGCGTTGCGGTTGCCGATCACGCCCGCTGATCCGGTCGTCCCCGCGACCTGACCGAGCTGACGCGCGCGGAGCGAGTCTTACGAGCGACCGTTCGCGGCCCGTCTCGCGTCCGCGCGAAGGCGCGGCCATCAACTCGGCCGAGTGGCCGAAGCGCATGCTCGGCATGCGCGAGTCTCGGCCGCTCGGACGCGAGGCTCACCCGTCGCCCGACCAACCCCCTCATCGAATCGCTACGCGATGCTGGATATTCGGGGCCGCGAACGCGCCGCGCCGCAGGTGCGGCAAAATGTCACAGTGTTGGACGGTGGTATCAATCTTCGCTCGTACGTCCCTGCCGAGGAGGTGCGCGCCCGCGGTCGCGCACTCCGGCAGCGGGTTCCGGTCACCGCGCGGGACCGGGCGGCCACCGGATCCGGGCGGCCGGATGTGCTGGAATTCCTCGCGGCCAGCAATGCCGGCCGGTTGCCGCATCTGGTGCCGCTGCGGATCGGCCGGATGATCGCCTCGCCGTTCACCTTCTATCGCGGCGCGGCCGGTCTGATGGCCGCCGATCTCGCGGGCAGTCCGGACAGCGGTCTGTCCGCACAGCTCTGTGGTGACGCACACGCCGCAAATTTCGGCCTCTACGGCACGCCGCGCGGCGAAATCGTCATGGACATCAATGATTTCGACGAAACCATTGTCGGCCCGTGGGAATGGGATCTGGAGCGGCTGGCCGCCAGCCTGGTCCTGGCGGGCCGCGAAGGTGGTGCAGCGGAAGACGATTGCGTGCGAGCCGCCCGTGATGCCGCGCGGTCATATCGGCTCACCATCGATCATCTCGCCAGCCAACCGTTCATGGAGTCCTGGAGCGCACTGCCGGATGAGTCGATCCTGAGTCGGGCCAGGGCCGATGATCTGCTCGACGACTTCAAGAAGGCCGCGAAGAAGGCGCGCAAGAACACCAGCGCCAAGGTGGTCGAGAAGTGGACCGAACATCTCGAGGATCACCAGACCGGGATCAGCAGGCACCGATTCGTTAGCGACCCACCGATTCTCACACCCGTCGACGATAAGATTGCCGAGGAGATCATCGACGGCCTCGAACGCTATGGCGACACCTTGCGCGAGTCCCGGCGCAATCTGCTGGCCCGATTCGCGGTGTCCGATATCGCCTTTCGCATCGTCGGCACCGGCAGCGTCGGCCTGCACAGCTATGTCGCGCTGCTGCACGGCAACGACGGTGAAGCGCTGGTGCTGCAGCTCAAGCAGGCCGATCCCTCCGCCTTGCGACCGTTCCTGCCGGTGTCGGCGCCGCGGCACGAGGGGGAACGAATTGTGCAGGGCGCCAGACTGGTTCAGTCCGAGAGCGATATCCTGCTGGGGTGGACCACATTGCGCTTGGCAACCGGTGAATTGCCGTTCACGGTGCGACAATTCCGCAATATGAAGGGCAGTATCGACCCGACGGAGCTGTCATCGGAGGATCTCGACGATTACGGCAGGCTGGCCGGTGCGCTGCTGGCCCGCGCGCATTCGCGCTCCCTCGATCCGCGGCTGCTCGCCGGGTACCTCGACGGCGATGCGGCTTTCGAGGACGCCATTGCGCGCTTCGCCATCCGCTATGCCGATCGGACCGAGTCCGACCACGCCGCATTGGTCGAGGCGGTGCGGGCTGGAAAGATCGCAGTGGAACATCCGCAGTAACACGCCGCATCTGGTCGCAGGCGCGGCGAACCGGGCCATGTTGTCCGTATCCTTGCCACCATCGAGTGACGACGTGAAGGGCGGTCGCGAATGCTCGTGCGAGTACAGAACCCGGCAGGCACCAATGCTGAGCGGGCGCTGATCGACTGGCTGCGCACCTGGAAGGATCCGGCCAGCCCGCACGGGGTCGCCACGGTCAATTGCAGTCTGTTCCACAATGATCGGCTGCATCAGTTCGACGCCGTGGTCTGGACCCCGACCAGTTGTGTGGTGATCGAGGCCGAGGCACTGGTGGCACGCCAGGACGGGGTGCTGGAGGTGCCGCTCAGCGGCCCGTGGACGATCTCCGGCCAGCCCATCGCCATCGAGGCCCGCGATCGCCGTACCCCGCTGGACAAATCGCGCGAACACACACTCGCGCTGCAGAACTGGCTGGCCGCGCGTGGTCTCGGCCAGCGCGCGGTGCACGGTGTCGCGCTGATCGTTCCGCTGCGCGGCGCCGAGCTTTCGGTGAAGCAGGAGTGGAGCGATCCGAGTTTCGACGTGATCCTCGGCACCGACCCCGATCGGCTGCGACACTATTTCGAGACGCTGGCCGACTCCGAGAAGAACATCCACCTGTGGACCGCCAACGATGTCGCGGTGGCCTTCCGCAGCCTCGGCATCCTGCCCTATCTGCCCGCCCCACAGGATCTGATCAACGAGGGTTTCCTCGGCCCGATCGATGTCTCCCTCTGGCACGGCGGTCCGCAGCAGGCGCAGGCAGAGGCGTATGCCGCGGAACTCGCGGAGGCCGAGAAGAACGCCGACGCACCGGCCGTCGTCATCGAGGCGCCCTGGTACAGCCCGTGGAAGCTGTATCCGCGGCAGGCGGGCGATATGGACCTCGGACGCGCGTTCATGCGCATCGCCCTGGCGACGGGCATGATCGTCGCTTTCGCATGGGTGATCTGGTTCGTGATCACCGCGGTATTGACTTACGGGCCGGGGTGACGTCGCGCCGGTCCGATGGCGGTCGGCTGCTCCTCGATCGGCTGTGCGCCGGGTCCGCGTCCGCGCATCGGTGCGCGGGCGTTCGACCACGCCGAGCGGCCGCTGCCCCGACGCGTCCAGCACCGCATGGGTCCTGATCGCGTTCGATCCGTACGGAAACGCTCGCAGGTGCGCCCGCGACCGGCGCCGTCGGTACGCGGGTGCCCTATCGTCGAGCGGTGATCGTGGCGTGGAAGGTGGCCGGGTGGCTCGGCCGGGTCCGAGCGAACCTCGTCGCGCTGTGCGTGGTGTTCATCGGTATCGGCATCGCGGTTACGCTGCCGCTTACCTTTCCCCGCGATGGCGGTTCCACCGATCTCGATCGCGCGCTTGCCGAGCCGATCCATTCGGCGATGGACGACCGTCCCGGCATCTACCAGGCGCTGGTGATCCCGAGCAATGGCTACATTCTGATCCCGCTACTGCTCGCGGCCGCCGCCTGGTTCGGCTATCGGGGGCAGTGGCGGCGCGCCGCGGCGATGGTGGTACTTCCGGAGGTTGTAGTCGGGATCAACAGCTGAGTGCTCAAACCACTCTGGGATCGACCGCTGCACGACTATCTCGCGTATCCGAGCGGGCATACGGTGCATCTGGTCGCGATCGCGACCACATTCGTGCTGCTGACCGACTCGATGCGAGCACGGGTGCGCACCGTCGTGATCGCCACCGTCGCGCTGCTCTGCGCGGCGGTCGGCATGATCGGACTCGGCTACCACCTGCCCACCGATATCCTCGGCGGGACAGCTGCAGCGATCGCACTGGTCACCGCGTGCGGGCGCCCGGCCGACCGCCTGCTCGAACCGACCGGACGGATTCGCCCGGCCGCTCGCCGCCGTTCTCAGCGCTGATTGCGGTGTGCCGCACCGCTATATGGTCGTCCGGATGGCCGTCCGATCGAAGACGCTGGCATCATCGAGCAGCGCCGCCCGCAGCATGCTCTCCGGCACACCCATGCCCTCGACCAGGGTGAGCGCGTCCGGGCGCAGCCGGTCGACGAGTTCATTGACGCCGCGGCGCACCGCCTTCGCGCGATCGACCGACATGAACCGGTGCATGATGAACCAGGCCTGGTTCTCCTCGAGCATCGAGTAGACGTAGAGGTCGCAGACGGTTTCGGCGAGTTCGCGCGCCGCCGGATCCGCGATGCCGGCAATGCCTTCGATGAACTCCTCGAGAATCAGCCGGTCGATATGCGCGGTACCCGCGGCCAGGATGTGGTCCTGCGCGTTATTGAATGCCTCGAACGGAGTGGTGTCCTTGGCGCGGGCCCGCAGCCGGTGCCCTGCGGTGCGAACCAGATAGTCCTCACGGTCGGCGAACAGTTGCAGCTGCACCGAGCGGCGGGACAGGTCGCCGTCGTCGACGCTATCGTCGCCGCGGTCGCGCAGCGTCTGGATCAGTTGGCGCACACCGGACCGCTTGCGCACCACATCACCGGCCATCGTCGCGGCGAACCGCACCCAGCCGAGCGCGTCCAGATCGCGGATCTCATCGGAATAGGCGGTCAGCAGTTCCTTGGCCACCAGCTGGGTCAGCACCACATTGTCACCCTCGAAGGTGGTGAACACATCGGTATCGGCCTTGAGCGTGACCAGGCGGTTCTCGGTGAGATAGCCCGCGCCGCCGCAGGCTTCGCGGCATTCCTGGATGGCGCGGGTCGCGAATCTGGTCTGCGCCACCTTGAGTCCGGCGGCCCGCTTCTCCAGGGCGCGCTGCGCGCCGGGATCGAGATCCTGACCGGTCTGCACCAGATGCATCCGGCGGACCAGATCATTCTGGGCGAATGCGAGTGCATACGACCGGGCGATCAATGGCAGCAGCCGCCGCTGATGACTGCGGTAGTCCAGCAGCAGGGTCTCCTGACCGCTGTCCGGATCGGAGAACTGGCGACGCTTCAGCGCATACCGCGTCGCAATGCTCAACGCCACCCGCGCACCGGCCGCCGCCGCACCGCCGACGCTGACCCGCCCGCGCACCAAAGTGCCGAGCGTGGTGAAGAATCGGCGGCTCGGATTCTCGATATCGGAGCTGTAGGTGCCGTCCGGTGCGACATCGGCATACCGGTTGAGCAGGTTCTCGCGCGGAATGCGGACCTGATCGAAGACGATGCGTCCGTTGTCGACGCCGGGCAGACCGCCCTTGAGGCCATCGTCGTAGGTGGTCACGCCGGGCAGATCGGCGCCGTGCGCATCGCGGATCGGCACCAGGAAGCAGTGCACGCCCTGGCTCGTCCCCTGGGTGATCAGCTGCGCGAAAACCGCGGCCATCCTGGCATGTTCGGCCGCGCCGCCGATGTAGTCCTTGCGCGCCGACGGCGTCGGCGACTGCACGACGAACTCCTGGGTCGCCGGATCGTAGGTCGCGGTCGTCTCCAGATTCGCGACATCGCTGCCGTGTCCGGATTCGGTCATCGCGAAACAGCCGAGCAGATCCAGTGAGATCAGCCGCTCGACCACATCGCGATGCCGTTCGGTCCCGAGGTTTTCCACGGCACCGCCGAACAACCCCCACTGCACTCCCGATTTCACCCATAGCGACAGGTCGGCATAGGCCAGCATCTCCAGCCCGACCACGGCCGCGCCCGGCTCCCCCGTGCCTCCGTGCTCGCGCCGGAAACCGGCCTCCGCGTATCCCATCGTCGCGATGACCCGCATCTGCTCGAGCACCCGGGCTCGGGCCGCGCGGTAGTCGAGATAGGGGTCGCCGGAAAACCGGTCGTCGGCCAGCTGCACCCGGGCTTCGGCGCGCACCGCACGCCATGGGCCGTCGAGTGCATCGCGCAGGTGGTCCGATGTCGAGCGAATCTCGGTGTCAACCATGGGACCGACACTAGCGTTTCACCGACGTCCAGCGACCGGTTCGCACCGATGACATATCACCCCCAGTGACTGCCTCCAACGCTCTGACCAGCGGATTCGGTAGTCACAAATATCGTGACACGACATCTTCGCCGAACTCTTGCCTTGCGGTTGAACGCGCGTTTAATATACTAAACATGTGTTCAACCAGAGAGCCGTACCGAAAGGATCCGCCGAACTAGGAGGCGCCGCGTGACGCCGACCCCGAATTCGGATCTCACCACCGCCGCCCGCATACGCGATATTGCGATCGAGATGTTCGGTGACAACGGATTCCAGGTCGGAGTGCGTGCGATCGCCACAGCGGCCGGTGTCTCCCCGGGACTGGTCAACCATCACTTCGGCTCCAAGGACGGCCTGCGGGCCGCCTGCGATGAGCGGGTGCTGGAGTTGATCCGGGACCAGAAGTGGAAGACCGCCACCGAGACGAACGTCGCGAAAAGCATGCTCACCGCGATGTCCGAGATCGAGGCATACGGCCCGCTGGTCGCCTATATGGTGCGCAGCCTGCAGGCAGGGGGACCGTTGGCCGAATCCCTACTCGAGCACATGATCTCGGACGCCGAGGAGTACATCCGGGCAGGCGTCGAGGCGGGCACCATCAAGCCGAGTCGCGATCCGGCCGCGCGCGCCAGATATCTGACGATGGTCAACGTCGGCGCGACCGTCCTGTACTTCACCCTGCTGCAACAACGCGGCGAAAAGATCAACTACCGCAAGCTCGTTCGCACCATGACCGAAGAGTTCATGATGCCCGCCGCGGAGCTCTACGCCCAGGGATTCCTAACCGACCCAACGATCTTGGACATACTCACCAAGGAGACCTGATGTCCGACATCATCGAAGTTCGCGATCTGCACAAGAACTTCGGCCACTTCGCTGCCCTCAATGGGCTCGATCTCGCGGTAAGCGATGGCGAAATCCATGGCTTCCTCGGCCCGAACGGCGCAGGGAAGTCGACCACCATCCGTATCCTGCTCGGGATCCTGCGCGCCAGCTCCGGCGAGGTCCGGCTGCTCGGGGGCGACCCGTGGACCGATGCGGTCGAGCTGCATCGCGAAATCGCTTATGTACCAGGAGATGTCACACTGTGGCCGTCACTGTCCGGTGGTGAGACCATCGACCTGCTCGCCAGGATGCGCGGGGAAATCAATCCGCAGCGTCGCACCGAACTCATCGAGCGCTTCGACCTGGATCCGCGTAAGAAGGCGCGCACCTACTCGAAGGGCAACCGACAGAAGGTCGCATTGATCTCCGCGCTCGCCTCTGATGTGCGTCTGCTGCTGCTCGATGAACCGACCTCGGGCCTGGATCCATTGATGGAGCAGGTCTTTCGCGAATGCGTCGACGAGGCCAAACAGCGCGGCACCACGGTCCTGCTCTCCAGCCATATCCTCTCCGAGGTGGAGGTGCTGTGCGACCGGGTGACCATCATCCGGGCCGGGCGCACGGTGGAAAGCGGGTCGCTATCGGATATGCGGCATCTGTCGCGCACCTCCATCACCGCCGAATTGCTCGGCGACCCGGGCGACCTCAGCCGTGTCCCGGGTGTCGAGGACATCGAACGCGACGGTTCGACGCTGCGCTGCCAGGTCGACGGTGAACATCTCGGTGCGCTGATCCGGATCCTCGGCGATGTCGGAGTACGCAGCCTCACCAGTGCACCGCCGACGCTGGAGGAGCTGTTCCTACGGCACTACCACGTCGACGGCGCGACCTCCGAGCAGGCGAGCGCGACCATGCAGAAGGTGGGATCATGACAACCGCAACCGTGGGCGGCAGGCATTACGCCGCGCCCGCAGCGCGCGGGTCGGCCAACTTCGCCGGTACCGCCCAGATGCTGCGACTGTTCCTGCGGCGCGACCGAATCGTATTGCCGCTGTGGGTGTTTGCCTTCGGACTGCTGCCCGCCTTCTATGTCGGCAGCGCCAAGGCCGTCTACACCACGCAGGCCGACCTCGATCATGCGGCGAAGTCGGTCATGGAAAGCCCGGCGCTCGTTGCCATGTACGGGCCGGTCTTCAGCACCGACCTCGGCTCGGTCGGACTGTGGAAGGCCGGGCCGTTCTACGCGATGATCGCGATCGCGACGATCCTCACCGTCATCCGGCACACCCGGGTCGAGGAGGAGACCGGTCGCGCGGAGTTGGTGGGCGCCACCAGCATCGGCCGCTACGCGGGGTTGACCGCCGCCATGATCCTGACGGCGACCGGCTGTCTGACCGTCGCCGTGCTGAGCGCCCTTGCGCTCTACGGCAGTGACCTGCCCGCCGCCGGATCGCTGGCCTACGGTGCGACGCTCGGTGGTTCCGGTCTGGCCTGGGCCGGGGTCGCGGCCATCGCGGCACAGGTGAGCGTGGGTGCACGGGTCGCGCGCGGGGTGGCGTTCGGCGCGCTCGGCGCGGCCTTCGCAGTGCGCGCGGTCGGCGATGCGGGAAATGGTGTGCTGTCGTGGTTTTCGCCGCTCGGCTGGTGCATCAATATGCGGCCGTATGCGGATGAGCGCTGGTGGATACTGATCCCACTGCTCACCGTCGCCGTTGTGACCACCGCAGCCGCGTATATGCTTCTGCGGCAACGAGATACGGGCTCGGGCCTGCTCGCCGAGCGGCCCGGCGCGCCGGTCGCGGCGCCCACGCTGTCCGGTCCATCGGGGCTGGCGTGGCGGCTGCAGCGCGGCTCGCTGCTGGCCTGGTCCATCGGCTTCCTGCTGTACGGATCGCTGATGGGCGGCGCCATCAACAGCGTCGGCGACATGCTCGAGAACAGTAAGCAGATCCGCGATGTGATCAACCGGATGGGCGGCACGGATGTGCTGCAGAATTCCTTCATCACCTTCGCCCTCAGCATGTTGGCCATCGCGGCATCGGCCTACTCCATCTCGGCCGTGCTGCGGCTGCACGAGGAGGAGTCGAGCCAGCGTGCCGAGGCCACCCTGGCCGGATCGGTGAGCCGAGTGCGCTACGCGCTCAGCCACATCGGCATCGCACTGGTCGGCCCCGTGGTACTGCTGCTCATCGCGGGCGCGGCGGTCGGCATCATCTACGGGATATCGGACGGCAATCTCGCGGGCAAGCTCGGTGACTGCCTCGGCGCGGCGGCGGTTCAAGTGCCCGCCGTGTGGGTGCTCACAGGCATCGCCGTGACGATCTACGGTCTCGCGCCGCGCTACACCCCGGTCGCCTGGGGCGTACTCAGCACGATGATCGCCATCTTCGTCATCGGCTCCCTCGACGGACTGCCGCAGTGGGTCCGCGACCTGGTCCCCTTCGTCCATCCGCCGAAGCTCCCCGGTGCGCCCTTCGAGGCCACCCCGATCCTGTGGCTACTCGGGGTCGCGGTCGCATTGCTCGCGGTCGGGATCGCGGCCTTCCGCCGCCGCGACCTGCGCTGACCGAATAGATACTGCCCCGTCACAAGTTACAGCTCGTGACGGGGCTGCTTTCTTGCTGCCGCGTGGCCCGCCGGTTCGGACGACCGGCTATGTCGACGCGCGTCTCGAGAATGGGAACAACGGCATTCGATGGGTAACCTCTGCTGCTTATCGGAGCGAAACAAGCAGATGAGGCAATGTCGATATTCTCCCAACACGTTATCCGACTCACCGCGGCGACCGCCGCAACGTTGCTCGGACTCGCCGTGGCCGCGTTACCCGCACAGGCACAGCAGGGCCCGCAATCACCGCAATATGCGCCGACCATGTTGATCCTGGATGCCTCCGGTTCCATGCAGCGACCGGATCCGGCGGGCACCATGATGGACGCGGCCAAGAATGCCGTCCGTTCGTTCGTCGGCACCGCACCCGCCGAATCCAAAGTGGGACTGACCGTTTACGGCACGAGTACCGGAAACAGCGAGGCGGAGAAGACATCCGGCTGCCGTGACGTGCAAGTCCTGCACAAACCTGAGACTCTCGACCGGACCGCATTGACCAGCGCGGTCGACGGGATCAAGGCCAGCGGCTGGACCCCTATGGGTACCGCACTGCGCCAAGCCGCCGACGCCCTCCCGAAGTCCGGTCCGCGCTCCATCGTGTTGGTTTCCGATGGCGACGACACCTGCTCCCCACCAGATCCGTGCGAGGTGGCACGAGAATTGAAGCAGCAGGGTCTCGACCTGGTCGTGCACGCGATCGGGTTCGCCGTGGACGCCAAGGCCCGCGCCCAACTCACCTGCATGGCCCAGGCAACCGGCGGCACGTACAACGACGCTGCCGACGGTCCCGCACTCGAGCGCACCCTGCCACGCGTGAGCTCCGCCGCACTGCGCAACTACAAGGCGGTCGGCACACCGATTACAGGCACCGGAAAATACGACACCGCTCCGGTGGCCTCCCCTGGTCAGTATTTGGACACCCTCGGTCAGAAGGAAAAGCGCTATTGGGCAGTCGATGTCCCGGCCGGAGCGACCGCGTACTTCAGCGGCACCCTGTCCTTCCCGCGCCTGCCCAATATTTCCTCGACCGAGGATATGAACACGCTGCAGCTGCGGATCTACGACGCCGATGGCCAGGATTGCAATGTCTTCGAATCCGAGCAGGCGACCAGTTCCAGCGACGGCGTCGCGCTCACAGTGGCCAAGGCGTTCGACGGCGCGACCAAGCAATCCACTGGCGGCAGCTCCGATAAGTGCAAGGGCGGTGGCCGCTACTACTTCCAGCTGACCTGGGACAGAGTGTCGGCCGGTGTGCCGGAACGACTTCCGATCGAGCTGCTGGTCGGTATCGAACCCGCGGTGACCGATGCCGGTCAGGTCGCGGTCGCGCCGTTGACGGCTTTCACCGAGCCGAGCGGCACGGGCACCCCCGTCTCTGGCGGCCCGTCCTTCACCGCGGCCAGCACCCTCACCGGCAGCGGCCGCTACACCGACACCATCCGGCAGGGTGAGTTCGTGTTCTATCGAGTGAAGCTGGATTGGGGCCAAGGGTTGGCGTATCGAGTCCACTACGGCGGCAACGGCCGGCACGGCGTCGACAACATCGCGAATGTCCGCACCACCCTCTACAACCCGATCCGTGAGGCGATCGACTCGGACTTCTCCTCCTACACCGGCAGCGACACCGTACTACCGACGAATACGGCGATGGCCACCGTGCCGATTCGGTACAGCAACCGCAAATCCGATGTGCTCGATACCCGCAACGAGGCGGTGGCGGGCTGGTACTACATCGCGGTCAAGCTCGGCTCGAGCTTCACTGACAAGGGCGACAACCAGCCGGTTTCAGTGCAGTTGGATCTTACCGTGACCGGCGCCACGGAAAGCGGCCCGACGTACGCGACCGCCGTCGGCGATGGGGTTTTCGGCGAGAACTCCGCCGGCCCGAAGTCGCCGACCAGCCGCACACCCGGCTCCGCCGCCGCGCCTGCGGAATCGACGGCGTCCGAATCGAATTCGTCGACGGGCACGATCGTGGTCGCCCTTCTCTGCGTCGCGGTCATCGGCGCGGCCGGTGTGCTCATCGGACTCCTCGTCGCGCGGTGGCGACGCGTCTAGTGCTGCGCGAAAGCCCGCTGACACCGTGGTGTCAGCGGGCTTTCGGGCTCCGCGCTCAGGCCGCCGCTGCGATACCCAGCTTCCCAGCCAGGCGAGTCAAGTACGCGCGCACGTCATCGGCATCACGGTCCGGCAGCCCGAAAACCGCCTCGGTAATACCCAATTCGGCCCATTGCGCGAGCTGCGCCGCATCATGGCGTCCGGCCAGTGCGATGATCTCCGGACTGCCCTCGCGCTCGTGCTCGCGCCAAACCCGGTGCAGCAGTTCGATCTTCTCGCCGAGCCCGTCCTCGGTGGGGGTGGTGAGCCAGCCGTCGGCGTTCTTGGCCAGCCAGGTGAACGACTGCTCGGTCCCGGCCGCGCCGAGGATCACCGGAATCCGTTTCTGCACCGGCTTGGGCCAGGACCAGCTCGGTCCGAAGTTCACGAACTGACCCGCGAAGCTGGCCTCCTCATCGGACCAGAGGGCGCGCATGGCATCGAGGTGTTCCCGCAGCACCGTCCTGCGCTTGTTCGCGGGAACCCCGTGATGCGCCATTTCGTCAGTGTTCCAACCGAATCCGACGCCGAGGCTGACCCGGCCGCCGGACAGATGGTCCAGGGAGGCGAGGGTCTTGGCGAGGGTGATCGGATGGTGTTCGGCGGGCAGTGCGACCGCGGTGGACAGCGTGATCCGACTGGTGACGGCCGCCGCGGTGGCCAGCGCGACCCAGGGGTCCAGCGTGCGCAGATAGCGGTCATCGGGCAGGCTGGCATCCCCGGTGCGCGGATGCGCGGCCGCCCTGATCACCGGGATATGGGTGTGTTCGGGCACGTAGAACGCGTCGAATCCGGCCTGCTCGGCGGCCGCGGCCGCATCGGCGGGCGTTATGCCCCGGTCACTGGTGAACAACACAATTCCGTACCGCACCGTACTCGCTCCCATTCGCTCGCGACTGCTGCCCGGCCGCTCGAAGTATCAGCAAATTAGAACAAGTTCTATCACTTTTGCCAGCTCCGACCAAGTGTCCGGACAACCGTCTGGCAATCGATGTACTCCGCGACCACAGCTGATGCGACATCGGCGCCGGATGACTACGGTCACGCACATGGGTCTGGAAACACTCTCAGGAGGAGACGACGCCGCAACCCCGGACGACCCCCTGGGCAAGCGGCCCCGACTGCGTTTCTTCCGAGCACCTCGCATCCCCGTCGTCAAACAGGCGGTCGACCTGCTGGTCGCCGACCGTCCGGCCACCGCGGACACCATTGTGGCCGCGCCGACACCGCTGCAGCCGATCGATCTGACCGACGACGCCCGGGTCGCGGAGGTCCTCGACCTAGCGGTGCGGGTCGGAGAGGTCGTGCTCGCCTCGGGTACCGGTGTCGTCGATACGACCACCCAGGTTCGCTTCATCGCTGCCACCTACGGCCTGTCCCGCTGCGATATCGATGTCACCTACGACGCGATCAGGATCTGGGCCGACCGCGGCCCGCAGCTGCCACCGGCCAGCACCATGCGCGTGGTGAAGTATCGGTCCCTGGACTTCACCCGCCTCGCCGCGGTCGACCGCCTCACCCGCCGCATCCGCAATGAGGTCGTGTCGCCGGAGGATGCCCGGGCGCAGCTCGATGCGATCACCTCGGCACCGCATCCGTACCACCGTTGGATCGCCACCTTCGGCTGGTCACTGCTTGCCGCATCGATCGCGGCGCTGCTCGGCGGCGGCTGGCTCGTCGCCGCGGTGAGTTTCGGCACCACGCTGGCGATCGATCGCGCCAATCGCGTCCTGAATCGCTACGGGCTGCCGTTCTTCTTCCAGCATGTGGTGGGCGGCGCGATCGCGGCGACACCGGCGCTGCTGCTGGCGACACTCGCGGCGACCGTCCATATCGATGTCGACCCGACGCTGATCATCGCCGCCGGAATCACCGTGCTGCTCAGTGGTTTGCAACTGGTCGGCGCGGTGCAGGACGGAATAACCGGCGCACCGATCACCGCGACCGCGCGCATGCTCGAGGTGCTGATGATGACCGGCGGCATCATCGCGGGCATCGCACTGGCACTGCGGGTCGGAGAGCTTGCGGGTGCCACGGTGCCGCCGGTCTATCTCACCTCCGGCCGTGATATCACCGATCTGCCGATCAAGATCGCCGCCGGTGCGGTGGCCGCGCTGACCTTCGCACTCGCCTGCTACGCCGAGCGCCGGGCACTGGCCGCCGCCGCGCTCGGTGGCGCGGCGGGCACGATCTGCTTTCTGCTGGTGCAGCATCTCGGCTTCGGCCCGGTGATCTCCTCCGCGGTCGCCGCGACACTGGTCGGCCTGGCCGGTGGTCTGATGGCACGCCGGTCACTGACTCCCCCGCTGGTCGTCGCGGTCGCGGGCATTACTCCGCTGCTACCGGGTCTGAAGGTGTACCGCGGACTCTACGCACTGCTCAATGACGAGTTGCTGATCGGAGCCAATCAGGTGCTCGCCGCGGTCGGCGTCGGCTGCGCGCTGGCCGCGGGGGTGACCCTCGGCGAATGGATCGACCGGACCGTGCGCAGGCCGCGCATTACGAGCCGGTTCGGCTCGATCCGCAGGCCGGTCATCGTGCGCCGACGCCGCCCGCCGCGCCATCCCCTACGTCGGGACACGAGTCGATCTCGAGAGACGCACCGGGAGTGAGCCGGTATGGTTGTACCGGCTGGTAAGGGTGCCCAAGGCGCTGAGCGATAGCGAGGTGGTTCAGGAATGTCGGACACCGTCCCGTTCTCCACGGCGATCCGCACCGCCACCGCACAACAGCATGAAGAGGCCGAGAACTCCTCGTTCATCAGTGACATGCTCGGCGGCTCGCTCGGCATCGATTCCTATCATCGCTACACCACCCAGCTCTGGTTCATCTACCGCGCGCTCGAGGGCCGCTGGGAAACGCTCGCCGATGATCCGGTCGCGGGCCCGTTCATTCGACCGGAACTGGCCCGCACCGCGGAACTCCAGCGCGACCTCGCCCATCTCATCGGCCCGCACTGGCGCGACTCGCTCGAAGCACTGCCCGCCACCGCCGCCTACGCCGAGCGTATCGATGAGTGCGCCCGTGCTTGGCCCGCCGGATATATCGCCCATCACTACACCCGATATCTCGGCGATCTCTCCGGCGGCCAGGTCATCCGCGGCACCGCCGAAAAGCTCTGGAACCTGCCGCATCGCGGCGACGGCGTCCGCTTCTACGTCTTCGACGGCGTCGGCAATCCGGCCGCCTTCAAACGCGAATACCGCGCACTGCTCGACCAACTGCCGCTCGATGATCTCGAGCGCCGTCGCGTACTCGACGAGGGACAGCAGGCCTTCGCACTCAATACCGCGGTCTTCGCCGAACTCGCCGCCGAATTCCCGGCCCGCCGCCCCTCCTGAGGGGATACGCGCTCGCCCCAGGCGATTCGCCCCCGGGGCGTGATCAGTAGGCCCCCTCGCCGCGCGCGACAGCGCCGATGGTCTTGGCGATCAACAACAGATCCAGAATCATGGACCAGTTTTCGACATAGGACAGATCCAGGCGCACCGAATCCTCCAGCGAAAGATTGGATCGTCCGCTCACCTGCCACAGGCCGGTCACGCCCGGCTTCACCAGCAGCCTGCGCCGCATATCGCCGTCGTAGGTGTCGACCTCGCGCTGCACCTGCGGGCGCGGCCCGACCACGCTCATCTCACCGCGCAGCACATTCAGGAACTGCGGCAGCTCGTCCAGGCTGAACTTGCGAATGATCTTGCCGATCGGGGTGATTCGCGGATCGTCTTTCATCTTGAAGAACACCGGATTGCCGCCATGAGATTCGATGAGTGCCGCGACCTGACGGTCCGCGTCGAAGTACATGCTGCGGAACTTGATCATCTGGAACGGCTTGCCGCCGCGGCCGATTCGTTCCGAACGGTAGAAGACCGGCCCGGGACTGGTCAGTTTGACCAGGATCGCGATGGCGAGCAGCGCGGGCAGGATGGCGAGCAGCACCCCACCGGCGAAGCACACATCGAATACCGCCTTACCGGTCGACTTCGCGCGGTCGTACTGCGGTTTCGCGATGTGCTGCATCGGCATGCCCGCGACCTGGCGGTTCGTCAACCGGGTGCCCGCGATATCGACGACACCTGGCGCGACGA
Source organism: Nocardia sp. NPDC005998 (assembly GCF_040614395.1). Lineage (NCBI taxonomy): Bacteria > Bacillati > Actinomycetota > Actinomycetes > Mycobacteriales > Nocardiaceae > Nocardia > Nocardia sp. NPDC005998. The sequence goes on along the minus strand of NZ_JBEXUI010000004.1, from coordinate 59,241 downwards.
TCAGCTCTACACCGAGCGGGTCCAGATCCCAAGCCATCCGGCGCAATTCGACCGGCCCGAGATGATCGGTCGCCGTCACCGCGACGGTATCGGCACCGCTGCGGCGCACCGCGTCGAGTACCGAGCGGTCGTCGCCGACCACCGAAAACGATTTTCCCGACGCCCGGATCGCGTATTCGGTGGCATCGGTGCCGCCATCCGGAAGGCACACCCCGACAACCCGATACCCGGAGGCCGGATCGCGGGAGAATGCGGCCGCCATCGCCTGCGCCGCCTCCGCACAGCCGACCACCAGCACCGAGGTCCGGTACTCGCCGACGCTGCGCCGCTGCCGGGTGTGCAGCCGCCACAGCAATCGGCTCGACATCAATCCGAATAGACCGAGCGGCAGCGCTATCGCGAGATATCCACGCGCGAACTCGATCTGCAATATCAGCGACATGATCGCCAATGCCCCGAACAGCCGCAGGGTGGCCGAAACCAACCGGCGGTATTCTTCTGCCCCACTCCCGACCACCTGGGGCGATCGGGTATTGCACGCGGCCAGGAAGGCGAGCCAGGTGAGCGCGAGCAATACCGAAACCACGGTATAGCCGACCTCGTACGGCATGGGCCATGCCAGCGGGGGCGCGACGGGGCCGCCGAATCGGATCAGCTGCGCCAGGCCGATCGACGCGGCGATTACCGCGAAATCCGTTGTGGCCAAGCGCCTTACATACTCTGCCTGCCAGCGTTCGCGCTCCGAGCGCGGCAGTGTTCGGGACGGACCCGTGACGTCCAGGTCGTCATCATCGGTGAGCTCGAAGCTCATTGAACACGCACCTCCCCCTGGGAGTATTTGTTGCCCCCGATCCCCGTCGACCGGTCCCCTCGACGCAATCCGGCCGCCCGGGGTGTTCCTTCAGTCGGCGGTCAGAACGCGATTGTTACAGAACACAATCCCATTCATCCACCGAACAGAAAGGGCCGCAGCGTATTCCACGCAGTAGCCAACATTCGGACGGTCGGTTTTTTGGGACCCGTGATCGAAAGGCAACATGCAGAAAGTCGGCAGGTGGCGCACCCGCAGCCCGGCCATCCAGAAGTGATAGTGGGGGATCCACCCCCCATCGAACTGTTTGCCACTCGAATGCCACCCCCCGGAATAGCCCCAAAATCGTCCGGAAACCGCTACCCTCCAATCGATTTGGGGGGCAATACGCAAGCGATTCGTTGTAACGTCTCACTTGATCGCAGCGACGTGCTGGGCATGCCGGTTATTCGCCGGATGACCCACGCGGCAGGAGGCAGGGGCCAGGATGCGTTGTCGACTTTGTGAATCCGAGCGTCTTTCGAGCGTGCTCGACCTCGGGGCCACACCGCCGTGTGAGAAGTTTCTGGCGGCGGACGAACTCGATCTTCCGGAGCCGACCTACCCGCTACATCTGCGAATTTGCGATGACTGCCTACTGTTGCAGATCCCCGCATTGATCACACCAGAGGAAACCTTTACCGAGTACGCATATTTCGCATCATATTCCGATAGTTGGGTCGAACATGCCGAAGTTTTCGTTTCCGAGGCCGTCGAAAGATTGAGCCTGCAACCCGATTCGTTCGTGGTCGAGGTCGCGAGCAATGACGGCTACCTGCTGCGCCACGTCGTCGCCGCGGGCATACCGTGCCTCGGCATCGAGCCCTCGGTGAATGTCGGTGCGGCCGCTCGCAAGATCGGCGTGCCGACCGAAACGGCGTTTCTCGATGAGGAATTCGCCAAGCGGATCCGCGGCCAGCACGGGCCCGCGAATCTGGTGGTCGCCAACAATGTCTACGCGCACGTCCCCGACCTGCGCGGTTTCACCCGCGCACTGCGCGAGCTGATGGCCGATGACGGCTGGCTCTCGATCGAGGTGCACCACGCGCTGAACCTGATGGAACTGGCCCAGTTCGACACCATCTATCACGAACACTTCCAGTACTACACGGTGCTCTCGGCCCAGCGTGCACTGGCAACGGCCGGATTGACCGTGGTGGATGTCGAACTGCTTGCCACACACGGCGGTTCGATCCGCCTGTGGGCCCGCCCGGAGGCGGTCGCGGATGCGCCGAGCCCCCGGGTGCACGAGGTGCTGCGGCGCGAGCAGGCCGCGGGCCTGCACCGGGTCGAGGGCTACCAGCATTTGGAGTCCAGCGCCCGGCATGTGCGTCAGGAGCTGCTGCGTTTTCTGCTCGACGCACAGGCCCAGGGCAAACGGGTGGTCGGCTACGGCGCGCCCGGCAAGGGCAACACACTGCTCAACTATTGCGGGATCCGTACGGACTTACTGCACTACGTGGTAGATAGAAATCCCTATAAGCACGGGCGATTCACCCCGGGCACCCGGATCCCGATCTATCCGACCGCACGCATCGATCTCGATCGACCCGATGTGGTGCTGGTCCTGCCGTGGAACCTCGAAGCCGAGATCTCCGCACAACTGCGCCATATCGCCGAGTGGGGCGGCGAACTGGTCTATCCACTACCAACTCTGCACAGCGCGGTGCTCGGGGAATCGAATAACGCTGAAACGAGGGGAAGGCACGCACGATGAAGGTTGTGCTGTTCTGCGGCGGCTATGGGATGCGCATGCGCGACGGCTCCGACATGCTCCCGAAACCGATGCAACTGGTCGGTCCGCGGCCACTGCTCTGGCATGTGATGCGCTACTACGCGCACTACGGCCACAAGGATTTCATCCTGTGCCTCGGCTACGGCGCCGAGCACATCAAAGACTTCTTCCTGACCTATCAGGAGTCGGTCTCCAACGACTTCGTCATCCGCGATGGCTCGGTGGAGCTGCTGCGCACCGATATCAGCGACTGGTCGATCACCTTCGTCGACACCGGCCTGGACTCGGCCATCGGCGAGCGGCTGCGCCGGGTGCGCCCGCATCTCGAGGGCGAGCAGACCTTCCTGGCCAACTACGCCGACGTGCTCACCGACGCACCGCTGGACGAGATGATCGAGCGCTTCACCGCCTCCGGCGCGGCCGCCTCGATGATGGTGGTACCGCCGCAGCAGTCGTTCCACTGCGTCGATATCAAGCCCAATGGCGAGGTCAAGGAGATCCGCCCGGTCTCGTCGATGCCGCTGTGGGAGAACGGCGGATACTTCGTGCTCAGCCATGAGGTGCTCGATCTGCTGCCGCCCAGCGGCGATCTGGTGGCCGACGCGTGCGGCAGGCTCGCCGGGCAGGGACGGCTCTACGGCTATCAGCATCTCGGCTTCTGGAAGCCCGCCGACACCTTCAAGGAACGCGCCGAACTCGACGCCGCGTACCGGTCCGGCATCCGGCCGTGGATGGTCTGGGAGAAGCAGTTCGCATGATCGCCCTGACCACCGGGCCATTGCACGAAATCGCGATACTCGGCGCGCACTGCGACGATATCGCGATCGGAATGGGCGCGACGCTGCGCACGCTGACGCACCGGTACCGCGGACTTCGGGTGCGCGCGCTGGTGCTCTCCGGCGCGGGCACGGTGCGTGAGGACGAGGAACGCGCCGCACTGGCCGCCTTCTGTCCCGGCGCCGAACTCGAGGTGACGGTGCTCGATCTGCCCGATGGTCGCGCCCCGGCGCACTGGGATCGGATCAAACAGGCGCTGTCCACCTTTCGCGCGGGTACCGAGCCGGATCTGGTCTTCGCACCGCAGCGCGGTGACGCGCATCAGGACCATCGGCTCCTCGCCGAACTCGTGCCCACCGAATTCCGCGACCATCTGGTGCTCGGCTACGAGATCCTCAAATGGGAGACCGATACGCCACACCCGACCGTATTCGTTCCGATATCAACGGAATTCGCCGAGGAAAAGGCGCGGCTGCTACAGAAGCACTACCCTTCACAAGTGGGGCGGGACTGGTTCGACGGGCAGTCGTTCACCGGTCTGTCCCGGCTGCGTGGGGTGCAATGCCGGGCTCAGCATGCCGAAGCATTCATTGTCGACAAAGTTGTCGTCGGTTTCGAGCTGTCATGAAAACTGGAGACACGGCATGCGCGTTCTGCTCACCGGACATCAGGGTTATCTCGGCACGGTCATGGCTCCGGTGCTACGCGCCGCGGGGCATGAGGTGGTCGGACTCGATACGGGATTCTTCGCCGACTGCGTACTCGGTCGACTGCCGGATGATCCGCCCGGGCTCGCGGTCGATCTGCGCGATGTGACCGTCGAGCAGCTCACCGGATTCGATGCGGTGATCCATCTCGCGGCGCTGTCCAATGATCCGCTCGGCGCAGTCGATCCCGAAATCACCTATGCCATCAATCATCACGCGTCGGTCCGACTGGCCCGACTCGCGAAAGACGCTGGGGTGCAGCGGTTTCTGTACGCCTCGACCTGTTCGGTGTACGGCGCGGCGGGCGACGAACTCGTCACCGAGGACGCACCGCTGCGCCCGATCACGCCCTATGCCGAGAGCAAGGTGCGCGTCGAGGACAATGTCGCCGCACTCGCGGATGACGACTTCACACCGGTATTCCTGCGCAACGCAACGGCATTCGGCTTCTCGCCGCGGCTGCGCGCGGATATCGTGCTCAATAATCTGGTCGGGTACGCGGTACTCACCGGCGAGGTCAAGGTGCTCTCCGATGGGACACCGTGGCGGCCGCTGGTGCATGCCGCCGATATCGCCGACGCCTTCGCGGCCTGTCTGACCGCGCCGGTGGCCGCGATCAACTGTCGGGCATTCAATATCGGCACCGAGGCGAACAATCTCACCGTCGCCGATATCGCCAAGGCCGTGGTGGACGCGGTGCCGGGTTCCCGGCTGTCCATCACCGGTGAAAGCGGCGCGGACCCGAGGTCCTACCGCGTCGATTTCTCCGCTGCCCGTTCGGCTCTCGGCTACCACGCGACATGGACGGTGGCCGCCGGAGCCGAGCAGCTGTCTCGCGAATACACCGCCAGGGGACTGACCAGTGACGACTTCTTCCGCCGGTTCACCCGGCTGCCGCATCTGGAGAAATTGCGACAGACCGGGGTGCTCGATGCGTCGATGCGTCGGATCAGCGCCCCTCCGGCAGAGCTGCCCGCACCTTCGTGAACAACTGTCGCCAGCTGCCCGCGGCCCGGTCGCGGGCGGAGACGACGGTGACCGGCAGCGGCCATGCGATGGCCAGATCCGGATCGTCGTAGGCGACGCCGATATCCTCGGCCGGATCGTGCGGGCGATCGATGCGGTAGCAGACGTCGGCGGTGGCGGTCAGCGCCTGGAAGCCGTGCAGGAAGCCCGGCGGCACATACAGGTGCCGGAATTCGGTGTCGTCCAGCCGAAACGCCTGCTGGCGTCCGAAGGTCGGCGAGGTGGGCCGGATATCGACGAGGACGTCGTGCACCGCGCCATGCGCGCAGCGCACCAGCTTCGCCTCACCCCGCCCCGATCGCCCGTGCATGCCCCGGATCACCCCGCGCGCCGAACGGGATTGCGAATCCTGCACGAACGCGGCCGCGATTCCGGGTGCGCCGAGGTGGACATCGAATTCGGTGGCGTCGAAGGTACGGGTGAACAGGCCGCGCTCGTCCCGGAACGGTTCGGGCACCAGCACCAGGACATCGGCGAGATCGGTCTGTTCGATGCGCACCAGGCCATCGTGACATGAACGGCACGGTCATGGGTCGCGGTTGCCGGGGCTGCCGCGGTACCGAACTCACCCCGGTGCTCGATCTCGGCAAGGTCCCCGCCGCCGACCACTTCCCGCTCGCCGGGAGCGCGATCGACGCCGCGGAGATCGCACATCCGCTGCGCATGGATGTGTGCGGTGCCTGCGGGCTGGCGCAATTGGCCGAGGACGACACCCGCACCGAGGAGCCGCGCGGTATCGAACCGCAGGCGCTGCGCGATCAGGCCGCCGACGCCGTGGCGCGGGTCGCGCGCGCCGGATTGTTGCGCGGGCACACCGTGCGCGAATTCGGCAGTCCGCACGGTGGGACCTGGCTGCCATTACTCGTCGAACGCGGATTCGCGGACGTCGACGGCGTCGCCGATGTGGTGCTGGACTGCTTCGGCATCATGCACGAACCCGATCAGCGGGCCGCCTTCGCGCAGCGGGCCGCCGCCACCGCGCCGACCGGCGTGCTGCTGCTCCAGTACCACTCGCTGGCCACCATTGTCGCGGCCGGTCAGTGGAATGCGTTGCGGCACGGGCATTTCGCGTACTACTCGCTGGAGGCGCTGCAGCGGCTACTGAAGGCCGTGGGAATGAGCGTGGCGATGGCGTGGCAGTTCGATCTGTACGGCGGCACGGTGCTCATCGGCGCGGTGCACGGTGCGGCGGAACCGGATGATGCTGTGCGCGCCGTTCGCGCCGCGGAGTCGGAGCACACCGATCTCGGTGCGCTGCAGGGCCTGCAGCGCACGACCGACCAGCATGCCCGGCTCTTGCGACACTGGCTCGACGCGATGGCGGCGCGTCGCAGGCGGGTCTACGCCTATGGCGCGGCCTCTCGTGCGGTCGCGCTCTTCAGCCTCGCCGGGGTACACCGCGGGCTCATCGCCGCGGTCGCCGATGCCTCGCCTGCGAAACAGGGCCGCCGGATGCCCGGTACCGATATACCGATCATCTCCCCCGCCGAACTCGTCCGCGCCCAACCGGATTTCGTGCTGTTGACCTTGCGCGATCTGCTCCCGGAGGTCGGTGCCAGGTTTCCCGAACTCGACGGCCGCTGGGTCGTCGATGACCCGGCTGGTCCTTCGGAAGGGCGGTGACAAATGCTGTGAATTCGCTGCGCCGCAGTGGGGTTCGTCGTCGGCGCCGCGCGTTTTGCTGTCAAGACATCTGTTATTGGGGAACAAGGGGAAATACCTGATGAGGGAGAACACGCTCCGTAGTCGGAGTCTGCGCGCGTTCGTTTCGGCCTCGGTAATGGCCTTGTTGCTGGCCTTTACCACGGGCGCCGCATCCGCGGCAATCGACAGCAGCAGTCAGATAGTCGACCGGCAGGATCGCACGGTCGAGGCGATCCAATCCGATACCCGGATCGATTTCGTGCCACCGTTGGACGGCAACCCGCTGACCCGCGAGTGGTTTCACAACGGCGAGGCCGCCTACCGCGTCACCGGGGCGAACGCCCAGGACTGGTCGGGCCACATCACCATAGGCTATCAGGTCGGATATCCGGCCACGGTGAACGGGCGGATCAGATTCCAGTGGTACACACCGGATGTCGGCGTCGATCTCGGCGGCGCCGACGGCGCGGTGCTCAAGCTGGGCGGTCTGATCCCGCGCGCGGGCGTCGAACTCGAGGTCGGCTTCGGTCCGGGAATCCAGACCTTCGAGTGCACGGGCGGTGATGTCTTCGGCGCGGAAGGCTTCATTCGGATGTCGGGCTTCCACGGCACCATTTCCGGCGTCCTCGGGCAAACCACGATTCGTCCGTTCGTGCGGGTGATCAGCGCCAATGGTGATGCGATCTACACCTACGGCAGGCTCTGGACGATCTGATCAGGCGACGAAACGCGTTGTGGCGCCTGAGGTTCGGGCGCCACAATGCCTTTGCCGACCATCGATCAGCGGAACTCGTCGCCGATTTCGGCGAACAGCACGCGGGCATCGGCGCCGAAGGTGATGGCGGCGGAATACAGTGTTGCAATCGCCGCGGCCAATGGGTCGGGATCGGTGGCGTGTTCAATGGCGCCGAGCGCGAAGGAAGGTCGATGCACGGGCCCGATATCGAAGGGATTCGACTCCGACCGCACCGGTTGACCGATCGTCGCGACGAACTGGCGCGATTCGTCCTCGACCGCGCCGAACTCCTCGTCGTGCAGTCGGTCGAAGGCGGTCTGCATGTCATCGAACGGCGCGGGTAGCGGCCGTCCGTCCCGCAATGCCGCCAATGCCGGTGCCACCCAGGATCTTTCGGCGATCGCGGCCAGTTCGCAGGCCTTGACGGCGCACCTATGAGCCAGCCGCCGCAAGGTCGGCTCGTCCATGGCGGCGATCGCCTCGACCAGCGGGCGATCGAAACCAGCCAGCTCTGGAGCCGAAAAGTATTCGCGCAGTTTTGGTATCGGATCGCCACCCCATTCCGCGCGCTCGGCCGCCACCCGCTCCGCCGCCAGCTCACCGACGGTCAGATATCGCGTGCCTTCGGAGTCCATAACGGCGACCCATTGCGACTCCGGGTCCTCCTCGGTATCGGTTCGCTCCGGTATCGGCACATTTTCGGGAATGCCATACCCGGGCATATCCCACTGTTGGTGCGGCAGGAGGTCGCCACCGTCATCGGGCCATAGCCGAATCCGCCAGACATCGCCGGGCGTGGTCGAACCCGGCCATCCGTAATTCACGAATCCGCGACCACTGACCTCGATCAGATAGTCCCCCGGCGGAACCGGACACTGGTCCGCCCAACCATCGGGCGGTGACGAGATATTCAGTGCCCCATCGGAATCCACCCGCAACCGACCTTCACATACCTGTTGCCACTGCTCGCGATCATCCGGCGGCCTGCCGGTCCACACCTGCACCGCGATGGACATCTCGAAATTGTTCTGATGCGGGCTCAATACCACCAGCATGGCGCCGTCCCCTGCGCACGGTTGCGCGGCTTGCGCCTGCTCGAGCAGGGGCAGTTCGGAATCCGGATCACCGAAGCCACCGTCCAGGCAGAACTGGCCGTAATCCATCATCAGCTCGACCGTATGCTCGGCAATCCGGCTCACCCCGTTGGTCATTCGGCCATCCTGGCATACGGCGGCCGATCCGCGAACCGCCTATCCGGCCAACCGTTCCGCCGCGATCGCGAGATCCTTATCGCCACGCCCGGACAGGCCGAGCACAACGATCGAGTCGGCCGGAAGCTCGCCCTGTTCGGCCAGTTCGAGCAGATAGCCGACAGCGTGGGCGGATTCGAGGGCGGGAATGATGCCTTCGGTGCGGGTAAGGGCATGCAGGCCGCGCAGGGCCACGGCATCGGTGGCCGCGCGGTAGGCGACGCGACCGGTGTGCTTGAGGTAGCTGAGTTCGGGGCCGACGCCGGGATAGTCCAAGCCCGCCGCGATGCTGTGCGTCGGCGTGACCTGGCCGTCGTCGTCCTGGAGGAGATAGCTGTAGGCGCCGTCCATCTCGCCCGGACTGCCCATATTGAGCGTGGCGGCATGCTGACCCGTTTCGACACCGAGGCCCGCGGCCTCGACGCCGATCAACCGGACCGCCGGATCGTCGACAAAGGGGTGGAACAGGCCGATGGCATTGCTGCCGCCGCCGACACAGGCCACCAGGTAATCCGGCAGTCGGCCTTCGGATTTCAGGATCTGGGTCCTGGTTTCCTTGCCGATCACCGTTTGCAGATCGCGCACGATCATCGGATAGGGCGCGGGTCCGGCCGATGTGCCGAACAGGTAGTGGGTGGTACCGAGGTTCGAAACCCAGTCGCGCACCGATTCGCTGATCGCTTCCTTGAGTCTGCGGCTGCCGGTCTCCACGGGACGCACTTCGGCGCCGAGCAGGGTCATTCGCATGACATTGGAGGCCTGTCGCCGCATATCGTGGGCGCCCATATAGATGACGCACGTCAGTCCGAGCATCGCGCATACGGTCGCGACCGCCACACCGTGCTGACCGGCACCGGTCTCGGCGATGATCCGTGTCTTACCCATCCGCTTGGCCAGCAAACCCTGTCCCAGCGCGTTATTGATCTTGTGCGCACCGGTATGCGTCATATCCTCGCGCTTCAGATACACCCGCACCCCCGGCACCGCCAGCGATCGCGCAAAGCGCGGTACCTGGTGCAGCAGCGTCGGACGACCCACCCGGGTGCGCAGCAATTCGCCGAGCTCATCACGGAATCCGGAATCGGTGCGCGCCAGCGCATACGCCTCTTCCAGCTCCAGCAGCGCGACCATCAGGCCTTCGGGCACATATCTGCCGCCGAATTCACCGAAACGCCCCCGCTCATCCGGGAGTCGGCCCGATAGCAGGGTGCCATGCGATACATGATCAATAACCATCCACATCAACGCTTCCTGCCGCGAGACCCCGCCCCTTGTTCTACTTCGTCTCGCCGGATCGCGCGCAGCCGCAACGGATTAGTTAACGGTTTCTTTAGGTAGTGGATACGTCATACACCGCGCCGCCACGCGAAGTTCGATATCAGACCAGCAGGTCCGGGCGCTTGCGGACGGTGGCCACCGTGCGGACCCGCAGGCGGTGCAGCGCCGCCCTGGCCAGCCGGGCGTCACCGGCCAGTACGTCGCCGCGGTGGACCAGATCCGGATAGTCGTTGGCGATGCGGTGGTGGAAGCGGTACATATCGGTCAGCTTGCTGACCGTGGAGGTTTGGCTGCACAGGTTGAAGGATGAGTTGCGCCAGGCCGCCAGGATTTCGGTCATGCCGAAGAAGACGCCGAAGGACGAGACCCGCGCGAACAGGTCGACGTCCATGGGAAACACCAGATCACCGCGCAACCCGCCGACACGGTCGTAGTGCTCGCGATAGAACATGGCCGCGGCGGTCGGGCCGAAATCCGCGGGACCGCGGCGGACGATGGTCCGGGCCAATGTGCGCGGGGTCTGCCTGCCGAGCAGACCGGCCAAGCCGAGGCCGGTCTCCAGCACGGCCCCCGCCTCGTCGATCACCTCGAAGCGACTGGAGGAGATGGCGATCGATGGATCCGCCATCACCGCGAGCTGTGTGGTGACGGCATCCGGTCGCAGCACATCGTCCGCGCAGACGACCTTGACCAGTTCGCCGGTACAGGCGCGGATCGCCTTATCCCAGTTGTCGCCGATATTCAGCACGATGTCATTGCGCAATAACCGGATTCGTGGATCGTCGAAGGACTTCGCTACCTCCGAGGTGTCATCGGAGCTCGCATTGTCCAGGACGACCAGTTCGAATTCCGCGTCCTGATCGAGAATCGAACGCAGGGTAGTCGCGAGCGTCCGGCCGGAGTTGTAGGCGGGCACACATACCGACAGCGTTGTCACGACAGTCTATCCCCCTGATCGTTGCACCGGCCGGACCGGTCCGTTTTCCACCAATCCGAAAACTCGTTCCAATCCGCTCCGGCCCGCATCGATCTGGTCGACGGCCCGCTGTTGCAGCGGATCCCGGAGCGCAGGTGCATCGTCCCACAGCTCGTCCAGCGCCATGGTCAGTTCTTGTTCCAGTTTGGGATCATTCAGGTGCACCACCCGCAGACCGGTCCCGAACATCTGCGCCAGCCCGTGGAATTTATCGTCGTAATACTCCGAGGCCGTGATGCCGACGGCCGGAATGCCCTGCGCCAGTGCGAAGACCGCCAGATGGTAGGCGCTGGTCACCAGCACCCGACACCGCCCGACCTGCCGGGCCACATCGGCTGGGGTGCCGCCGCGACCGACCGGCGGCAGCGGCTTGGCCGCGCCCACCAGCAGCGGCAGCGTCGAGAGCCGATCCTCGGAGGCGTATTCGGAGATGATCAGCGGCACCAGTCCGGCATCCAATTCCGCGGCGCGGGTGCGCACCACCTGCCCGACAATTCCCTGCGCCTCCAGGCTGACCTGCGCGTAGTCCGCGACGCGCAGACATACTCCGATATCGGCGCCGATCCTGGCATCGCGGCTGCGATAGGCGAATTCCACCGCGTCATCGCCGGTGACCAATATCCGGTCCGACGCGACACCGAATTTGCCGAGCAGTTCCGGGCCGCGCCGCCCCTCACGCAAGGCCACGAAGTCGACCTTCGGCAGCACCTCGGCAGCTCGCCGTACCAGATATGGGTCACGCACGGGCCCCATGCCCTGCCCGATCAGCGCCGTCGGAATGCCGAGCGCAGATGCGTATTCCAGCAGATTCAGGGTGCGATGGGCCTGGTAGCGGTCGACATCGGTCAGATAGCCGCCGCCGTTCGCGAGCACCAGCGACGCCTGTTCGACCGCCGCGGGGATCTCCACCGGAAATTCGAGTTCCGGTGCCACCGAATCCTCCTGCGGGTCCGCGGTGTCGCCGCGTCCGCGCGCGCGGATCGCCCGCAGTCGGTCCTTGGGTCCGTCGGTGTTCGCCCGCCACCACAGCGCCGCCGGTCCGACCAATTTCGTTCCGGCCGTGCGATTCAACAATCCGTGCCAGCCGTCGGAACCCCAACTCCACTCGGGGCCGCAGATCGGCTCGGCCTCCGGTACCAAAGCCCGCAATACGCCGGGCTGATGGGTCAGCACGCCGATGCGCGCCCGCGGCCACCGCGCGCGGATGCGCTCGACGGTGATGACCATCATCGCGATATCGCCGCGATTGCGTAGCCAGTATTCGCCGTTCTCGACCAGCACCCGTATCTCGCGCTCGGCGATATCATTGCGCTCAGCCACAGACCCCGTGGTCCCCACTGTCCTAGTCCCTCCCGCTGGTCCCCCGCGGGTCGGTCCGTGCCGGGCACGAACTCGATGTGGAATCTACCGCACCCGAGAGATGTCGGCCACTCGCTAATCCGTTGGGCGCTTGGATATCTGGCCCTGGTAGACCGCACGCAAAGATGCCGCGGCGAAGTCGGCGCAATAGTCGATGAGATCGTCGATCGGCACGTCGAGGCGACCCCCCTGTTTCTCGACGATCACCCGCTCCAACATGCCGACCACCGAGAGCGCAAAGATATCGATGATCTCCGCGGGCGGCCGATCATCCGGACGCGCCTGGGTGGCCGTGGCCGCGACCAAACGGGCGAAGCGCCACAACGCTTCTCGCATCCGAGGTTCGGCCCCGGCCGCGGCCGGTTCGACGAAGACGATGCGCAGCTTGCGCGGATCCTGTACCAGCGCAGTGAGATACGTGCCGATACCGGCGCGCAGCTTGCGGCTGCCGCGTGCCGGTGTGGCCTCGACCGCGGCGGCCACCGCCGCGAACAACTCGTCGATGACCTGGTCGAAGACCGCGGCGAACAGTTCCTTATTTCCGGCGAACGATTCATAGAAGTACCGGTCGGTCAGCCCGGCCGCCCGGCACAGATCCTTCACCCCGGTCGCCGCGTACCCGCGCGTGCCGAACAGTTCCAGTCCGGCTTCGAGGAGTTTGCCGCGCCGCGCCGCGACTCGATCCTCGGCACCCACACCGCCGTAGGTCCGCACCGGGCGTCGCTGCATTGTCATCTTCGCATTGTCTCCCATGCGGAACCGCTGATCTGATAAATATGACGATCGAGATCGTCAGTTTTAGGGGGCGCGCAGTGCCAACTCGAGATCGGGACAACCAGGTCAGCAGGCGCACACTGCTGCGCGGCGCGGCCATGGCGGCGGGCACCGCGGGATGGGCGGCATCGACCGCGAGCGCGCCGGCACAATCAGCGCCGCGCCGCCGAAACGGCCCGGCGCGCAATACCGTCGCGGTGCTCGGCGCTGGCATCGGCGGTCTGACCGCGGCTCACGAACTGGTCGAGCGCGGCTTCGCGGTGACTGTCTTCGATCGCAAGGAACTCGGGGGCAAATCCCGCACGATCCCGCTGCCCGGCACCGGCGTCGGCGGTCGGGCGCCGCTACCGGGCGAACACGGTGCACGCGGATTCACCTCGTTCTACCACCACGTGCACGATACGATGCGCCGCATTCCACTGCCGGGAACCCGGAAGTCGGTGTACGACAACCTGATTCCGTTCTCGGTGAGCGATCCGCGCTATCCGCGCTCGGGCGATCTGCCCGATGGCTTCCCGCTCATGTTCGGGTTCTATTTCGATCCCGCGCAGGCACTTACACCGGAGGGATTGCAGCGCATCCTGGTCGAGGTGTTCATGAAGAACGATCTCGTTCCACTGCCCGAGGCGATATATATGGCCGGGCGCGTCGTCACTTATCTGACCTCTAGTGAGGAGCGCCGCTTCGGCCAGTGGGAGCACGTCAGCTGGTGGGACTATGTGGGCGCGGCACAGCGATCCGCACAGTTCCAGGCATTGGCCGCCACCGGTCTGACCCGCGCGCTGGTGGCCGCCAAGGAGTACGTGGCCAGCACCAGGACCATGGGCAACATGATGGAGGGCTTCTTCATCGCACTGCTGCAAGAACTGACCGGTGGCCCGAAGGTCTACGAGGTGCTCAACGGCCCGACCAATGCGGCCTGGCTCGATCCGTGGATCGCGCTACTGGAAAGCCTTGGCGTGCAATTCCGGCCCGGACACGCACTCGAGGAATTCGTGGTGTCCGACGGCCGCATCGGCGGCGCGCGCATCCGCCGCCCGAATGGTGCGACCGAGCTGTTCGACGCGGATTGGTATGTGTGCGCGGTGCCGACCGATCGGGCGCGGCGGCTGTGGTCACCGGAGATCCGCGCCTTGGATCCGGGACTCGGCCGCATGGACGCGCTCACCGTCGACTGGATGAACGGCCTGCAGATGTTCGTCACCGAGAAGCTGGACCTCGGCAAGGGCTACAACATCTACCTCGACGCACCGTGGCGGCTGACCTCCTATACCCAGCGCGCGTTCTGGAATGTCGATTACGCGGCGAAATACGGCGACGGTTCGATCGTCGACGGCCTCACCATCGATATCGCCGACTGGGATACTCCGGGCATCCTGTTCGGCAAGACGGCCAAACAGTGCACCCGGGCGGAGATCTACCAGGAAACCTGGGCCCAAATGACCGCGGCGCTCAACGACGACGGCAGAATTCAGCTGCCGGAGGGAATCGTTCGCGAGTGGATGCTCGATCCCGGTATCACCTGGGCGGACGGCCGGAATGTCAATGATGAACCGCTGCTGGTGAATACGATCGGCTCCTGGGCCGATCGGCCGACCGCGCAGACGCGGATCCCGAACCTCTTCCTGGCCGCCGATTACGTTCGGACCAACTTCGATCTGGCCACTATGGAGGGCGCCAACGAGGCGGGCCGGACCGCGGTGAACGCACTGCTGGACGCATCCGGCTCCGGCGCGGCCCACGCCCAGTTATTCACCCGCGATTCGATTCCGGCCTTCGAACCGTTCCGGCAACAGGATGCCGCGCGCTACCGGGCCGGGCAGCCGAATCTATTCGATCTCGGCCAGTGACTGCGGCCGGTCGGTCGGAGGGCGGCCGACCGGCAGCAAACTGGTCATTCGCCCTGATCGCAGATGATCTCTACGCCCGACCGGGCGCACCGAACTCCCCTACACTGTTGCGCGGGAAGCGAGTTCAGGTGGCGGACTCGCCCCAGCATCGCCAGGAGTAGGGGGCCGCGGTGACGGCAGCAACCGGGGCACTGCGTGTGCATATGACGGGTTCAGAATGGTTCTCAACGGCCCCCGGCGGACTCAATCGATACTTCACCGAACTGTTCCATGCACTCGCGCGGCAACCGGAAGTAGCGATGTCGGCGTCCGCGTTCGGTGCGGTCGGCCCCGACGATCCGCCCGGCGCGCGGTCATGGGGGTCAACCGGCGGTTCGACCATCGCCCGGGCCCGCACCGCATTTCTGGAGCGGGCCGAACTGCACCGCGCGGATGTGCTGGATCGACACTTCGCGCTCTACGGTCCCGCGGCCCGCACCCGCGCCGGGCGGGTGCCGCTGGTGGTGCACTTCCACGGACCATGGGCCGCCGAGAGCAGACTCACCGGACAAGGTGAACTCGGCGCACGAGCGAAGTATCTGCTCGAGCGGATCCGCTACGCGGGCGCGGACCGATTCGTGGTGCTGTCCAACCATTTTCGCGACGTACTCGGCCTCGACTATCGCGTGCCCGCCGATCGGATCCGGGTCATCCCGCCCGGTGTCGATCTGCTGCGTTTCCGCGCCTCGCCGATACCGGCCGGCCCCCACCGGACCGTCCTGTGTGTGCGCAGACTCGAGCACCGCATGGGCATCGATACCCTTTTGCGCTGCTGGCCGGGCGTGGTCGCCGAACATCCGGATGCCCGCCTGGTCCTGGTCGGAACCGGTGGCGCCGAAGCCGAATTGCGTGCCCAGGCCGCGGGCACCGGACTGGGCGAATCGATCACCTTCGCGGGCAATGTCGATGACCAACAGCTCACCGAGCACTACGAACAGGCCGAATTCACCGTTGTCCCGACCACCGCCCTGGAAGGATTCGGGCTCATCGCCCTGGAATCCCTGGCCGCGGGGCGGGCCCCGATCGTCACCGACTGTGGCGGACTGCCGGATTCGGTACGCGGACTGGATTCTTCACTGATCGTGCCCGCCCGCGACGCCGACGCACTCGGCGCGCGAATTGTGGCCGCACTCAACGGCACGCTGCCCACACCCGAGCAATGTCGCTCGCACGCAGAAACTTTCTCATGGGATGTCACAGCGCAGCGCCATCTCACGATGTATGAGGAATTAAGGCGATGACCCCATCGAGGACGACCAAGGCCCTCTTCCTAGCGCATACCGCGGCGCCTTCCGGTGCGGAACTGGCGACGCTGCGGTTGCTGGCCGCACTGCGCGCGATGCGGCTCATCGACGTGGCACAGATCTATACGGAGGACGGTCCGATGGTCGAACGCATGCGGGCACGCGGGGTCGATACCCGCGTGCTGCGTGGCGGATTCGACAGCCGCGCCATGACCATCGGGTCCGGTCCGCTGCGCCTGCTCGCCGGATTCGCGGCACTGCTGCGGCTGGGCTGGACCCTCGGCGCGACCGCCCGCGAACTCGGTGCCGATGTGCTCGTCGCCGAGAGCACCAAGGCGTTGGTGATGGGGTCGGTGGCGGCGCGGCGCGCGGGCATTCCGCTGGTATGGCAGGTACACGACCGGATCGCGGTGGACTACTTCGGCCGACTGCCGACCGTAGTTATCCAGCTGCTCGGCAGATTGATAGCGCGCGGATATATCGCCAATAGCCGAACCACATTGCGCACCTTGCGGATCGGGCGCCGCCCCGCCGTAGTGGCGTACCCGGGTCTGGAATTCGGCGACGACACCGAGCGCGCGCCACAACGCGCACCGACCGAAACGGTGCTCGCTGCCGTCGGGAGGCTGACGCCGTGGAAGGGCCAGGATGTGCTGCTGCGCGCGATCGCGGCAGCGAAAGTGCCACCGCGGCACGTTTTCATCATCGGCGGCACCTTCTTCGATGAGGAGCCCTACCGCGCCGAACTCGAACGGATGGCAACCGAACTCGGGCTACCGGTGACCTTCACCGGACACGTCGAGGACCCCGGCCGCCATCTGTGCGCCGCCGATATTCTGGTGCACTCCTCGGTGCTCGCCGAACCGTTCGGACAGGTCGTGGTCGAGGGCATGCACGCGGGCTGCGCGGTCATCGCCTCTGGTCCCGGCGGACCCGCTGAAATCGTCGAATCCGGCGTCAACGGATTGCTCGTCGACGGCGGCGACCAGCACCAACTCACCACCGCACTCGACACCCTCATCGGCGACCCGGCTCTGCGCACCCGCCTCGCCACGGCGGGCCGCATCCGAGCCAGAGATTTCGACATCGAGGAATCGGCGCGCACAGTCGCAGAATTTCTCGACACCGTCACCACTCAACGCAACGGCGCTGAATTGAATCGGCGGCGCTCGCGGGGCCCTACGTGGTTACGCTCCGCTACCGCCTCCGGAACCGTCGCTCCCGTCGCTGTGTCGAATCCGCGGCGCTCACGGGGCTCTACATGGTTACGCTCCGCTACCTCCTCCGGACCCGTCGCTCCCGCCGCAGAGGGCCAGCAGAATCCGCAGGAACGGACTCCGCATGTCTGAACACGAACACGTCGCGGACCAGCCGTCGCCCACCACTCCGCCGACACCGACCGCCACCGGCGGCGCCCACCGCAGGGCAGACCACGGCGCACCCGGCGGCGGCCTGCACCGATCGCACGGTTTCGCCGCGGTACTGCGCGATATCGGCTACGTCACCTTCGGCAAGTACGGGCAGTACGTCATCACCATCGTCACCGTTCCGCTGATCGCGCGGGTGCTCGGCGCCAACGGACTCGGCCTGCTGGCGATCGGCATGTCCTCGTATTTCATCGGCTCGCTGCTGGTGGATCTCGGCATCACCTCGTTTCTGGCCGCGCGCGTACACGATTCGCGGGAACGCGATGGCGACAGCGCGCGGCTGCGCGGCATCAATCAGCTGCGCGGCGACTATCTGGCCATCCGCACGACCACCCTCGGCGTCATCGGGATCGCGTTGCTGCTGAGCCTGGCCGCGAGCGCGCCGGTTCAGGTGGACATGATTCTGCTGGGTCTGTTCGCGGGCGGATTCTGGTCCGTCTCGGAGGATTGGCTGCTGATCGGGCAGGGCCGGTTCGGGGCCAGCACCGCTTACCAAGCGGTCGGACGAGTCGGTTATCTGATCTTGCTCGTCGGGCTGCTCCCCCGCATGCCGAGCGCTCAGCTCGCGCTGCTGTGCCTGCTGATCTCTTCGGTGCCGACCGTGGCGCTGACTTGGTGGGATTCGTTGCGCACCTTCGGGCTACCCGCCCGTCCGCGGCATTACAAGAGCGTATTGCGCACGGGCGCACCGGTTCTCGCCTCGCGAGTGCTGGTGACCACCTATGGTCAGGGCGCGGCGGCGGTGTACTCCGCTGTGCTGGACACGGTTTCGCTCGGCCTCTACTCGGCGGGCGATCGGCTCGTGCGCGCCATCCAATCCACCTTGGACCCCATCGGTTTCGCGCTGCTGCCCCGAATGGCGCGGCGCAGTACCGATCACCGGTTCTGGCGGCATGCGCTCATGGCGTTGGCCGCGTGCGTCTGTGTCGCGACGGTCGCGGCCGTGGCGGTGTGGCTGGCCGCGCCGCTGCTGATCCGACTGGTCTTCGGCGACGAATTCACCGGGGCCGTCGGGTTGTTGCGGGTCGAGATCTTCATGCTGCCCGCGACCACGATCACCTCGTTCGTCACCACGGCACTGCTGCCGGTGCGCCAGGACACCACCGGCGTGCTGATCGGCGCGGTTCTCGGCACCTGCGTGGCGGGAATCGCGCTGTTCATCGCGTTTCGCACGCATTCGGTGTGGACGCTGGTCTACGGGAGTGTGCTGGTCGAATTCAGCACGGCGATCTGGTATCTCGTCCGGGTTCGGACCCTCATCGTGCGCGAACGCACGGCATCGGTGTCCGTGGAACCGGCGGTGGTACTGATGCGCGAGGAGGGGACCTCTTGAAGATCCTGTTCATCGGGGACGACTGGGTCGGCAGCAATGCGCGCTCGCTCGCCGATGGCTTCCGGCAGGCGGGACACGAGGTGGTCGTGATCGACTCCACGTCGGTCACCCTGCCGACGCGGCTCTCGCCACCATGGGTCTACGCCAAGTTCGCGCGGCGCCGCGCACCCTGGACCGTCACCGAGCTGCACGGCGAAATCGACCGTGCCGCAACGCAATTTCGTCCGGATATGGTCTTCGCCTTCAAGGCCGTTCATCTGAACCAGCGCAGACTCTTGGATATTCCGGCACGGCTGCATGTGCACTACAGCCCGGACGATGTCGCCAATCCTGACAACATCAGCTCGGAATATCTTGCGCACGAACCGGATTGGGATCTGATCGTCACCACCAAGCGGCACAATGTGCCCGAACTGCTGGAACGCGGCGCAAAGGCGGTCGGTTTCGTCCGCAGTGCCTACGATCCGGCGTGGCATTACCCGGCGGCGCGCGGGCGGACGCCGCGATACCTGGTCGGCTTCATCGGCGTCTGCCGCGCCGATCGCCGCGCCGAAATGGTCGCACTGGCCCGCGATTACGGTGACCGAGCGCTGGTGCGTGGTCCGGGCTGGCGGCGGGTTCCGGAACTGCGCACCACCCGGGCGGCGGTGGGCGGTCCGGTGTACGGGTCGCGATATTCGGCGGTGGTCGCCGATATCACCGCGAATCTGGTGCTGCTCAACTCCGATAATCGCGACACCCATACCTGCCGCACCTTCGAAGTGCCCGCCGCGGGTGGACTTTTCGTCGGCGAGCGCACCGACGAGCACGCCGAACTGCTGCGCGATACCGTCGAATGCTTCCTGTTCACCGAGCCGGCCGAATTGCGCGAGATCCTGGACTGGTGCGCGCGGCATCCGGAGCAGGCGGATGCGATGGCCGAGGCCGGATACCGGCGGATCGCCGACGGCGGGCACCGCTATGTCGATCGTGCGCGCGAGATCATGGACGCGTTGGGGGCGGCGCGGTCATGACCGCCTACACCGAAATCATCGCCATCGCATGCGCGCTGGTCACCGTGGCAGTGGCCGCGGCGTGGGCGCCCAGTGTCGCACGGGTTTTCATCATCGCGCAGGCCGCGTTCTGGTCGCTGTCCTACCTCGCGCGTCCCCTGGTGCTGCTGGCGGTGCAACCCGAACCGCACTACGGCGACAATGTACCCGATCCGCGACTCGCCGAACTCGGCTACGACCGCGGCATCGCCCTCGTCCTGCACCATGTCGTCTTCGGGCTGTGGGTATACGCGATACTGATTGTGGGATATGCGATCTGGTCGCGACACCATCCGATCCCGGCGGCGCCCGCAATGAGCGTGAACCCGGACTTCGTGCCCGCGCTCGCCACCATCTATGCCATCGGCCTGCTCGGGCGCGGCGCGTCCTATGCCACCGGATCCATCGGTCACGCCGGTGATGTCGACAGTGCCAATCCGATACTCAACTTCGTCGGCATCCTCGCGACCGTCGCTGCGCTCGGGCTGATCATCTTCATCCGGCCGACCCGGCCGCGGACCACCGCACTGCTGATCGGCGCGCTGCTGGCCGGTGAGTTGATATGGACGGTGGTCGTCGAATCGAAGACCCCGATCCTCGGTGCCGCGCTCGCGGTGGCGGTCCGCTTCGCGATTCTGGGCTGGACCAAGGCCAAGGTCGTCGGTGTGCTGGCGATTGCGGTGCTCGGTATCGGCGGCTTCGGCTGGTTGCAGTCGTTCAAGACCACCGAATCCGGCAAGGCCGAGGCGGTCATGATCAGCTCGGCCTATCCGCCGACGGTGCGACCGTTCCTGAGCATTCTGCGGCGCTTCGATCTGCTCGAGGCCGCGACCGATGCCTACTACCACGGGACCGGATACTGGCTCACACCCGCCGAGGAGTTCCGGCACGCGGCGCTGAGTCTGATCCCCACGCAGTTGCTGGGCGCTCCGAAATTCCAATCCGGCACCGCATGGGCCAATGACATTCGGGGCGCGTCGGTGGATATGACCCGGGTGCAGGTGTCGCTGGCCGAGGGAAATGTCAACGAGGGCTACGTCGTCGGCGGCTACACCGGCATCGTCGTCAGCGTCGGATTCACTTTCCTGCTACTGCTCGCCTGGGCCAAAGCCCTCTATTCCCGCTACTTCCCGGTGGTGGTGCTGGCACTTGCGCTGACCGGAGCCTCCTCGCTGTTCGAGCGCGGAATTCTGGGCAGCATGGAGGCGCTCGGCAAATTCTTGCAGGCAGCCGTGCTGGCGACGCTGATCTATCTGGTGGTCGAGGAGTATCGGCGCCGCGCGAAACCTCGCGCGCCGAAGGCTCCGGCGCCGAATCCGCGAGCACCGGCGCAGCCGCCGCAACAGCCATTGGTCGTCATCGGGAAAAAAGGATCCGAATCATGGGATTGATCGATTACTGGCATATCGTGCGCCGCCGCTGGCTGCTGATCCTCGCTGTCATGGTGCTGTGCCTGGTCGCGGCGGTCGGCTATACCCGCAACCAGCCGAAAAACTATGTGGCCACGAGCAGTGTGTACGTCTCGATGGCGACCGGAACCTCGGTGAACGATTCGTATCAGGGTGGACTTGCCGCCCAGCAGCGCGTGCGTTCCTATCTCGATCTTGCCACCAGTGCCAATGTGGCCAAGCGCACCATCGATGACCTCAGCCTGAAGATGTCGGTGGACGAACTGCGCGGCAAGATCACCGCGGCCTCGCCGCCCGCCACCACACTGATCGTGTTCTCGGTCAAGGACAGTACCGCCGAACGCGCTCGTGATATCGCGAATACCGTTGTCGCGCAATTTCGTCAGTTGATCGCCGAACTCGAATCCATCGAGAAGGACGCCGCACCCGCGGCCAGGGCCGAGGTCGTCGACCGCGCCGAGCTGCCATCGGGTCCCAGCGGCCCGCAGTCGACCCGGCTGCTCGCACTCGGCCTGCTGGCCGGACTCGCACTCGGCGGGCTCGCCGCCTTCGTCCGCGATCGCACCGACCGCAAGTTGCGCACATCCAATGATCTGGAAGCGGTACTGGCCACCCCGATTCCGGGTTTGTCACGTTCCGGTGCGCCGGTGCCGATCCTCGGCATCATCGATATCGGCCGTCCCGGTGCCGTCAACGAAACTCGAAGGCTGCGAACGCGTTTGCAACGCAATGGCGAGGCAACCACGGTACTGCTGTCCAGTCTGTCGGCGCGATCGGAACCGGAGATCGCGATGGCACTGGCGAAATCGTTCGCCGATACCGGCCACCACGTCGTCTACATCGACGCCGACACCTCCGGTCACGGCGGATCGCAACAGGTCGTCGCCGGGGCGGTGCCCGGACTGGCTGGCGTGCTGCGCGGGTCGATACCGGTCACCGACGCACTGACCGGCTGGCCAGAGGCCGGAATGACGGTGCTGCCGCTGGGCGAGGTCGATCTACACACCGTGGATCTACTGGCCTCCGACCGCTTCGCGGCCGTGGTCGCCAAGCTGCGCACCGATTACGACCATGTGGTGATCCAGGCCGCGCCGGTCGCACATGCCGCCGACGCGATCGCACTGGCCCCGCTGTGCGAGCACACCGTAGCGGTGGTCGAACTCGGTACGAGCACGGCACCGCAAATACGTGGCGCGCTGGCCACATTCGGGGACAGCCCGCTCACCGGAGCGGTCGCGTACAGCAAACCGGGTACGGGATTACAGCGGCTGGTGGGGAGGCTGCGCATATGAGTTCTGCATCGCGAAGCGATTCGGTGGGGGGTGGCGGTCGGGTGACGGGTGGGCGTTCTGCATCGCGAAGCGATTCGGTGGGGGGTGGCGGCCGCGAGACGGATGGACGTTCGGCATTGTCAATCGGTTCGATGGGGGGTGGCGGTCGGGCGGCGAGTGGGCGTTACGAGGCCGTGGGTCGACGACGACTGCTGGCCGCATCGCTCGGTGCCGCGGCCGCGCTACCACTGGCGGCGGCCTGTACCTCCGACGACTCCCCCGGCATCGAATTCCGGTCACCGCATGTCACCGACGCCCCCGCGGCGCGCAATGTCCGTGACTTCGGTGCCGTTGGGGACGGCGTCGCCGATGACACCGCGGCGATCCGCTCGGCGGCCGCCGTCGGGGACGCGCCGCTCGTGCTGTATCTGCCCGCGGGCCGATACCGGGTGAGTTCCTGGCCCGACTTGCCCGACTACGCAACGGTTCTCGGCGACGGCGGCGATGTCACGCTGGTCACCTGCGATGCCGACGTCACGCTCATCACCCTGCGCAAGCGCAACCGCGTGCGGTTCTCCCGCATCGGCTTCTTCCTGACCGGCCCCCGCGCGACGGCCGTACAGCTGTCGGAGTCGTTCCGCTGCTCCTTCGACGGGGTGGTGATCCGCGGCAACCACCTCAGCGAGAATCATCCCCGCTTTCTGCAGCAGCGCGGCGTCGTACTCGATAACAACACCGGCGGAACGGCCTTCGTCAACTGCGATATCAACAACTTCGGCTACGGGATCATCACCTCCTGCATCCAGAACTACGTCACCTCGTCCAAACTCACCAGCAACTACGTCGGGGTGCTCGGCACCGGCAACGACCACAATGCCGGACTGTCGCTGACCAATGTCGAATTCGTCTCCGACGAGAATCCGCGCACCACCGACCGACACATCACCATCGACGGCGCGGCCAATGACTGGTGGCTGACCAATGTCTGGTTCGAGGGCGCCGATACCGCACTGTCGGTTGGTCAGCGCGATCGCGGCGGACCCGCCCAGTTCGGGATGATCAACTGCAAGGTCGCCGCCCGCACCGTCGGCCTCGACCTCATCTACTGTCGTCAGCCGTATCTGGCCAATGTGCAGTTCGACAAGGATTCCGAACAGCCGCCGATCGAACTGCGCATCGATGCGAAGGGCTGTCCGGAGGGCACCGCGATCAATCTGATATCCAGTGCCGCAGACGATCTCGCGCCCGGCATGTTCCCGGAAAAGTGGCAGGTGATGGGCCGCGAGGGCATGCACGCGCCGCAGTACAGCGGCACCATGGTCGGACGTGCCGGACACAGCGATGCCGATATCTTCCAGGCCCAGGCCGCCGACGGCACCGTGCGATCGGCCATATTGTCCAGCGGCGCATGGCTTTCCGATCGTCCAGAGAGCGGAATGGTGCTGAAGGACGCGGCGGGTGGCTATTGGCGCCTGTCGGTCGGCACGGACGGCGCGGTCAAAACGACCTCGCTCGGTCGCCAGCGGCCCCGGGAGTGAACATGTCGAGCGGTTCGCTATCCGGTATCCAGCTCGGGCCGATGACGCTGCACACCACGACGGTCCTGTTGCGCCCGCCGCGGGTCGACGATTACGCGCAATGGCGGCGGATCCGGTTGCGCGATCAGCGCTGTATCGAACCGTTCTGGTCCAGTTCGCCGCTGGACTGGACGGCGCGGCACACCGGGAAACTGTGGGTCCGGGAATGTCTCGGCGTGCGCGCCGAGGCGCGGGCGGGCCGCATGCTGTCATTGGTCATCGAGGTTGATGGGCGATTCGCTGGCCAGATCGAACTCGTCTCCATCGAGGCCGAAACCGGTTCCGCCGAAATGGGAGTCTGGGTGGACGCGGAGGTGGCGCGCCACGGTATCGGCGGCCTGGCCTCCTCGCTGATGCTGGACTTCGGATTCGGACCGGCCGGACTGCAGCGCATCACCGCCCCGATCTCACCGGCCAATATCGCCACCGCCCGGGGCGCCGCCCTGATCGGCTTCCAGCGCGAAGCAATGATGACAAGGTATTTCGACGTCGGCGGGGCCCGGCGCGACCACGAGCTGTGGGCGATCACCAAGGCGGCGATTCCGCCGGACGGTTTCGCGCGGGCCTGGATCGACAACCACTCGACCCAGCATCCGGATACCGCCCGGCCCGCCAAAGCCGACACCAGATCCGACACCGCGCTGCGCCGGGCCACGGTACTGGTCGCCACGGCCAGGTACTACGCGGGCCGGGCACTGCATCTGATCGATCCGCTGCGCTCGCCGCCCACCGTCCGGCTCACCGATCCGGACGATCCGGCGGTGATGCTGCGCAGTCGGCGACTGCTGGACTGGTCGCGGTGGCGCGCGGCCCGCGTCCGGACGCGCGACGCGCTGGATCCGAATCCGAACGCACCCGCCGCGACGTGGCAGCGCAAGCACGGGCGATTGCCCTGGTTGCGCGAATTCCTGTGCGCCCGTCCGGGCTTGCGCTCGGCGCACGGGCTGACGCTGGCCATCGAGGTGGACGGCCACTACGCGGGTGAATGCCGATTATTCGATCTGGACATGTTCGATCGCAATGCGCGGATGTTCGTGTGGACCGATCCCGCCATCGGCGGTGAGCGCGTCCGGATCACGGCCACCCGACTGCTGCTCGACCACGCGTTCAGCATGCTCGGCCTGTGCCGGGTGGCGACCGCCATCGAACCCGGCGATATCGATTCCGCCGATATCGCCGCGCGCGTCGGCATGGTGCGCGAGGGGCGGATGCGCTGCTTCGTCGGCGCCACCGGACGTAGGGCCGATCACGACCTGTGGGCGGTTACTGCCCCTATCGACCGGGCGTGACGGAGTTGCGCGGACACGACGGCCCACCCGACGTACAGTGAACCGGAGAACCCATCGCGCGCAAGCAGATTCGTGCCGGGGGCGCTGTGTGTGCATGCCTCATCACTGCCCAGGAACTCATGATGGACCACATTGATCGCGACGGCCCGGTGGCCCGCCGCAACCGTTTCGCCCGCAGTAATGAACTGCAAGCACGGCTGCACGATCTGGTACCCGGTGGCGCGCATACCTATGCCCGCGGCCCCGACCAATATCCGGAGTTCATGGCCCCGATCCTGGTGCGCGGGGAGGGTTGCCGGGTCTGGGACGCCGACGGCAATTGCTATATCGAGTACGGCATGGGGCTGCGTTCGGTCACCCTCGGCCACGGGTACCGCCCGGTCTTGGAGGCGGTGACCAGGGCCATGGCCGACGGCGTCAGCTTCAGTCGGCCGACCGAACTGGAATTGCTCGCCGCACAGGATTTCCTGTCGCTGGTGCCCGGCGCCGATATGGTCAAATTCGCCAAAAACGGCTCCGATGCGACCACCGCCGCGGTGCGGCTGGCCAGGGCCGTCACCGGGCGCACCGTCGTCGCGGTCTGCGACCAACCGTTCTTCTCGGTGGACGACTGGTTCATCGGCACCACCCCGATGGCCAGTGGCATCCCGGCCGAGGCCACCGCGGGCACCATGAAGTTCCGCTACAACGATCTGCCCGCACTGGCGGCCGTGCTGAGCACCGGCGCGGTCGCCGCCGTCGTCATGGAGGCGGCCACCGCACTGCACGAACCCGAACCCGGCTTTCTGCAGGGTGTGCGCGAGCTCTGCGACCGGCACCGCAGCCTGCTCATCTTCGATGAGATGATCACCGGATTCCGCTGGTCGGTCGGCGGGGCGCAGGCCGTCTACGAGGTCACCCCGGACCTGTCGTGCTGGGGCAAGGCCATGGGCAATGGCTTTCCGATCTCGGCACTGGCTGGCAAGCGCGAATTCATGGAACTCGGCGGGTTGCGCACCGACCGCGATCGCGTCTTCCTGCTCTCCACCACGCACGGCCCGGAGTCCGCCTCGCTGGCCGCATTTCGCGCCGTCGCGCACGAGTACACCACCGGCGATCCGATCGCGCGGATGGAGCAGGCCGGTCGTCTGCTCGCCGATGGGGTGAACGCGCTCGCCGCCGATCTCGGCATCGCCGACTACCTCGAGGTCCTCGGCCGCCCCTCCTGCCTGATCTTCGTGACCCGCGATCCGAACGGCCAGCCCTCCCAAGAGTTCCGCACCCTGTTCCTGCAGGAACTGCTGGACCGCGGCGTCCTCGGTCAGTCCTTTGTCACCTCGGCCGCGCATACCGAATCCGATATCGCGCAGACCATTGCTGCCTGTCGCGAGGCGGCGAGCGTGTACCGCAAGGCAATTGAGCAGGGCAGCGTGGACGGACTGCTCGAGGGCCGCCCGGTGGCACCGGCCATCCGACGCACGGCAGCGCCGCGCCGCATCGACTCGGTGCCCGAATGACCCTGTCACACAACGGGACCAGATCGCCACGGATCGGCATCGTGCACGAACGGTTCACCGAATTCGGCGGCTCCGAGGCCGTAGTCGGCGAATTCCTCGAAACCTGGCCCGAAGCAACGATATTCGCGCCCATTGTCGACCCGGGCGGCATTCGGCCACCGCTGACCACGGTGCACGACACCTGGCTCAGCCGCGCGCACGCCGCGACCGGTCATCGATCGCATGCCCCGCTGCTGCCCTTGGTGCCTCGTGCGCTGCGCCGACTCCCGCTGCGCGGGCGATTCGACGCGGTGCTGATCAGTCATCACGCCTTCGCCACCCAGGCCGTATTCGCCACGGACGCACCGACAATCGTGTACGTGCACAGTCCGGCACGCTGGGCGTGGGATCCCGAGTTCCGCGCCCAGGAGGCGGGCGGGCGCGCGGGACAACTCGCACTCACCGCCCTCGGCCGCCTGGCCCGTCGGTCCGAATTGCGCGCCGCACCGAGGCTGACCCATATCGTCGCCAACTCCCATGCGGTTGCCGATCGCATCCGCGACTGGTGGGGACTCCCGTCGACAGTCATCAACCCACCCGTCCAGGTCGACGACTTCACCCCCGACCCGGCCATTGCCCGCGAGGACTTCTTCCTGGTCGCGGGCCGCCTGGTCCCCTACAAGCGCCCGGACCTGGCCATTCGTGCCGCCCAGCGCGCTGGCGTGCGCCTGGTCGTCCTCGGCGACGGCCGCTTCCGCGCCCAACTCGACGCGATTGCGGGCACCGAGACCACCTTCCTCGGCGCGACCCCGTTCGACGTCCTGCTCGATATGTACCGCCGCTGCCGGGCCCTGCTGATGCCGGGGATCGAGGATTTCGGCATCGTCCCGGTCGAGGCAATGGCCTGCGGCACACCGATTCTCGCGGTCGACCAGGGTGGCGCCCTGGATACCGTGCATGCGGGTATCACCGGCGAGTACGTCGCACACGGCAGCGATGAACAGGTCATCGACGGCCTCGCCGAGGCAATGCGCCGCTTCGATCCAACGGCCTACGACCCGGCCGCCATCCGCGCCCACGCCATGACCTTCTCCCCCAAGGCCTTTCGCGCGAATATCGCCGACACCGTCGCCACGACACTGGACAACGCCTAACCGATTCGCGTGAACGCTCGACCTCGGCTCAGCATGTCGAAGGCCTGATACCCCGGGACAACTTCACAGATGAGTAGGTCGTCGAATTCATCGAGCCAGGTCATGACTCCGGCCAAACCGCCTGTGTCACCGGGGATGCGGCCTACCTTGGACAGCAATAGCGCGACACCGGACCGAGACGCTGGCGCCGTTCGATATCGCGAGTCTCGAAGGACCGGCAGCCTCTGGAAGTCACTTATGGCGTGACCGGGTCCTGCGGTTCCTCCAGATCGGTCTTCAGGTGTTCGATCCCCGCGCGGATCCGGGATTTGACCGTGGGGAGGCCGACGCCGAGGCGTGCGGCCACCTGCGGGTAGGTGAGGCCGGAATAGTAAGCGAGGGAGATGGATTCGTGTTGCAGTGCGGTCAGACTGGTGAGACTTTTGCGCAACGCCTCCCTTTCATCTCGGCGCAGCGCCTCCTCGGCGACCACATCGGTGGGCGGCTGATAGTCCCGGCTGCCCCAGGAGTGGTTGTGGTCGATGGCGGCGCGCTCACGGCGGACCCGGTCCACGGCCTGGCGGTGGGCCAGCATGCGCAACCAGGTCAGCACCGAGCCGCGGTGCTCGTCGAAGCCGACCGCGCACCGCCACACCTCCAGATAGACGTCGTGACAGGTCTCTTCGGCGTACCCACGATCACGGACGATCGACAGCACGCGCCGGTAGACCAGACCGTGGGTACAGCGGTACAGCTGCGCGAACGCGTCCCGATCGCCGCCGCCGATGCGGTGCACCAATTCGGGATCGAGCTCACCGGATCCGGCATCGACCGGTCCGCGAACCGGGTGGGCGATGGGTCGCACAGTGGTTGGAATTCGTTCGGACCGTTGCGATACGAGAAAGATCACGATTGCCCCCAGACGAACAGATGATGCGACAAGCGATGGATTCGACGGTTGAGTGATGCGTCGAAGCAGACCGTCGAGGGCATGGACGGACCTGTCGGAGAAGGGGATCCGGCCGGGGGCTGGGGCCGGGAATCCGCCGTCAGCCAGGATACCGTGCCGCGCGCGTGCGCCAATGCGGTTTCGCCATCGATCGGATCAAATGCGCAGTCCGAGTTCGACGATGCCCTTCGCCACCGCCTGCACCGCGATCCGATTCTTGCGGGCATGGGTCCGGATCAGCTCGAAGGCGGCCTCCGGGGTGGTCCGCCTGGCATTGGCGATCACGCCCTTGGCCTGCTCGATGACGATCCGCGAATCCAATGCTTGCTGTAGCTGAGCGGTCAAACGCTGTTGGCGGCGCAGGACATTCGCATTCAGAATGTGCCCGGTCGCCATGCTGGCCAGCAGGGCGCCCACCGAGAGGTCGCGAGCGGTCCAGACCCGCGGCGTCGGACCGTACAGGCCGAGCGTGCCGACGGTTGTTCCGCCGACCCGCATCGGAATCTCGGCCAGCGACACCACCCCGTGCCGGACCGCCTCGGCGGAGAACTCCGGCCAGCGCGCCCGGCGCCGACCGATATCGTCGACCGCGATCGGTGCGCCGGTCCGGAACGCGTCCACACTCGGGCCGCGTTCGCTGCTGTGCTGGCAGAGTTCGATTTCCACGAAGTCTTCCGGCGCGGCGGCCGCGAAGCGGGTTTGTTCATCGGCGGTCAGCGTCTCGTCGGGCATCAGCATGACGGTGCAGCCCGCCAGATCCAGTGCGGCGGTGGCACTGTGCATCAGCTGTCGCACCATCTCCGCCGTATCGCCGATCGCGGGGAGTAGTTCGGCGAGCCGCGCCGCAACCAGCACCTCATTGTCAGCCACCCGAATCACCCCGCGCATGCGAAAGCCGATCGTCCCCGTCAAGTCCCGCGCCGCACTTGCTGACATTTCCATGGTATGGCTATGCGAACTCGCACACCAGCAATTCGGCGTTCCGGCCCGGTCATGAAATGTCCAGCTACCCTGTGGATTCCGCGGACGGGAGCGGCGCACGGTGGTCGAAGGTCGCGTCGACCTGCACCCCGACGCGACGGACTGATTCAGGTATCGAAGCGAATCCGGTTGTCCACCACCAATTGCGCGACCTCGGCCAGCGACAACCCGCGCGCGAACGCGTGCGCACGCAGCCGTGCATAGGCATCCGGCGCGCCGATACCCAACTGCGCGATCACGATTCCGGCGGCCTGGTGGATGATGCGGCTGGTCAGCGGCCGATCCCACCACAGCGCGGCGGGTGCGGATCGCTCCGATCCGGCGATCAACTGGGCGATGACGAGATCGGCGATATGCAGCCCCGCCGAGATCACCGCCGGTTCCGGCCGCCCCGGATGCGCCCGATACAGATCGAGCACACCGAAACGCACCACACCCATCTGCAATGGCACCGCGACCATCGATCCGGCCGCCGCCACCCGGTTCAACTCATCAGCGAAGCCCGGCCACCGTTCGGCGGTCGCGCCCAGATCGTCGACCAGCACCGGCACCCCGGTGGCGACGGCGTCCACGGCCGGACCCTGCCCCGCGGTGGCCTGCACCGCCGCCACCCGCGCCGCGACCGAATCGCTGGCACACCACGGCTGGAGTCCGGCATCGCGCTCTTGAATCAGGATGGCCGCACGCTGCACCGGCAGCACCCGGACACAGGCGCCGCACAGGGCGGCCATCCCGCCGTCATCGGCCGACAGCTTCGTCAGAAACTCGAGGGCCGAGAAGAACTCATCGGTCAACTGATCGAACTGCCCCACGCTAATCCTAGGAACTCTCACGACCGCTACCCCTGCCACGAGTTCGACGGTCCCCCCTGTCCCGGGATTCGTCACCGTTGCGGCACCGGACCGCCACTGCGCCACGGGAATACGGTGGGTCGGCCCCGCCAGAATACGAAACACCCCTCCTCCACACCAGGGCCGAACGTCCCACGCCCCAGGGCGAATGAACTCAGACCTTCCGGACCCACGTTGCCCGGTACCGGAAGCTGTCCTGCTGTGCCTGCTCGTACCTGAACTCGACCCGGTCGCCTTCGGTCAGCGTCCGAAACCCGTCGCCATCGATGCAGCTGAAGGAGACCCAGGCATCGCATCCCGCTGGCAGGTCGGGTGAGGAGATCGCCCCCCACCCCTTCTCCGCCTTGTAGAACTTGACGGTGCCGGTGCTATATGCCTTGGCCACCAGGCCATTATGACGTCATCACCAATGCAGGCCGGGGATCACGCGGGTGACCCGGGCGGCCGGACTCGGCAGCGCCATCAGGGGCAGCACGACCGGTGCGAGGTAGGACAGAGCGCCGCGGCCCGATTCCGCTTCCTGCTCCGCTGCTTCGGCGGCGGGCACCTCCGTCGGCTTGCCCTGTGCCGCATGCGATTCGCCGAACCACCGGAATCCCTGGTGCATGATCGTCCGCTTGACCGAGGGCATCAGCAGTTCGACCGCCTGGGCGAAGGTGCCGACCGGGGTGTCGATCCGATGCGGGCGATCCTCGATGGCACGCACCACGATTTCGGCGGCGCGGTCCGGATCCGGCACCGGCAGTGAACGGTAGAGGTCGGTAGGCGCGATCATCGGGGTGCGCACCAGCGGCATGCGGACCGAGGTGAAAGTGATTCCCGCATCCCGGTTTTCGACGGCGGCGATTTCGCTGAAGTTGTCCAGCGCCGATTTACTCGCCACATACGCGGCAAATCGCGGCACCTTCGTCTGCACGGCAATCGACGAGATATTGACGATGTGTCCGAAACGCCGCGCCCGCATGGATGGCAACAACGCCAGGATGAGCCGTACCGCGCCGAAGTAATTCACCGCCATGGTCCGCTCGAAATCGTGCATGCGGTCGGTGGAATTCACCACCGAGCGGCGGATCGAGCGGCCCGCATTGTTCACCAGATAATCGACATGACCGTGATCGGCGAGCACCGCGGCGACCAAATCCTCGACACCGTCGGAATCGGTGATATCGCACGGATAGGCGTGTGCGACACCGCCTTCGGCGCGCACCGACTCCGCGGCGGCCACCAGATCATCGACACCGCGCGCAACCATGATGACGGTTGCACCGCGCTGCGCCACGGCATGCGCGGTGGCCAGGCCGATGCCGGAGGACGCACCGGTGATCAGAATGACGCGCCCGTCCAGCGGGTCACCGCTGTCGCCGGGCCGATCCCGGTTCGGGTCGAGATTCTCGGCCCAGTATCGCCACAGTCGCTCGGCGTAACTGTCGAAGGACGGCACCGCCAAACCCGTTCCGCGCAACTGCGACCGGGTGGAGTCGGCGACGAACTCCGC
This sequence comes from Nocardia sp. NPDC005998, assembly GCF_040614395.1. Lineage (NCBI taxonomy): Bacteria > Bacillati > Actinomycetota > Actinomycetes > Mycobacteriales > Nocardiaceae > Nocardia > Nocardia sp. NPDC005998. The sequence goes on along the minus strand of NZ_JBEXUI010000004.1, from coordinate 26,775 downwards.
CGAGAACGAGGCGTGCGGCGCGACAGCGGCGGGAATTCCCAACTGCTCCAACAGGAAATCGCGAACCGTCGCGACACCCGGGATATGCGAGAGCCCGCTCAGCGCGAGCCCGCTGCCGGGCACCGTGCCGATGCCGGTCGGGGCGCCCGCCGCGGCGGCAAGTGCGCCGTAGATCTCGCCGAACGGCTGCGGCTCCGGGTTGACCAGATGGAAGGTGCGCCCGTCCAGTCCGGCGCGACGCACCAGTTCGACCATCGCGCCCGCCACATAGTCGACCGGCACGATATTGGTCGCGCCCAGTTCGGGCAGCAGCATCGGCAGTTCGGCCGGAAGTGCGCCGAGGCGGGAAATGGCCGGGAAGAAGTAGTACGGACCGTCGATCTTGTCCATCTCGCCGGTGCGGGAATCGCCGACCACGATCGCGGGCCGGTAAACCCGCCAGCGCACGCCCTCGGACTCGCGGACCATCTTCTCCGCGGCGAATTTGGTGCGGTGATACGGCGAGGTCAGCCGCTGGCCGAGGTCGAAGTCCTCCTCGAAGAATTTGCCCCTGTGGTCACCGGCCACGGCCACCGACGAGACGTGGTGCAGCACCGCGCCCAGTTCGCGGGCCAGTTCGAGCACCGAGCGGGTGCCGGCGACATTGGCCGCATGTGCGGTCTCCTCATCGGCGGTCATGTCGTAGACCGCGCCGAGGTGGATCACATGATCGGCCTTCGGTGCGTCCTCGATCAGTCCGAGGCCATCGGCGGTCAGATCACCGAGCATCGGAAAGGCGCGTTCGCCGCCGGTCCAGCCCGCGGCGAGTTCGCTGAATTTCGCCACCGACGCGGTACGAACCAGCACATGCACAATGGCCTCGGAATCGGCCTCCAGGAGTTCCTGCACGACCCGTCGGCCCAAAAACCCGGTTCCGCCCGTCACGATGAAAGTCGTCATCGCACATCCTCCTGCTGTCGCACTCGAATTGAGTTGTCACACATGCGCGCCCGGCATGCAGCAGTGAATGCGGACATCATTGATTCGGCCTCCGGACAACAATTGTCGGGCCGGAGTAGGAACGCTCCTACTGATCGGTAACTTTAATCGGCCCGGCTAGCCCCCGGCAAGCAAATGACGGCCGACTTCGCTGTGTGACTGGTCACCAACCAGAGTCGCGAATATTATGTGTTACAACAGTATTCAGATAATTCTCGGGCGCGAATCCCCAATCAGGACAGCGTGTTTGCCCACACGATCAACCAGACGATGCCAAAGGTCACGGCGATCGTGATACCGGCGATCGCGGTCGCCGGACGCGGATCCGGGTTCTTCCGCTCCTCGGTCAGCCCGATGATGCCGAGAATGAGCGCGAGCGGCGCCGAGAGTCCGCAGCACACGCCGAGCAGACCGAGTACCAGCGATGCGATGGCCAGCGGATTGGCCCGATTGACCGCACGCGGGTAGGGCCGGTAGACCGGCTGCGGCACAGCGCGCTGGATCGGCGGCAAGCCCGCCATCGCCACGCCCAGATCACCGAAGGTCCTGGCGCACAGGGCTTGTCCGATCCGATCGCTCAGTTCGTCGGCATCGAGACGACCTAGTTGAAAGTTGTGTTTCAGCGCGTCGACGACCTCTTCCCGATCGGCGTCGGCCGCGCGCAGATTCGGGGTGGCAGTGAAGGGATCCATCTGGTGCCCCCTGGTGATCGGAGGAACGTCGTCGTCTCCGATCGTATCCCCGTGCGCGATGGCCGTCGCCGTCTCGAGACCGCCGCGACCGGCTCAGCGCTTCTCGGTGCGGGCTGGCGGCGAATCGAGCGGTGGACGGCCCCGCAGATAGGACTCGAAGGCGTCGAGATCGATGGGGCCGACCGTCTTGTCGGCGCCCTCGGTGAAGACGGTGAAGCCATCGCCGCCGGAGGCCAGGAAACTGTTGGTGGTGATGCGGTAGGTGGCGACCGGATTGAGCGGCTGGCCGCCGATGCGCACGCTGTCGGCCACCACCTTGCCGCCCTTCGGGCCGGATTCGACATAGGTGTAGGTGAGCCCGGCGGGTGAGAGGACGGTCGGCTTGCCCGAGATATTCCATTGCTGTTCGAGCAGGCGCAGGATCTGACTGCCGGTCAGTGTGATGGTGACCACCTGATTGCCGAACGGCTGGACCGTATAGATATCGCCGTAGGTGATCTCACCGGACTTCAGGTCGGTGCGCACCCCGCCCGGATTCATGAACGCGGCCACCGCCGCGGCGGGCGCGGCCGCGGTCACCGAGAGCATCGAGTCGGCGATCACATCACCCAGCGGTGATTCGCCGGAACCCGCCGGTTCGTGCGGCAGCGAGGCGGCCGCGATGCCGACCGGCCGATCCGCGCGCGGCTTGGCCTGTTCGGCATAGAAGTCGATCAGGGCGGTGGTGGCCGCATCCGGGGTGACATCGCGGGTCACCACCCGGTTCACCGCCGAGGCCTGCACGCCCTCGGCACCGAAGCGCAGGGTGATATCGGTGATCAGCCGACCATAGGAGGCGGCCTGGGTGACCACCTTGCCATCGATGGTGCAGACATACGGCTGATGCGAATGCCCGGTGAGCAGCACCCGCACCGCCGGATCAACGCCGGTGGCCAAGGCGGTGACCTCGGGGGAGATATTCGCGCATCCGTTGTAGTCGATCGCGACATTCTGGGCCGGTTTCTGCACTCCACCGTCGTGCAGCAGCGCCACCACGGTCTGCGCGCCCGCCGCCGTCACCTCGGGAACGTACCGATTGATGGCCGCGACCTCATCGCCGAAGGTGTAGCCCCGAATGCCTTCGGGGAGAACGATACTCGCAGTCTCCGGGGTCACCGTGCCGATGACACCGATCTTGTGTCCGCCGACCTCGAGCATCGTCCACGGGCGCAGCGTCGGCGGCAGCTTGCCCTCGGCGTCGGTGACATTGGCGGCCAGATACAGGAACTTCGCACCGGTGAACGGCGCACCTGGCGAGCAGCCCGCGAGCGCGCAACCACCCTCGCGCAGCCGGGCCAATTCGATGACGCCGCTGTCGAATTCGTGATTGCCCACCGCGGAGGCGGCCAATCCGATGGAGTTCAGAAAGGTAATGGTCGGCTCGTCGTGGAACAGTCCGGAGACCAGCGGGCTCGCGCCGATATTGTCACCCGCCGCCACCACGGCACTGGCCGGATAGGCCTGTTTCAGCCGTGCCAGATGGGTGGCCAGATACGCGGCGCCGCCCGCATCGTATCCGGCGATCTTGCCGGTGGAACCGGCAGGCGGCTGGAGATTGCCGTGTAAATCGTTGAGCCCGAACAGATGTACCTCGTTCGACTGCGCCCCGCGCAGATCGTTGGTCGAGATCAGGGGGATCACCCCGGGCACCGACGAAGTGACCGGGCCGCTGCCCTCCGATGCGGTACCGCACCCCGCCACCAGGGCGATGCTCACGAGTCCCGCGACGATCATGCCGATGCGATGGTGCACAGTCATGCTTCCGACTTTCCCATGCCCGGGTGCCATCGGTATGAATCCCGCGCGAACACACCGGCGGCGGGGCCGATCTGCGACCCCGCCGCGCGGATTTCCCGGCCTACACCCGGCCCGCCGCGAACTCCGCGGCCGGCCAGAATGCCCAGCCGTAGTTCCCGTGCTGGCTCGGGTCGAGGCCGCCACCGCAGACCGGATCACCGGCGGTGCAGTAGTCGGCGGTCTTCCAGGCGTAGTTGCCGGGGACGCCCCAGCCGATCAGGCGCAGGGGGTCGCCGAACAACAGAACCGCGGACACCTTCCATTCGAGATCGCCGGGGAGCACGTAGATCCCGGGCAATGCGGTCACGATGCCAGTGCCGACCACGCCGTGTACGACGGCCGCACCCTGCGAGTAGCCGACCAGGATGAACTGCTGATCCGGGCACATCTGCGACTGCCGGATGACATGGTCGGTCATATCCTGGGTGCCGCGGCTGAGCGAGGTGGGGTCGAGCAGATCCGCCGGATAGTCCACCCGGTAGGCGCTGCTACTGACCGGAAGTGCCTGCAGCAGTGTGCCGTACAGCGGATCGCCGACAACGGAGCCGAGCCACCCGGGTTCCCCGGTGCCCCTGGCCACGACCACATCGACGTCGGCACAGTCCGCCCGTGCCTGCGCGCCCGTACTGGTCACCGCCCCGGCTCCGGCCACGAGCAATAGCACAGCCAATACTCGTGCCAGCCGCCGCTTGTCGAATACTTTTACCTTCCGGATTTCCATCGTGATCACCTCTCACGCCGTTGTGAGAAGCCGGTTGACTCTTGTCAGTGACAAGAGTCAACCGGCTATATCCGCCAAGGTAAGGACGATGGAGAGTTGCTTCAAGCAACTCAGCTGAAGCGAGATCTAATCAACGCTGAATCGTGTCCTGGTAATCCCGTCCGCCCATGGAAGTTTCGGCGCTCAGGGGATGAGAACCGCTGCGCCGGTGAAACGTCCGTGTGCGAGATCCGCGAGAGCTCGATCTGCCGTACCGAGGGAGTACCCAGTTGTCGTCACATGTATCCGGTGTTCGCCAGCCAGCGTGAGGAATTCGCGCGCGTCGGCGCGGGTGTTGGCAGTCACCGAGCGAATCTCGCGCTCCTGGAACAGGTGCCGCTGATAGTTCAGCGACGGGATATCACTGAGATGAATGCCCGCGATGGCGAGCACGCCGCCGCGATCGAGCGCTTCGAGCGCGGGCGGCACCAGCTCGCCGATCGGTGCGAACAAGATCGCCGAATCCAGTTGGACCGGAGGCGGATCCGCCGCGCCCTGTACCGAGGCGGCCCCGAGGTCGCTGGCCAACTCGCGCGCGGCCGCATCCCTGGTCATCACGTGCACCTCGGCGCCGCGCGCCAGCGCGACCTGCGCGGCGATATGCGCACTGCCGCCGAAGCCGTAGATCCCGAGTCGTCCACCCTGGGGCAGATCCGCGCGCTGTAGCGCCCGGTAGCCGATGATGCCAGCGCACAGCAGCGGCGCGGTCTCCACATCGGTGTAGCCGGCGGGCAGCCGATGGGCGTAAGCCGCTGGGACAGTGGCATATTCGGCGTATCCGCCGTCGGAGTCCCAGCCGGTGTACTCCGAATACGGGCAGAGATTCTCCGCGCCGCGCAGGCAGTATCGGCAGCTGCCGCAGGTGTGGCGCAACCAGGCGATACCGACGCGATCACCGATGGCGAACTCCGACACCGTCGGCCCGAGCGCCACCACCTCCCCGACGACCTCGTGCCCCGGCACCACACCGGGCCGATGCACCGGCAGATCCCCCTCGGCCACATGCAGGTCGGTCCGGCAGACCCCGCACGCCAGCACCCCGACCAGCAGTTCACCGGGCCCGGGCGCCGGCAGCGGTTCCCGGACCGCGTCCAGCGGTCCGCCATCGATCGGCCCCGGCCGCCGCACCCGCCAGCCGGTCATCTGCGTGCCCGCACTCGCATTCATACCGATCACTCCTCACCGACAGGGGGACGGTCCTTTCGGATTATCCACGCCGACCGCACCGGTCCAGCCGTTTCGCCGACGGTGAGTCGAGCTTCTGATACATTTCTGTATTGAATACATTCCTGTATCGAACTGGCCGCCCGAGGAGGTGCGCAGTGGCATCGACAACCGATGCGGCCACCCCGGCGCGCCGGGTGACCCGCCGCCGCACCGAGACCCGTAGGCGCCTGCTCACCGCCGCCTACGAGGTCTTCGCCGAGGAGGGTTTCGGCCGGGCTTCGGTGGAGCGCGTATGCGATCGGGCCGGTTTCACCCGCGGCGCGTTCTACTCCAACTTCACCTCCCTTGACGAGTTGTTCCTGGCCATGTGGGAGCAGCGTTCGGCCGCCATGATCGCCGGTGTCCGGGCGACGCTGGACGACTTCTCGGTCGATGGTGTCGTCGATGTCCGTACCGCGGTCGAGCGCCTGGACCGCGCCGTGCCGATCGATGAGGATTGGTACCGCATCACCGCGGAGTTCACCACGCACGCGCTGCGCACGCCCGGGCTGCGGCAGGTCATGGCCGAACGCGAGGAGGCGATCGTCGCGGCACTGATGCCGACCATCGTCACCGCACTCTCGCGCATCGGCCGGACCGTTCCCGATCCCGTCGCACTCGGTCAGGCCCTGGTCGCGGTGCACGACGGCACCGCCGTACAGGTGCTGATGGAACCCCGCAGCCGCAAAGTGCGCACGCGGCGCACCGATCTGTTCTGCCACATCGTGCTGGCCTACAGCACCGAAACCGAAGGATGACCATGTCCAACCCGAGTCCTGAATCCGCGCACGAGGCGGATGTCATCGTTGTCGGTGCTGGCCTGGCCGGTCTCGTGGCGACCCACGAACTGGTCAAGGCGGGCCGCAAGGTGCATGTGCTGGATCAGGAGAATCGCAATAACCTCGGCGGCCAGGCGTTCTGGTCGCTCGGTGGGCTGTTCTTCGTGGACAGTCCGGAGCAGCGCCGCCTCGGCATCAAGGATTCCTACGAACTGGCCATGCAGGATTGGCTCGGCTCGGCGGGTTTCGATCGCGACGACCAGGACCACTGGGCCCGCCAGTGGGCGCAGGCCTATGTGCGCTTCGCGGCCACCGAGAAGCGGGACTATCTGCACGAGTTGGGTTTGCGGGTGACCCCCTTGGTCGGCTGGGCCGAGCGTGGCGGTGCGTTCGCCGACGGGCACGGCAATTCCGTACCGCGCTTCCACCTCACCTGGGGCACCGGCCCCGAGGTGGTGCGGGTCTTCCAGGAGCCGGTGCTCGAGGGCGAGCAGCGCGGCCTGGTCGGCTTCAGCTTCCGGCATCGGGTCGACGAGTTGATCGTCGAGGACGGCGCGGTGGTCGGTGTGCGCGGCAGTGTGCTGGAGCCGACCGAGCTGGAACGCGGCCGGGCCTCCTCCCGAAATGTGGTCGGCGACTTCGAATTCCGCGCCAAAGCGGTCATCGTGACCTCCGGCGGCATCGGCCACAATCACGAACTCATCCGCCGCAACTGGCCCACCGAACGGCTCGGTCCCGCGCCGGAGACCATGATCTCCGGTGTCCCCGCACATGTGGACGGACGGATGCTCGGCATTTCCGAGGCCGCGGGCGGCGCGATCGTCAATCGGGATCGCATGTGGCACTACACCGAGGGCATTATCAATTGGAATCCGATCTGGCCCGACCACGCCATTCGGATCATCCCGGGCCCGTCCTCGCTGTGGTTCGATGCCAATGGAAAGCGTTTGCCTGCACCGTGTTTCCCAGGGTTCGATACCAACTCCACGATGAAGGAGATTCTGGCCACCGGCTACGACTACTCCTGGTTCGTGCTCACCCAGTCGATCATCGAGAAGGAGTTCGCGCTCTCGGGCTCCGAGCAGAATCCGGATATCACCGGCAAGGATCTCAAGCTGACGCTCAAGAGCCGGGTGGCCAAGGGCGCGCCCGGCCCGGTCGAGGCATTCAAACAGCACGGGGTCGACTTCGTCGTCGCGAATACCCTGCGCGAGTTGGTCGATGGCATGAACAAGATCGCGCGCGGTCCGCAATTGGACTTCGACGATCTGGAGCGCCAGATCATCGCTCGTGACCGTGACGTCGCCAATAAGTATTCCAAGGACGCCCAGTTGATGGCGATCAGCAACGCGCGCCAGTACTTCGGCGATAAGGCGGGCCGGGTGGCCAAACCACACCGCATCCTGGATCCGGCGCACGGTCCGCTGATCGCGGTGCGGCTCAATATCCTGACCCGCAAGACCCTCGGCGGACTGCAGACCAATCTGGACTCCCAGGTCATGCGTCCGGACGGGACACCGCTGCCCGGGCTCTACGCCGCGGGCGAGGTGGCCGGATTCGGCGGCGGCGGTGTGCACGGATACAACGCACTGGAGGGCACCTTCCTCGGCGGTTGCATCTTCTCCGGCCGAGCCGCCGGTCGAGCCATCGCGAAACTCGGCTGACCGCTACCCCTTACAGCCGGTCGCGGCGAGGCCCAATGGTGCCTGCGGCGCGATGATGGGGACCGCCGTCGTCGGTGCGGACGGCGGTTCCGGGATCGGCTCGGTGTAGAGGCTCAGGCCGGTTTCGCGTGGACCCTGCTCCAGGAAGATCCCGGATATCTCCACCTGATGTCCGCGGACATCGGTTACCCGGGCCGAGAACGGTCCGGGTCCCGCACCGCTGATCGTCCAGTAGTTGTCCACGCCGCGGTCGAGCTCGAGCCACGGGCCGTTGTCCGGTACGGACCGTAATGCCACCCGCTGGATGGGATTTCCCGATCCGGTGACCAGCATGGCCAGCCAATTCGCTGACGAGTCCGGCTTCAGCTCGTAGCTCAGTTCGGGTGCGGGAAAGGGATCGCGGACCACGGCATAGCGGACCTGCGCGACGCCATCGGACCGGTCCGCGATCTGTTCGAAGGCGGCGGTGGACAAATCCAGTTGTCCCGGAGCACATCCCGGACAGCGATCGGCGATGAGCACCCGGACGTCACCGAGCGGGCCGTGCACATCGAGATAGGCGCCACACAAATCGGCGTGGGCGTACTCCGCGGTGGAGATTCCCACATAGAAGCCACTGGTCGGCAGCCCAGTGAACGAACAGGCAACGCCGGGACCGAAGGCGTAGTAGCGCGCCTCCCCCCGCCGTGCGGGTATCGACGCCTCCGCGGTATGCCAGTTCACGACGCCGGTACTGCCGGTGGCCACCATCATTCGCGATGTGGTCCCGATATCGGGAACCGACCGCGTGGCAGCGCAGGACGGCTGCGGCTGGGGTCTGGCGATCCAGAGCGCCATGGCCACCGCGCCGAGCAGCGCGCCAACGGACGTCCACAACCACCTCGAACGGAAACGCTGCTGTCTGATCGGTATTCGGTGCACCGCTGTCCCCGACTTCCGGCTCACCCAACTCGCGGACTCTCGATCCTGACCCGATCAGGAAAGCAAACCGACCAGCAGCGTATGACTCGAACGAAAAATCTCCGTAGTGAAACACTCACATGTCGGCAATCTCACGGCAAATAGCCAGCATTCGGCTCGGCGCCGTCGCCGAAGATCGGAAAAGATCCGTCCTTACGAGCTAACTCTTGCCGGTTCCGCGTCGACGCCCGAGAGTTGATGATCCATCCGATCGCGCTTGGCGCGCAGGTAGCGGATGTTGTGTTCGGTCGGCGTCGCCTGCAGCGACAGCCGCCGCACCACCGTGACCCCATAGTCTTCCAAACCCTGCTGTTTGGCCGGATTGTTGCTCAGCAGCCGCACCGAGCGGATACCGAGATCGGCGAGCACCTGCGCACCCGCCGCATACCTGCGGGCATCGACCGGCAACCCGAGCGCCAGATTCGCTTCGACGGTATCGGCCCCGCGGTCCTGTAATTCATACGCCCGCAATTTGTTCAACAACCCGATGCCACGGCCCTCCTGGCCACGCAGGTAGATCACCACACCACTGCCCTCCTCGGCGACCGCCCGCAGCGCGGCGTCGAGCTGATCGCCGCAATCGCAGCGCAGCGAGCCGAGGGCATCACCGGTGAGGCATTCCGAATGCAGCCGGGTCAATACCGATTCCCGGCCCGGATCACCGAAAACCAATGCGAGCGTTTCGGTTCCGGACACCTCGTCGCGATATCCGACGACGCGGAACTCGCCGAATCGGGTCGGCAGGCGGGTCTCGACCACCCGGGTCAGGGTGTGCTCGACGCGGCGGCGGTACTCGATCAGATCGGCGATCGAAATAATCGGCAGTGCATGGGTTTCGGCGAACGCGAGCAGTTGCGGAAGGCGCGCCATCGATCCGTCGTCGTTCACGATTTCGGCGATCACACCGGCCGGCCGGAGTCCGGCCAAGCGGGTCAGGTCGACAGCGGCCTCGGTATGTCCGGCACGGCCGAGCACACCGCTGGGATGCGCGCGCAGCGGGAAGACGTGGCCCGGTCTGGTCAGATCGTCCGGTCCGGTGCGCGGATCGGCCAGCGCGCGCACCGTATGCGCGCGGTCGGCGGCCGATATCCCGGTCGTCACACCGGACGCCGCATCCACCGACACCGTATACGCCGTACCCTTGGGATCCTCGTTGACCGGCGTCATCGGTGGCAGCCGGAGCCGGTCCAGATCCGCACCGGCGAGCGGCGCGCACAGCACGCCGCTGGTGTGCCGAACCATGAAGGCGATCGATTCCGGCGTCGCCAAGGCGGCGGCCAACACCAGATCGCCCTCGTTCTCCCGATTCTCATCGTCGACCACGACGACCATGCCGCCCGCCGCGAGCGCGGCCAGAGCAGTCTCAATGGGATCCAGCGCCGACCCGATCGTGCGACGCTGATCTGCGAACTCGGTACGCATGACCACCTCCTCCTATATGACTAGTAGAAGTATTTCGACTAGTCATAGGAAGCGCGCGTCCCGGTGAGTGGACGAATTCAGGAAGCGCGGCGACCTTTACCCTTCGCCGTCTTCTTCTGCGGGGCTCGATCGGCGAGTTTGTCCACGTCGGCGAGCAGTTCCTTGGCGAAATCGCGCTCGGCCTCGTAATGGCGCACACACCAGCGCAATACCGCCCCCGGATAGGCCCAGTCCGGGTTCTCATCGGCGCCCTCGGCGTCGACCTCGGCCAGTTTGCGCATCTTCTCCGCATATCCGATGTGCTCGGTCAGGATTTCGCGCAGTCGGTCCGGTTCGGCGAGATGACCCAGCCACGCGCGCAGCATGACGCTGTGCTTGAGCACCGGCGCTTCCACCGGCGCGTGGTTCACCCAGTGCGCCGCGGCGGCGCGGCCGCTCTCGGTGATCGCGTACATCCGCTTGCCGCGCACGCCGTCGTCCTGCAGCACCGTGCGCGAGGTGGCGTAGCCATACTTCTCGAGGCGTTTGAGCTCGGCGTAGATCTGACTGAACGATGGGCTCCAATAGAAGAATTGCAGGCTCCAGTCGGCCCATTTCTTCAGGTCGTAGCCGGAGAGCTCATCGGCGTGCGAGAGCATGCCGAGCACGGCCCAACTGGTCGTCGGCAGATCCGGGACCCGGGCGTCCACCGGGGACTTCGCTTCGGTCACGGTAGGACTATATCGCTTAGGCATATTCCGGGTGAAACATCCCGTTCAGTGGGATTCGAAAGATACGACCGACAACGCTTTGTGACAGGTTTCACAAATCATCACCATCGAACACCACCAGGTCGTTCCCGAACTGCGGAGCACGATTCATGTCCACCATTTCCAAAGATACCGCCGCCGAAAGACCCAGCGGCGCAATCGAATCCGCTGATACCGGCCGACTCGACGGCGTATCGCCCGCCAGGATATTCGCCGTTCTCGCGGTCATCGTGGCGTTCACCGAGGTCGCCCCGATGCAGTACACGATCGTCGCGGCCGCACTACAGAAGATCGCACCGACCTTCCCCGGCGTCGGCGCCAATATCAACTGGGCCATTATCGTCTTCGGCCTCATCGGCGCCGCCGCGTCCCCGCTCATCGGCAAGATGAGCGATGTCTGGGGCAAGAAGCGGATGTTCCTGGTCTGCGGTGTGCTCTTCATGATCGGATGCGCGATCGACGCGGTCACCAGCTCCTGGGGGCTGTTCCTGATCGGGCGCGGATTGCAGGCGACCGCGATCGCCACCGCGGTCATCGCCTATGGATTGATCCGAGATCTACTGCCGCGCAAATATGTTCCGCTCGGCCTCGGTGTCACGGCGACCGGGCTCGGACTGTCCGCGGTCGGCGGGCCGCTGCTCGGCGGATACCTCGTCGACAACTACAGCTGGCGCGCGATCTTCTGGGTGCTGGCCGGATTCACACTGCTGATGCTGCCGCTGGTGTGGATCGTGGTGCCCGAATCGAAGTTGCGGGTCAGCGAGCGCATCGATGTGTTCGGTGCGGTACTGCTGTCCGCCGGGGCCGCGTTGACGCTGATCTACCTCGACAAGGGCCAGGACTGGGGTTGGCGCGAACCGCTCACGCTGGCCTGGCTGTTCGGCGGCATCGCGTTGCTGGTGTTGTTCGTCGTGGTCGAGTTGCGCGTCACCCGGCCGATCATGGATATGAAACTGCTGTTCCATCCGCGGGTGGCGCTGGTCCTCGGTGGTGCGCTGTTCGCGTCGTTCCTCATCGGCGTCCAGTCCTACGCGCTGGGCTATATGACCCAGACCCCGGACTCCGATACCGTTGCCGCCGGTGTCCAGCAGGCCACCCTCGCGCAGATCCAGCAGCAGACCGGTCAGTCGATGCCGCCCGCGATGGTCCAGGTGCTACTGGATCCCGGATACAGCTACGGAAATGGCTTCACCCTTTTGCAATTCGCCGTCCGAGTCGCACTGCTGCAGTCCGTACTCGCCATGATCTGCGGCGCCCTGGCCGGTGCGCTGGCCCGTAAGATCGGAGCCCGGCTGCCATTGGTCTTCGCGCTCATGCTGTTCGTCGGCGCGGGCGTCGGCTACGCCGTCCTGCCCCACACCTGGGTCGTATTCCTGTGGGTGAGTGCCGCATTCGGCATCGGATTCGGTTTCTACTACGCGTCCATGCCCATTCTCATGGTCGAGGCCGTGCCACAGGAACAGCAGGGCATCAGCCTCGGCATGCTCGGCGTCATGCAATCCATGGGCGTCGCCATCGGCTTGGCCATTGTCACCGCCTACCTCAACGCCAGTCCGATCACCGCGCAGGTGAGCGTCGCCGGTCAGCCCGCACAAGGATCTGTCATCCCGCAGGTCTTCGCCGACCACGGCTACGAAATGGGCTTCTGGTTCGCGGCGGGTGCCTCGGTGATCGCCCTGCTGATCGCCCTCGTCATGCGCCACGGCCGCACCCCCGCCACCGGCGGCACCGCCCACTGACACGACGCGGACAGCGGGCCGGGACCATCGGGTTCCGGCCCGTTTTCGTGCGCCGGTCAGTCGGTGAAGCCGTCCATCATGGACAGCACGCGGAGCATCACCTCGTCGGCACCGCCGCCGATGCTGAGCAGGCGGCTGTCACGGAAGGCGCGCGAGGTCCAGGTTTCCTCCATATACCCCATGCCACCGTGGATCTGCAGGCACCAGTCCGCCACCCGGCGGCCGAGGCGGGCGGCTTCCAGTTTGCAGATCGTGGCCATGCGGGTGACATCGGTGCCCGCCATATAGGACTGGGCGGTGGTCTCGGTATAGGCGCGCAGCATATCGACGCGGGCGGCGAGTTCGGCGTAGGTGTATTGCAGATACTGGTTCGCGGTCAGCGGGTGGCCGAACACTTTGCGCTGTCGGGCATAGTCGCGGGTGAGTTCCAGTTCGAGTGCGCAGGTGATGGGCACGCTGTAGGAGGCGAACATTCGCTCCATCACGAACTGCGACATCTGCTGCTGGAAGCCGCGCCCGATCTCACCGACGGTGTTGCGCACGGGAACTCGGACATTGTCGAGGGTGAGCAGACCGGTATCGGAGGCACGCATACCGAGCTTGTCGAGTTTGCGGTCGACCCGGAATCCAGGAGTTCTGGTGGGAATGATGATCTGGCTGATGCCGCGGTAGCCGCCCTCGTCGGAGGTGCGCACCAAGGTGCACAGCCAGTCGGCCTGAAGGGCGTTGGTAATGAACATCTTCGAGCCATTGATCACCCAGTCGGCACCGTCGCGACGGGCGTGCGTCCGGATCCCCGCCACATCCGAACCGGCCTCCGGTTCGGTGACCGCGACACCGCAGACCAGCTCGCCGCGCATGGCGGGCGCGAGAAACTCCTGTTTGAGTTCCGCACTGCCGTGCGCATGCAATGACGGCGTCGCCATCGCGACGTGCACGCCGAGCGCCATCGGGAACGATCCGTGCGCGACCCGGCCGAGTTCCTGACACAGCACCACCGTGAACAGGTGGTCCGCGCCCTGGCCACCGTAGGCCGGATCGTATTCCAGCCCGAGCATCCCGAGTTTCGCCATATCCGCGAAGATCTCGTGCAACGGCATCCACTCGGCGCGTTCCCACTCATCGACATGCGGATTGATCTTCTGCTCGACATACCGCCGTACCAGCGCCCGGAATTCCTGATGCTCATCGCTGTAGATCACGTCGCCCTCCTCACCGAGGCCCCCACTCCGACGCTAGCCGAGCCCGCCGCCTAAGACGGCCGAATGATCACCGCCAGCGCGCGTGGCGCGGAAACAGTGCACGTCCCGCCTCATGCGCCACCTCGACCAGGACGCGCGCCAACCGGGCGGTATCCAGAGCCGTTCGCTCCCCGCCGATTTGGCCGGACAGCGACAGCGCCCCCACGGCGGCCCCCCGACCCCGAATCGGCACGGCCACGCAGGCGATCCCGGTAAGCGACTCCTCGTTGTCCAGGGCAACACCCTGCCGGTGCCGGATCCTGGTCAGCTCACGATGCAGTTCCGCCTTGTCGCAGATGGTGCGCGGCGTCAATTGCGGCAACCGGTCCCGGAAGGATGTCTCGACAATGCTCGGCTCCAGCGAGGCCAGCAGCGCCTTGCCGAGAGCCGTGGTGTGCGCGGGCATCCGCCCGCCGAGGCGGGTCGGGATGCTGGCGGTAAGCCGGCCACCGGCCTTGTCCAGGTACAGCACCTCGCGCCCGTCGAGCACGCCGAGATGGCCGACCATGCCGGTCCGCTGACACAGATCGTGCAGCAGTGGACTCACCACATCGCGAATCTCGTTGTGGTCGGCGGCGAGTCCGCCCAGTTCGAGCGGACGCATGCCGAGTCGGTAACCGCCGGGCGCGTGTGCCAGCCAGCGCAGCCGGATCATCTGGTCCAGAATCCGGTGCACGGTGGACCGGGGCAGGCCGGTGCGTTCGGCGAGGCCGAGTAGCGTCAGGGTCGGTGTCGAACCGTCGAAAGCGTCTAGGATCAGCGTCATCCGCTCGATCATGGATACCGGCGTCTGCGCGGGCCGGGTGGTCGGTCGACCCGAACCCGACAACAGCTGTTCGGACTGCGGGCCGGTCAGCACCTCGACCGTCATGGCGCACCTCCAATGTGTAGCGCATCTAGCTTAGATTATTTCGATTAGGCATGTCCGTTTTCGGCACACCTGTTCGTGTCCCCCATCACAGTGCCGGCGCGCGGACAACCCGGAATCCCGAAAACTACGGAGATCGCTACGGATCTTCTCGGTAGCCGGAATCCGTTATTGACAGCCCACCGAGCGCGCCGCTTACCTTCATGGCGAAACGGAATATTTCTAGTCGAAACTAGGAGCGCCATGGCCGTCGTGCTCGACTTCAAGGCCGTCCTCGGCCGGTTCGCCACCGGAGTCACCGCGATCACCGCCCTGGACGGCGCCGAACCCATCGGGTTCGCCTGCCAGTCCTTCTCCGCACTGTCCCTCGATCCGCCCGCGGTGGCCCTGTTCCCGGCCAGGACCTCCACCACCTGGCCGCGCATCCGGACCGCCAGCAAGTTCTGCGTGAACGTGCTCGCCGCGGATCAGGAGGATGTGTGCAGACAGCTCGGCCGCAGCGGTGCCGATAAATTCGACGGCCTCGATTGGCGGCCGTCCCCCAATGGCTCACCGCTACTGGCCGGATCGATCGCGTGGATCGATTGCGAACTCGGCGGCGAACTCGACGGCGGCGATCACACCATCGTCATCGGCAATGTCACCGCGCTCGGGGCGGACCGTGAGGCCGACCCGCTGCTGTTCTACCGCTCCGGATTCGAGCGCCTTACCAGCGTTTGAGCTTGCTCCCGACCAGTGGGACGCCGCCTTTCGGCAACGGCGGACACCGCCGAACCATCGAAGCACAACGACACGGACGACGAACGTGGAGGACCAATGAGCCCGGCGAACACCGACGACCAGGTGCGCGTGATCGACACCGGCGCCCCGCCGACCCGATACGCCCGCGGCTGGCACTGCATCGGCCTTGCCGACAGCTTCCGCGACGGTAAACCGCACACCATCGAAATCTTCGGCACCGAACTGGTGGTGTTCGCGGGCGAGGACGGCACGCCGCATGTGCTCGACGCCTACTGCAGGCATATGGGTGGCAACCTCGGCGACGGCACCATCAAGGGCGACACCATCGCCTGCCCGTTCCACGACTGGCGCTGGAAGGGCAATGGCCGCTGCGCCGCGATCCCCTACGCCCGCCGGGTGCCCCCGCTGGCCCGCACCAAGTCCTGGGTCACGATGGAGCAGAACAAGCAGCTGTTCGTCTGGAACGATCCGGAGGGCAATCCACCGCCCGCGGATGTCGCGATTCCCCGGATCGAGGGCGCGTTCAGCGACGAGTGGAGCGACTGGACCTGGAATCAGATCACCATCGAGGGTGCGAACTGTCGCGAGGTTATCGACAACGTCGTGGATATGGCGCATTTCTTCTATGTGCACTACGCCTTCCCGACCTACTTCAAGAACGTCTTCGAGGGGCACATCGCCAGTCAGTACATGACCTCGATAGGCCGCGAGGATATGCAGGGTGAACTGGCCAAGGAAGCGGGCGGCCAGAACACGCTGCATTCGGAGGCGCACTATTACGGCCCTTCCTACATGATCGATTACCTCGTCAACGAATCCAATGGGCAGACAGTCGAATCCGTGCTGATCAACTGCCACTACCCGGTCTCGCCCACCAAGTTCGTGCTGCAGTACGGCGCGATCGTGAAGAAGCTGCCCGGACTCTCGGCCGATGAGGCCGAGGCGATGGCGGTGCGCTTCGCCAATGGACTCGGCCGCGGTTTCGAACAGGATGTGGCGATCTGGGAGCGCAAGACCCGCATCGACAATCCGCTGCTGTGTGAGGAGGACGGACCGGTCTATCAGCTGCGGCGCTGGTACGAGCAGTTCTATACCGATATCGCCGAGGTGGAGCCGAAGATGACCGACCGCTTCGAATTCGAGGTCGACACCACCCGCGCGATCACCGCGTGGGAGGCCGAGGTCGCCGAGAATCTGGCCGCCCAACGCGCGGACGCCTGAACGGACCAGTGATGGATTGCGTCACCTGCCACGCCTGTCGAAACCAGGTGTCCGTGGTCAAATTCAGCCCCGCGCATACGAGTGTGCAGTGGAGTTCCGCCGCTCGCGCGCACTGTGCCGAGTTCGCCCGCGATGGCGGCGGGCCGGTGCGCGGCTGCGCGGCCTTGCGCGACAGTATCGAAAAGGCCGTCACCTCGGGTGAAGTCGGGTTGACCACGCGTGATAGGGATCTGCTGTGAGCACGGCGGAAACGCTGCGGGTGGTTCGCGTAATCGCCGAAACCCACGACGCGGTATCGCTGGAACTGGTCGCCGAATCGGGTCGGCCACTGACCTATCGCCCCGGCCAGTTCCTGACACTGCGGATACCCAGTGCGCGAACCGGTTCGGTGGCCCGCTCGTACTCGCTGTCCAGCGCACCGCACGAGGACGGGCCGCTCAAGGTCACCGTCAAACGGACCGAGGGCGGCTACGGTTCGAACTGGCTGTGCGATAACGCCGTCGCGGGCATGACCATCGATAGTCTGGCGCCCGCGGGAGTCTTCACGCCCGACTCGCTCGACACCGATCTGCTGCTGCTCGCGGCGGGCAGCGGGATCACGCCGGTGCTGTCCATCCTGAAATCGGCGCTGGCGCAGGGGTCCGGACGCTGCACCCTGATCTATGCCAACCGCGACGATGACTCGGTGATCTTCGCCGACGAACTGCGGTCGCTGACCGCTGCCTATCCGGATCGCCTGGTCGCGCTGCATTGGCTCGAGTCCGTACAGGGCTTGCCGTCGGTGCGGACACTGACCACCCTGGTCGCGCCGTGGTCGGACCGCGAGGTATTCGTCTGCGGCCCGGTGCCCTTCATGGACGCCGTGGTCGAGGCGTCCGGCAATCTCGGCATGGACCGCACCCGCGTGCATGTCGAGAAGTTCGTTTCGCTATCGGGCGACCCCTTCGCCGAGGTCGACGACGATACCGGCGACGCCGCGCTCGTCGAGGTCGAACTCGACGGCACTACCAACGAATTCCCCTGGCCACGTAATACAGTGCTGCTCGATCTACTGCTCGCCCGCGGCGTCGAAGCACCGTACTCCTGCCGTGAGGGCGCCTGCAGCGCGTGCGTCTGCCGGGTCGTCGACGGCGAAGTGAAGCTGCTGCGCAACGAAGTACTGGAACGCGAGGACCTGGCCGACGGCTATGTGCTGGCCTGCCAGGCGGTGCCGGTAACCGACACGGTCCGGATCACCTATGAATGAGGAGAACACCCTATGGGCATTATCAGCTCGCTCGGCTATGTGAAGGTCGCGGTCGCCGATCCGGCGGCCTGGCGCACCTTCGCCTTCGATGTGATCGGCTTCGCCGAGGGTACCGGTCCGGATCCGGACGCGATCTACCTGCGCATGGACGAGCACGTCGCGCGCCTGGTCCTGGTGCCGGGCGAGACCGACAAGGTGCTCGCCATCGGCTGGGAGGTGCGCGACCACCGTGCGCTCGCCGAGGCGCGAGAGGCGGTGGAGCAGGCCGGAATCGAAGTTGCCGCGCTCACCGTGGCCGAGGCGGATGCCCGCAGCGTGGAGGAGGCGATCACCTTCCGCGATCCCTCCGGCACCACCATCGAGATCTTCCACGGCCCGGTCCTCGACCACAGCCCCGTCGTCGGCAAACACGGAAACCGTTTCGTCACCGAGGGTCTCGGTCTCGGCCACGTGGTGCTGCCGGTGCCCGACCTCGACGGCGCGTTCCGTTTCTACACCGACGTCCTCGGTTTCCTGCCGCGCGGCGCGTTCCGGCTGCCGACGCCGCCCGAGTACGGTCCGGTGCGCATCCGCTTCCTCGGTGTGAATCAGCGCCACCACAGCCTGGCGCTGATCCCCTCCGGCGGTAAGGAGGGCTCGGGCCTGGTGCACATCATGGTCGAGGTCGACCGTCTCGATGATGTCGGCCGTGCCCTGGATCGGGTGAACAAGGCCGGATACCACCTGTCCTCCACGCTGGGCCGCCACACCAACGACAAGATGATCTCCTTTTACGTCCGTACGCCGGGCGGCTGGGATCTCGAATTCGGCACCGAGGGTGTGCTGGTGGACGAAACCACCTACACCGCAGAGGAAATGACGGCCGACAGCTATTGGGGTCACGACTGGGACCGCAGCTGAACCACCGCACGTAAGGACAATTGAATGAGCGACAACCAGTTCGGCCCAACCAGGTTCGGATTCTTCATCGCCCCCTACCATCCGCTCACCGGCAACCCGACCCTGCAACTCCAGCGCGACCTCGCACTGGTGGAGCTGGCCGACCGACTCGGCTTCGCCGAGGCCTGGGTCGGCGAACATCATTCGGCCGGACTGGAGATCATCGCCGCACCCGAGGTATTCCTCGCCGCCGCGGCCCAGCGGACCAGCCGCATCCGTCTGGGCACCGGTGTGAACTCCCTGCCCTACCACCAGCCGATGATGCTCGCCGACCGCATCTGCCTGCTGGATCACCTGACCATGGGCCGCACCATGATGGGCGTCGGCCCCGGTCAGCTGGCCACCGATGCCGCCATGATGGGCATCGATCCGGTCCGCCAGCGCGACATGATGCACGAATCCATGGACGTACTGGTCCGCCTGCTGCGCGGTGAGACGGTGACCGCCGAAAGCGACTGGTATCACCTGAGCGAGGCCCGCCTGCAACTGCTGCCCTATCAGGTCGACGGTCTGGAAATGGCGGTGGCCTCGACGATTTCACCGTCCGGCGCGGTGCTGGCCGGACGGCACGGTGCCGGTCTGCTGTCCCTGGCGGCCTCCGATCCCAGCGGATACGATGCGCTGCTGCCGAATTGGCAGGTCTATGAGAAGACCATGGCCGAACACGGCCATACTGTCGAACGCGCCAAATGGCGGCTGGTCGCGCCGATGCACATCGCCGAAACCCGCGAACAGGCGATGCGCGAAGCCGAATGGGGCGTCGGACATCTCGTCGACTACATCGAAAAACTCAGCGGCCGCAGCGCGCCGTGGAATACCTCGGCCCGCGCCGCCGTCGAACAGTGGACCGGTGCAGGGTTCCCGGCCTTCGGCCGCGCCACCATCGGTACCCCCGACGATGCCATCGCGACCATCGAGAAACTCGCCGAACAGTCCGGCGGCTTCGGCACCTTCCTGCTGCTCGGACTGAATATCGCGGACTGGGACGCCACCCAGCGTTCGGCCCGACTCTTCGCCGAACAGGTGATCCCGCATTTCACCCGGGCCAACCGCAATCGCACCGCCTCGCTGGAGTGGGCGCATGCCAATAGCGAACGCATGATCGGCGGCCTGACCGCTGGCATTCAGAGTGCCTTCGAAAAGTACGGCCAGACCTTGGCTTCCGCACTGGGCACCGAGGAGGCCAACTGATGCGCGCGGTGGTGATGCGGGCCGGTGCGCTGGTCGTCGACGAGGTGCCGGAGCCCGTGCCCGGACCCGGCCAGGTCCTGGTCGAGACGATTTCCTGCGGTATCTGCGGATCCGATAAGCAGGCCCTGGACTACACCGACGAATTCCTGCAGGCCTCCCGCGACAGCGGTGTCCCCACTTTCCAATTCGATCCCGATCGCGATGTCGTCATGGGTCACGAAATCGCGGCACGAGTGGTCTCGGCCGGACCGGATACCCCGCATACCGAGGGACAGCTGGTGGTGGCCCTGCCATGGGCCATCGATCATGTCGGCCAGATCCACGGTGTCGGGTTCTCCAATGAATTCCCGGGCGGCTACGGCGAACGCATGGTGTTGCAGGCCATGGCGTTGGAGCCGATTCCGGATTCGGTCGCACCGCACGTCGCGGCGCTTACCGAACCGCTCGCCGTCGGCTTCGGCAATGTCGCGCGCACCGGGATCGGGCCCGGCGGCTCCGGCATCGTGATCGGTTGCGGCCCGGTGGGTTTGGGTGCGGTCGCCGCGCTAGCCGAGCGCGGGGTCGCCCCGATTGTCGCCTCCGATCCGTCGAAGCTGCGGCGCGATACGGCATTGCGGCTCGGTGCGCATCGCGTTGTCGACCCCGCTGTCGCAGATCCGATCGAGGTCTGGCGGGAGGCCGCCTCCCCCGGCCAGCTCCTGCACGTCTGGGTCTGTGCCGCGGTCCCCGGCATGATCAACGAGCTGATGTACAAGGTCCCGCGCCAGACCACGATTCTCCAGGTCGGCGCGGTGATGACCGATGATGTCATCCGCCCGATCGTCGGCATCTACAAGGACATCTCGCTGCAGATGTGCATGGTCTACCCGCATGAGGAGTACGCGAAGACCCTGCACCGCATTGCCGACGGCATCATCGATGCCGCCTCGCTCATTACCGATCAGGTCGGGCTGAGCGGCGTCGCCGGTGCCATCGACGCACTGCGCAATCCGGACGATCACATTCAGATCCTGGTGCGACCGGATCTCTGACCACCCCAGGGACGTATCGTCGAGGACGGCAGTCGAGGGCGACGAAGGGGCTGGTCATGGCATTGCGTACCGATCTCACCGAGATGTTCGGCATCGAGCACCCGGTCATGCTGGCCCCGATGGGCGGGGTGGCGGGCGGCGAGTTGGCCGCCGCGGTTTCCGAGGGCGGCGGATTCGGCCTGATCGGCGCCGGTGGCGGCGATCCGGACCTGCTCGATCGGGAATGCGGGGTACTCGCGGCCCGCACCGAAAAGCCCTGGGGCGTTGGGTTATTGAGCTGGGCAACCGATCTCGATGCCGTACTGCGAGTAGTAGAGCGCCGCCCGGCGGCGATCATGTTGTCCTTCGGCGATCCCACACCGTACGCGGATGCCGTACTGGCGGCCGATATTCGCCTGCTCGTCCAGGTGACCACCACGGATGAGGCCGCCCGCGCCCTCGACGCGGGCGCGCATGTCCTGGTCGCACAGGGCGGCGAGGCGGGCGGACACGGCGGCGCGCGCGGCACGCTGCCGTTCGTACCAGCGGTCGTGGATCTGGCGGGGACGGTGCCGGTACTCGCCGCGGGCGGCATAGCCGACGGTCGCGGGCTGGCCGCCGCACTCGTGCTGGGTGCGGCCGGCGCGCTGATCGGGACGCGCTTCGAGGCCACACCAGAAGCCCTGATATCCGCCGAACAGGCAAAGGCCATCGTCGAGGCCGATGCGGGTGACACCGAACGCAACCGGATCATCGATATCGCGCGCGAATCCCCGTGGCCCGCCGAATACACCGCCCGCACGCTGCGCAATAGCTTCCTCGACGAGTGGCACGGCCGCGAAGCCGAACTCGCGGCCGATTCGGTTGCGCGACAACGGTATCGAGACGCGGCCGAGCGGGGCGATCTGGACTGTGTGCCGACCTGGGCGGGCGAGGCGGTCGGCCTGATCGACGGCCTGGAGTCGGCCGCCGATCTGGTGGGCCGGATCAGCGGCGACGCCGAGCAGGTGATTCGGCGTGCCGCGGGGCGCTGCGGTTAGTCGGCTCATCCTCGGTCATCGCGTGTAGCCATTCGCGGGTGTAACGCTCGGCCAGCAACGGCAGGAAGTTGTCGATGGTGGCGTGGTTCGCGACGTGGTCATAGGCGGAGCGCAAGCACTGGTCGACGGTTTCGTCGGGGACCTCGTCGAATTCGCGCTCCAATCGGCGCGCGGCGGTACGCAGTGCCAGCTGCTGGTCAATGGACGGGTCATGCTGTTCGTGTGGGGTGCGACCTTCGGTCATGGCGGACTCCTGGCCAAGATGAACTTGCGATGCGGTGGGCGCAGCGGGGCGCGCCGACTACTGCGTCCACCAACTGGATACCCGCTGTGCCCGCGCGAACACCCGCAATTGCGGGGCGGATCCGATGCTTTTCCCGGCGCGGATTCCGCGCTACCGTTTTGGCAGATATCAATAGCCTCGTGGAGGTGGCCGGAATGCTCGGCGAGAATCCGATGTGGGTGGCACCGGAGGCGTGCACGTTGCCCACCGAACAACAGCCATTGCGCGTAGGTGAGTTCGCGCTTCTGTTCGCCACGGCACTGCGCAAGATCGAGCGCCCGGCGCCGACCCTGCTCCGACTCGAACTCGACGCCGCGGCCACGGCGAGCGCGCAAGATCTCGCGGCCCGCGAATCGAGCTGCTGCGCCTTCTTCAGCTTCGCGTTCACCCCCGCCGAGCCGGGCGCGGTATTCATGGATATCCAGGTGCCATCCGCCCACATCGCGGTCCTGGACGGCCTTGCCGCACAGGCCGCGGCCGCACAGCCGACAGCTCCGTCGGACGGCTAGAACAAGTTCTTGTTTTGCCGCTTCGTGAGTGCCAAGCTGAACGGATGGATCTCGACGCCATCGAAGCCGTCCGCCAGCTCAAGTACCGCTACTTCCGAACCCTGGATCTCAAGCAATGGGACGACTTCGCGGACACCCTCGCCGTCGACGTCGCCGGTCGCTACGGCACCCACGCCATGGGCGCACCGCTGACCCTGGACGGCCGTGACGCCGTCACCGCGTTCATGCGCGAGAACCTCGGGCCCGCCATCGTCACGTCCCATATCGCCAACCATCCGGAGATCACCGTGGACGGCGATACCGCAACGGGCTCTTGGGCTTTCGAGGACACCGTGATCGCCACCGAATACGGCGTACTGATCCGCGGCGCGGGCTACTACACCGACAGCTACCGCCACGACAGCGACGGCCGCTGGCGCATCACCGCGACGAGCTATCAGCGGATCTACGAGTCGATGCAATCCCTCGCCGACACCCCCAGCTACCAACTCCTGTCCAACATGTGGGCGGCCGGGACCCCGAAATAGGACGGCCGATAAGGTGGATCCGTTATGGCCACCATCCGGCATGAAATTTCGATCGACGTCGACCCGAAGCACGTATGGGCGGCCCTGCGCGATATCGGCGCCGTGCACGAACGCCTGCTGCCCGAATATGTCGTCGATACCCGAATCGATGGCGACGTCAGATTTTTGACCATGCCCGGCGGCAATGTGATCCGCGAACTGATCGTCACCATCGATGACGAGGCACGCAGACTGGCCTACTCGGCCGTCGAGGGCTTCCAATTGCCACTCACCCACCACCACGCCTCCTTCCAGGTCCTCGCAACCGACAACGGTCGCAGCACCCTGGTTTGGGTCACCGACGTGCTGCCCCACGACGCCGCCGACCAGGTGCGTCCCCGAGTCGAACGCGGCGCCCAGGTAATCAAAACAACCATCGAACAACACCATCCAGCCTAAAAAACACCCCCACCCCACCTACCGTGCGCCCCACCAAAAAACGACCGTCATGAGCCGAGAATGCGCTGGTGCAGGTGCGCTCTCGACGTTTGCCTGCGTGAGCGCATGGTGATCGCTTGTCCGAGGGCTACCCGGCATGCTGGGTGAGGATTGGATTTGGGTCCACTATTTTGTGGGTGGCACTCGACTCGGGCGGGGCGTGCGCGGAGTGTGTCAGGTATGTCTTCGCTTGCGCCCGATGAGTTCACGACCGAGACCGCCTATCTGAACACCGCTTCGCACGGATTGCCGTCCGCGCGCTCATTGGCGGCGGTGCAGGAGATGAACGCGTTCTGGGCGGCGGGTCGTGGTGCACCGGCGACGCGGGATGATCTGGTACCCGAATTGCGGGCCGGGTTCGCGCGATTGCTGGCGGGCGCTTCGGTCGACGATATCGCGCTCGGCGCAACCGTGGCCGGGCTGATCGCGCCGGTGGTCGCCGCATTGCCGCCGGGAGCGGAAGTATTGCTCGCTGAAGGCGAATTCTCTTCCGTCTCCATGCCTTTCGTGCATCGCGGCGATCTCGCTGTGCGGTTCGTGCCATTGGAGCGCCTTGCCGAAGAGGTGCGGCCCGAAACGGCATTGGTCGCGGTCAGCGTCGTGCAGTCCAAGGACGGCCGGACCACGGATATGCCGCTGTTGCGCGCGGCCACCCGGGCGCACAATGCCCGACTGCTGGCCGATGCCACCCAGGCCGCCGGATGGTTGCCGCTGCGTTTCGACGATGCCGACTATTGGGTGTGTGCGACATTCAAGTGGCTGATCGGCGCGCGCAGCGTCACATTCTTCGCCGCCGCGCCGGAAGCCGCCGCCGAGTTGCGCCCGATCAGCCCCGGCTGGTACGCGGCGGCCGACCGCTGGGCCGAACTCTACGATCCGATCGCACTATCGAGCACCGCCCAGCGATTCGACTCCACTCCGGACTGGCTCGGCGTCATTGCAGCGCTGGCAGGTCTGTCGTTGCTCGAGGAGCTGACCATCGACAAGATCGGCGCCCACAACCGCGAACTCGCCACCCGGTTCCGAACCGGGTTGGCAGAGTTGGGTTTCCAGTCGGTACCCGCCGATTCAGCCATCATCTCGGTGCCCGGCGCGGGCGATGCGGCAGCTCACCTGGAAGCCGCGGGCATCATCACATCCGCCCGCGGCGGCGGCCTGCGCTTCTCCTTCCATCTCTACAACAGCACCGACGATGTGGACCGAGCACTGACCGCCCTCGCCGAGCGCTGACAACCGCACCTGCTATTGGCCTCCGCACCCTGTTGGGGCGCGTTCGTCGTCGCCGTGCTCATCGAGGCGCATCGGAAAATGACATGACCGACCTGGATCATGCACCGGACACTTGAGCATGGAGGATTTCCTCACTAGTCCGAACTGGATGGAGCAGCCGGTTCTGCTGCAAGACGATGTCGGCAGCATCTGGCAGCTCCACAAGAGGCGCATCGACCTGCGCGTGGTGCGAAGGCTCTTAAAGGATCCCCGTGCCACGGTCATACTCGGCGAATGCGGTGGCACACACCCGCGCCTCCTCGCGGACTCCGAACGATCTGGGTTTTGGAGCAAGGTCAAAAACAACTACCAGGGTCCTGGCGGAGACTGGTCAACCGGCCGTTTCCTGGCGCACGAGTTCCGTACTCACGATGATCGGCGGATGCTGTTCATAGAGGAGCACTGCTGACCGCGTGCGCGGCCGGGCGGGGAAACCCTCCCGGCCGCGTCTGCACCAGATCCCCGCGCGACCAGCACATCCAGGCCATCGAGCACCCGCTTGCGAGCCTCCACAGCTCCGCAACCCCCGACCAGTCGGCGCCTACTTCACCTGCCCGGGATCACGGCTGGCCGGTGGCCCACGCCTGTACGGCGTCGAAGAACTCCGGGCCGCCCACGACGTATCCGCCGACGGTTGCACCGATCAGCGCACCCACGGGAATGCTGATCCCCCATATCAGGGGCAGACACGCCCCGAGGATGCCGCCCACGATGGCACCGCCGACGACGCCGGGCAGGTTCTTGTTGATCTGCTCCTTGAGTCGGTCGTAGGAGCTGATGTCCTGCAGTTGCGCAATATCTTCCGCCGTCGGGGTCGGTGTCAGCGTCAGGGTGCGGCCGTCCGCACCGATGTGCTGTGCAATCGCGATCGAACGCCCGTCGACGGCGTACCACTGCGGCATTTCGGTCACCGCCGCTCCGTCGCCGGACTCGAGCACCACCGCACCGTCCTCCGCGATCTCGAACTCGCCATTCTCGACGGTGGTGATAATGCCCCTATCGACTGGCGAAACGGTGATCTGGTAGTTGATTCCGTGATCCACACCGGACGTCGTGCCCCCCGCAGTCACCGCAGTCGGCTGCTCTGTTACGGCCAGCTCTGCATGGGCGGTTGCCGCAGTGACACCCACGGCCGAGATGGCCACGAAAACGGCAGCAGTGATTTTCTCGAACTTCATCCTTCGAATCCCTCCACTCAACTGCCCCTGATGGGCGGACCGAGTCAGACCTTAAGCGGTGTCGAATTCAATGGCGTGCAGCACGCCACACGCAGTTCGAAGTCGCTGCATTCCGGTTTTCCATTTCTCCGGTGCAGCCCTCGCGGGTGTCGCAGCTAGTGCCTCTGCAAGGAAGGTTGGCTCGGTAATCGGGTCAGCGGGGTGGCGAGTTGATCGCTGGCGCTGCAGTGGTGATGCTGCCTGGGGAGGT